>DYLT01000226.1 GCA_020721945.1 Blastopirellula marina
GCGCCAAGGCGTTGTAGGCCCCGAGGAAATCGCGGTCGTCGAGCCAGTCGGGGCGCACCGGCACCTGGAGGTAGCGGTTCTTCCATCCGAGGGCTTCGGCATACAAGCGCGGCAGGCTGCTCTTGCCCGTACCGCTCGGCCCGGCCAGCACGCACAACCCGCCGATCTTGATGCAGACGTGGAAGTTCAGAAGGTCCTCGAGGTGGAACGAGAACCCGCGCCGCTCGACCACCCGCTGGAATTGCGCCAGAAACGTCGCCTCGTCGATCGGCTCGGTGGAGCTGGCCGTGGGCTCCTCCTTGAGCCAATAGGGCAAACGGAGTTCGGCGGGCTCGGGGTCGGCTGCCAAGTCGGGGTCGGCGCCGGCACCCAAGCCCATGCGCCGCAGAATGGGCAACTGGGCCACCAGGTCATCGCCCACCTTCTGGGCCTCGTTCTGATAGCGTTGGATGACACGTTCCAGACGGAGGTGCAGGTTTTCCTCTTGCTCGGCGACAGCCCGCTCGCGATCCTGCACGGCCCGCTCGCGCTGTTCGAGCTGGCGAATGCGATCGTCCCAGCGGGCCTTGAACTCCTCGTCCTGGGCGGCTGCCCGTTTCTCGAAGTCGGCCGACAACCGCCGCAACGAGGCCTGCACCGCTTCGAGCTGTCTCTCTTCGGCCTGCGTGCGGCGGCGGATCTCTTCCTGGCGCAGCGCGACCTGCTCGCCGATCTTCTGGGCCACGATCGCGTCGAGGTGCCGGCGCACGAGGTCCTCGAACGCCGGCGTCTCGGCCACCGACTGGGCAATACGCTCGCCCAACGCCAGCACCCGCTCCGCGTCCTGCTCCAGCTCGCGCAGCCGCTTCAGCTTCGCTGCCGCGAGTTGGTCATCCCCGGCCGCATCGTCCTCGGCGATGCGGGCGAAGAACTTCTTGACCGGCTCGGCCTGCGCGTGCGTCACCCGGTACCGCTTCATGGCCCAGTTGATGACCTGGGCGTCGGTCGAGGCGTCGAGCGCCTCGCCGGCGGCGCGAAGCTTGTCGAGTTTCAGCCACGCCTGCCGGGTCAGCCGCACCACGGCGGTCGTCTTCTCGCTTTGCGGGTCGTACTCGTTCAGCGCGATCGTGAAGGGCTCTTCACGAACGATGGCGTTGAAGCGGTCGACCGGCACGCGGAGCACTTCGGGATTGCCCGCCGATACGGCCGAAAACTCGAGCTGGCGGTATTCCGGAAGCCACCGGGCCTTCAGGGGGCCAAGGGCGACCCGGGTGCCGCGGAGGATCACGAGCGGCGTGGTGGGGCGGGCCCAGTCGAGCTTCTTGCCGCGCTGGAAGTACGCCAGGTCGGGCTCCGGCGCAGCCACCGAGAGGATCTCGATCAGCTCCTGCCCGCCCGGCTGAATGTCGCGGACCTTCGCCTGGTATTTGTCCGATTCGGGGTCCTTGGCCTCCCACTTGGCCGCCAGCTCGATCCGCGAGGTCCACAGCGAGCCGGGCACGACCTGTTCCTCGGCGATGTCGTCGCGGAGCATCCACCACACTCTGGCGCGATTGGGGAACCCCTGGCGGCTGGCGTCGATGCGGTCGCCATCCAACGTCATGAGCGGTTGGAGAACGCAAAACCGGTTGACGATCCCCGAGCCGCCCATATATCGGAAGGGACGCTGGTCCGCCGCAAAAACCAGCACCAACCCCTCTCGTGCGGCAATCTCCGCATCAATCATCGCATGGCATCCTTTCAGGCACCCCACCAGCATTGAACCACGGATGGGTGCCCAGGGCAAGTTTGCCCTGCGTGAAGGAGTCTGCCTGGGTTCACACCTCGATGACGCCCAACTCGCGGCACGCCGATTCGACGGTCTCGGCGTCGACGGCCGCGAGATGCTGTCCCGCGCCGGCAACCAGTGCCAACTCGGCGAGCTGACAAACTCGGCGCGGAACACCGCCGGCGAGTTCATGAAGGCGGCCCAGGGCCGCGCTGTCGAACACCGTCTCGGCCCGACCCGAGCGCGCCAACGCCCAGCGGATGAACTCCTGCGTGTCGGCCAAATCCCAAGGCTCCAGATCGATCCGCAAGTCGGCCAGATCGAGCAGATCGGGGCCCAGGCGGCCCATCCGCTCGTAGCGCCCGGCCAACACGAGCGTCAAACGGGAGTCCGGTGCTGGGTCGCACTGGGCCAGACGCAACACCAGCGAGCGCACCGAGGGCGGCGCCCGGTCCGCATCGTCCAGCAAGAAGACGGTTGCCACTTGCTGGTACCGGTTCTCGGCAATGTGATCGGTAATCAATCGCCACACCCCGCCGTTCGAGCGACACCGATCGGCGGAGAGCTTCAGCGCCAAGGCCAACAGGCCGGGCAATTCGACCGGATCGGCGCCCAACAGACTCACGGTGGCGACCGACTGGCCCAAGCGGCGCAACTGCTCGGCGAAGACCGCCATTAGCAGCGATTTGCCGCTGCCCGCCTCACCCAGCAGCAACCCCAGTCGCCGCCTCGTCTCGACGAGGAAATGGAGTCGCGCGAGGGCCTCGTCGTGGGTCGGACTCTGATAGAATCGCTTGGGATCGTTTCCGACCCGAAACGGCGACTCGTTCAGTCCCCAGTGGGATTCGTACATCGCGCGACACCCGTCGCCCTCGAAGTCGTTGCCACCCTAAGATAGAGGGGTAGCCTCCGGACCTGAACCGTATATCCCATCTATTCGGTACAATCCGCAACTCGGCTTGACGCCATTTTGTTGGAGAGGTATTGCCGTGTCCCCACCGGACAGGTATTTCAGCAGCTCCCCGATTGTGGGCAACCAAGCGGTGCTGATCGGCCCCGAGGCCCACCATCTAGTCCACGTGCTGCGGGCAAAGCCGGGGAGCGAGGTTACGTTGTTCGATGGGTCCGGGTTGGAATACCTGGCGAGGATCGAGCGGATCGATCGGGGTGAAGTGCGGCTCTCGGTCCTGTCGCGCGAGGCCATCGACCGCGAACTACCCTATCGCCTGACCCTTGCCGTATCGCTTCCCAAGGGGGACCGCCAGAAATGGCTGGTCGAGAAGGCCGTCGAACTTGGGGTCACGGAACTGGTGCCGCTCAAGGCAGCCCGCTCGGTCGCTCAGCCGGACGAGCAGGTTCGGGCGAGGCTCCAGCGTCACGTGGTCGAGGCCTCGAAGCAATGCGGTCGGAACCGGCTCATGGGGATTGCTGATTCCGCGGACTGGTTTGCTTTTGTCGCGGCGACGCGCGACGTCCCGCTTCGCTTGTTCGCGCATCCCGGCGCGCCGGCGGTTCGGCAGGCGGGCTGGCAACCGCCGACCGGTGGCGGCCACGATCGATCGGTCTATTTGGCGGTGGGGCCGGAGGGCGGATGGACCCCCGAGGAAGTTGCCGGCGCCGTCGCTGCGGGCTGGCAATGCGTCGGCCTCGGCGCGCGCATCCTCCGCATCGAAACCGCGGCGGTGTACCTGGTCGCGCGCGTCGCCGCGGAGATCGACCGGCACGGGTGACTTGGGCCGGGTTGCCGGGGGAACCCTGCGGGCTCGATCGGCATCCGTTCTATTGGAAGCAGACGATCTCGCCGTTGGTCAGCGCGACCACGACGCGTTGGTCGCGGCCCAGCGCGAGTCCCCAGGGCACGGGCGGGGCGGGAAGCGGCACGGCCCAAAGCACCTTGCCGTCACGCAGGTCGATCGCCCGCACCTCCTTCGCGGTCGCCACGACCGCCGCATTCTTGCCGACGGCCAGGGCCTCGCCACCGCGCGTGTCGTGGGTCCACACGGGCGCAAGCCCGCGCACCTCGAGCCGGCCCCAGGCCCGGGCGAACACGTCGGCCTTGCGCGACTCGTCGCTCGCGTAGCATGCCAGTTTCACGCGGTTGAACCACGCCAGATCGCGGCCAGCGGCGCGGGTGTACACGAGCTTGTTCGTCACCGAGGCGTCGTAGACCGGGTACCGCGGGTGCGCGTAGTACGGCTTGCCGCTGACGAAGACGGCCTGCCCGATGCGGTGCAATTCGCATCCGCGCGGGCTCTCGGACGACGGCACGTTGTTGTTAACCGTGCGGCGCACGTGCTGTGCCGGATCGTTCAAGCAGCGGCCGTCGCGCATATCGAACACGGCGGGCGAGACCACGTTGCCCCCGGCCAGATACAGGCGCCCGTCGAAGGCCAGGCACTGGCCCTGCACACTGACGCCGGTGGGGCTGATAGGATCCATGTGCCCCGAGGTGTTGTTTTGCCACTTGATCCGACCGGTGGCCACGTCCAGGGCGTAGACGTGCGTGCCATCGTAGTTCACGATGCCGGCGGCCACGTAGGCCGTGCCGCCCTCGACCAGCACGCCGCTGGCAGCAGGCCAGGTCGACAGGATCTGGCCGTAAACCGGAATGCGGCGTTCGACCGGCGCGGCGCGGAACCGCCAGAGCGGCCTGCCCGTGGCCGCTTCCCAAGCGTACACCCAGCCGTCGCCCGAGCCGGCCAGGGCGCGGCCGGAGGCAATCGTGGGCGGCATGCGGATGGCGCCGCCGGTGAAGGCGTCCCAGGTCACTCGGCCGGACGCCGCCTCGAGCGCTCGCACCACCCCGTCGGAACCGGCAACGAAGACCAGCGAGCCGGCCGTCGTGGGAGCGGTCGGCGTGACGCCCTCGGGCAGGGTAACGCGCCAGACTCGCCGCGCGGCGGAGGGCACCTCGGCCGACGTGGTCCCCGTGCTGCTGTTGTCGGCCCGAAACGTCGGCCAGTCGGCATCGGAGGTCGGCAACGACGCGACTTCGGCCGACGCGGCGAACGTCTCGAGTCGCTCGGCCTCGGAACTGGGCTGGTCGAAGCGGAAATCGCCCGCCGGGCCAACGCACGTGATCCCGTAAAGCGTCAGATTGCAGTCGCAGGTCGATGGCCACCAGTACAACAGGCCATGGGCGATCGTCACCCCGTCGTGGCATTGGGCACGCATGGGCGAGATCAGCCCCCAACGCCCCGTCGCGGCCTCCAACCGCGTGGACCCGCCGCTGGCCCGGCAAAACACCGCGTCGATCCCGCCTGTGGGCCGGGTGCAGGCGCGCCGTCCCAGCTCGAATCGGGCCAGAAGCTGGCCGGTCAGGGGGTCGAACTTGCAACTCGGCTCGCGGATGCCGGCGAGGTCCTGACGGAACGAGCCTTCCATGCCCACTTCGGCGCCCACCTGGCCGCTCAGGGCATACAGGCCGTCGTCGCGCAGCACCAACTGGTAATTGCTGTGCGGATGCTGCCACAGCACGTGGCCGTCGTCCGCCGAGACCGACACCAGCTTGCCGACTTGCGGGCCGGCGAAGTACAGGGCCTTGTCGCTGCACTTGAGGTACGCCGTGGTGCGCCAGTTCGTGCGCCAGTCCTGACGCGGCAGGGATCGTCCAAGGGCCTCGAACAACGCACCGTCGTTCTGGGGCGTCTTGCGCCAAAGGACCCGGCCGGTCTTGGTGTCGAGGCACGTGAGGAACGCGCCGAACCGGAACGCATAGAGCCGGCCGTGGCTGGTACATATGGCTCGGCCATCGATCGGCTCCGACTCCTGATAGCGCCAGAGGATCTTCTTGCTCTGCGGATCCATGGCGAGCACGGTGCGGCCGAACCCCCAGGTGTGCTCGGGTTGGTTATAGCCGGGTGACAGCGGGTTCCAGGGCCAGCCGTGGTTGGTCCATCGCAGCCGGATCACGGGATCGCGCTGTTCTTGCTCGCCGATGAGGGCATAGAGCACGCCGCCGTCCAGCGCCATCCATTTCCAGAACGTCCCGCCGGCCACGTCCGCCGGCGGCGCGATCTCGTCGAGCGTCTGGCCTGTCGCCGGGTCGATCACCTTGCACGAGCGGTCGTCGCCGAAATAGAGCTTCGTCGGCGTGGCGATCAGCGTATTGCGGTGGATCATCAACCCTGGGGGAATGGCGCGCCTCCACAAGAGCGTGCCGTTGTAGCCGTTGAAGGCCGCCAAGGTATTGAGCCAGGGTTCTTCCCGCTCTTTGAAGGCGATGTGCCCGAACGCCTTGAACACGCGCCCGCCCGCGGCCACCGCCACCTGCGGAAGCGGTGCATACCGCGGATCGGCGAGGAACTGGGTCAGATACGGGGCGCGCGCGATCCGATCGCGCGATTGCGGGTTGTTGTCGGGGCCGTGGTAGGGATGGCTCCAATCGTCGATGCCGTCGGGAAGGGACTTGGTCAACTCCCGATCGCCCCGAATCGCTTTGCCCAGCGGGCGCAGCACGCGAAGGATCTCGGCCTCGGGGATGGCGGCCGCCCGGCCCGTGGCAATCACCGCGTCGGCGAGGTTGTCGGCCAGGTGCAAGCGGTTCCAATCGCCCGCCTCGACGAAGATCCGAGTTCCGTACAGTCCCGCGCCGGCAACCGCGCGGCGGACCGCGGTGGCATCGTCCGCACGAGGCACCTGCACGTAGACCAGCAATTCGCTTTGGCGCGCCATCTGGATCGCCGCATCGGCCGGCGCATCGCCCAACACCACGCAGATACCACGCGAAACGCCTGGATCCGGCACGGGCGCATCGCCTGCTTCGGCGGTACGCCAGGCCGCTCCCCGCAGATACCAGGCAATGGCGATTGCCACAAGTCCCACACGCAACCAAGAACACACCCGCGGGCGCATGACGGTTTCTCCTAGCAATGAGCCAGTCTCCAACGCGTGAACGGTGACACCGATCGGATGTTGTCCAGGTCATCGGCTCTGGGACCCTGTTGTACCAAAACCCCGCGGCGCCCGCACTACCCCGGGGCGCCTTTCCGGGCTGGAAGGCCCGAGTAGGTCGGTGCCGCAAACGGCGGCCCGGCCGTGCCGTCGGGAGCGTGCGTTGCCCTCGTGCCGCGATGCGTTGAGGATCGCGGGAACTTGTCGCTTTGCGTGGGGGCTCCATGCCTGTTCGCACGCGGCCTGGGCGGCAAGTCCCGGCGACCCGCCCTTGCTCCAGACCGCAAGCGCGGTAGGATACGCCCAGCATACCGATTCGTGGCCCTCGACATGGCCATTCACGGTTTTTCGGACGCTTCGACGATGCAGCGAGTTACGGTAGCCGAGGCCCGCCGGCGAGAGAACGCGGGCCAGGAAGTCAAACTTCAAGGCTGGG
The DNA here is from genome assembly GCA_020721945.1 of Blastopirellula marina. Lineage (GTDB taxonomy): Bacteria > Planctomycetota > Planctomycetia > Pirellulales > Thermoguttaceae > JANLFZ01. Next base: position 7,077 of record DYLT01000226.1, read on the forward strand.
TCCGCACGCGGCGCGACTCGAAGGCGGGGTTCAGCTTTCTCGAGATCAACGACGGCTCGTCCTTCGGCAATCTCCAGGTGGTCGCCGACGGCTCGTTGCCGAACTACGAATCCGAGGTGAAGCGGCTCGGCCTGGGTTGCAGTGTGACGGTCGTTGGGATGCTGAAGGAATCGCCCGCCAAGGGTCAGGCGACCGAGGTGCATGCCACGAGCATCACCGTCCATGGCATGGCCGATCCCGAGACCTACCCCCTGCAAAAGAAACAACACTCGTTCGAGTTCCTGCGCACGATCGCGCACCTCCGCCCGCGCACCAACACCTTCGGCGCCGTGGCGAGGGTGAGGAATTGCGTCTCGCGCTCGATCCACGAGTTCTTTCAGGACGAGGGTTTTCTCTACATCCACACGCCCATCATTACGGCCAGCGACTGCGAGGGGGCCGGGCAGATGTTCCGCGTCACCACGCTCGATCTGGCCGACCCTCCGAAGACGGCCGGGCGCGTCGATTTCCGCCAGGACTTCTTCGGAAAACCCGCCTTCCTGACCGTCAGCGGACAGCTCGAAGGCGAGACCTACGCCTGCGCGCTGGGCAAGATCTACACCTTCGGCCCAACCTTCCGGGCCGAGAACTCGAACACCACGCGCCACCTCTCGGAGTTCTGGATGGTCGAGCCCGAGATGGCGTTCTTCGACCTCGACGACAACATGGACCTGGCCGAGCGGTTTCTCAAACGCATCTTCCGCGACGTGCTCGCGCGGTGCCCGGAAGACATGGAGTTCTTCAACCTCCGTATCGACCACTCCGTCATCGAAACGCTCCAGGGGATCATCGACAGCCGCTTCGTGCGGCTGTCGTACACCGAGGCCGTCGAAATCCTCAAGGCGTCGGGACAACCGTTCGAATTTCCCGTCGATTGGGGACGCGACCTCCAGGCCGAGCACGAACGCTATCTCACCGAGAAGCACTTCCGGCGCCCCGTGATCCTCTACGACTATCCCAAGTCGATCAAAGCGTTCTACATGCGGCTGAACGACGATGGTCGCACGGTCCGGGCCATGGACATCCTGGTGCCCAAGGTCGGCGAGATCATCGGCGGCAGCCAACGCGAGGAGCGACTCGACGTGTTGTGCCAGCGCATGGAAGAGTTAGGGCTGGATCCCAATAGTTACTGGTGGTATCTCGACCTCCGCCGATATGGGACGGTCCCCCATGCGGGGTTCGGGCTAGGCCTGGAGCGCGTGGTGCAATTCATTACGGGGATGGGGAATATTCGTGATGTCATTCCTTACCCCCGAGCCCCTGGCAGCGTCGAGTTCTAACGGCACTGCCTGTTGGGACTTCGCGTTCGTATCAGCCATTGCCGTCTAGCCGTAACAAGTAGCGCTTTCTCTCTGCGCTATGCTGTCTGTGTATTTCTCCCATAATATTCATGTCGTGCAGCTTTCGTTGCCGATGTGAGGATAGGCATTGTACGGATTCTGATATGGATGAGATGCCAAGGATGGAAATAGAGAACGCGCCGTGTGCGGTGACTGCGAACCGTACACTGAGGCCAAATCCAGATGGACTGGTCGGGATCAGCGGGTCAAACCGTTCGTGCGGAGAGAGTGTGCCCAAACCCTGCCTCAACTACCTGAAAACCTACCACGAGCAAATCCTCGAGGCCCGTCGGCCCGATATTGAAAACGTGGCCAGCCTGTCGGCGCTCGTCGCGGCGTTTCGGACGGCGACGGGCTGGCAGCTCAACTTACGTCGCGGCACGAAGCCGACCCACCCGACCGAGCACGCGTCGTCCGCCCCGGCCAACCCGGGCGTTGGAGCATCTCTGGGACACGCACTTCTCGATCCGGTGCGATCGG
>DYLT01000227.1:0-5276 GCA_020721945.1 Blastopirellula marina
GGCGGTTCGAGCCGGCCACGGCGGGCGTGGCCGACCACCTCATTGCCGCCATGCTGGCCAAGCAGCGCGGGCTGGGCGACATCTACCTCGTCTCGCTCGACGAGATGAACCTCGCCCGCGTCGAGCACTACTTCGCCCAGTTCCTCAGCATTCTCGAATGCCCGATCGAAGAGCGCACCATCGCGCTGTTCGCTCCCGGTCTGGCGAGGCCGTCGGATCCGTACGCGCCGTACCCGTCGATCCACGTGGGCGAGAACGTGCGGTTCCTGGGGACGGTGAACATCGACGAGACGACCCACTTCTTCAGCCCGAAGGTGCTCGACCGCTGCCAGGTCGTGTCGTTCGCGCCCCCCGATCTGGCCACGGCGCGCCAGGGCGACCCGAGCGACGCGATCGGCGGGGTCATCCCCGTGCATTTGCATACGTATCTCGACTGGAGCCGGCCTCCGGACCCCTCGGGCTCGGCCCGCGACTTCCTGCTTCAGGTCGCTGGCATCCTCCGTCGCTCGCGACTCGTGCTGGGCATCCGCCAGTTCGACCGGATGCTGCGGTACGTGGCGTCGGCCCGGCCGTTCTTGAGCGAGGACAAGGCCCTGGACTTCCAACTGATGCAGGTGGTCTTGCCCAAACTGCGGCGCACGGCGGCCGGGTTCGAGGACACGCTCCAGGGACTGCGCGAGCTGATCAAGCCGGAGCGGTGCCCGCGGACCGCGGACCTCTTGGCCCGCATCGCCGAGGCGGGGCTCGAGAATGAGTATTTCCAACTCCTTTGAAATCTGCGTGGCGGCAGACCCGGGCGAGATCTTCCGCGCGACTTTCGATGCGCTGGCGTCGCTGGGAGGCGAGGTTCCGGCGCGGGCGGTCGACGCGCGCGAGAGCTTCTCGGTGCATGTGCGCCGCGAAAACCCCGCGGCGCGCTGGCGGCTGAAACTCGGGACCGAGCCCATCGGCGACATGCCGCCCGGCACGCGGGAATTGGTAACCGCGCGGACCGCATGGCTGCACAACGAATTCGGCGAGTGCCCGTTGGCGCTCGAACAGGAAATTTCCGCTGGGCGCGGCCGGTTCGAGACCCTGTTCGAACTGGATCTCCAGGTGGTGCCGCGGCCGGAGGTCGTCCGCGATTACAAGGTGATGATCGAAGACGCGGCGCGGGTCCACGAGGGGCTCGCGCACGACGTGCTGGGGCGAGGGAAACACCGCCGCGGACTGTCGCGCCGCGCCATCTCCCGCCTCGATCCGGCCGGCACCCTCAAGCACCTCGAGCGGATCGGCATCCGGCTGACCGCGGCGCTTCGGAACATCGCGCGCCAACCCTCGACGGCCTTGGACCGCTCGATCACCGTCGCCCGCTACCGCGGCGGCGATCGCGTCGACTCGAACACGATCCGGTCGATGGCGCGCGACCCGGCCACGCGCGTCGCGGCGGGCGGCCGTGCCCTGGCGATGGGCAAGGTCGCGGTGCGCCGCTCGTCCCTCTCCGAGGATCTGCCCGAACACCGCCATATCGCCGAGACCATCCGCAATCTCGCCCAGCGCGCGCTGGCGGTGGGCCGGTACTGCCGGCAGGCCGCCGACCTGATCCGCGCGCACGAAATCGATCGGGGCATGGAGCAAGAGGGCAAAACCTCGGTCTACGCCCAGCGCGACTTGCCCCGCGTCGAGACCTTCGAGGAGCTCGAGGCCGAGGCCCATCGCCTTGCCGGCCGGTTCCAGCAAATCGTCCGTTCGCACCGCTTTCTCGAAGGGGCCGGGCCGCCACGCACCGCCTTCGGTCCCACGCCGGTCTTTCTCGGTCGGCCCGCCTACCGCGAGGTCTACCGGCTGTTGCTCGACGCGATCACGCCGCTGGGGTTGTTGGTCGACGGGAGCTCGATCCGCCTGGCGTACCGGAACCTCGCCACGCTCTACGAGTACTGGTGCTATCTGCGCACCGTCGGCTGCCTGCGCGAGAAGTACGGCACCTCGAAGTCGCGCGGCTCGTTTCGCGTGATCGACGAGATCTATCGGCCCGAGCTGACCCCCGGGCAGCAGTTCCGCTTCGAAGCCGGGCACGAGGTGACCGTGGTGGCCACCTACCTGCCGACGTTTTTGCCCTGGAAGGCGGCCCAGGCGCGGTGCAAGGACTTCGGGGCCACGTTGACGCGCGAAGCGCTCCGCCCCGACATCACGATCGAAGTCCGGCGACGGGGCCGTGTCCCGGTGATGATGGTCCTGGACGCCAAATCGACCGAGCACTTCACGCCCGCCCGATTCCGCGAGATGTCGGACTACAGCCGGCAGATCGTCGATCCGCGCTCCGGCTACCAACCCGTCAAACAGGTCTTCCTGCTGCACCGCGACCGTTCGTCGCGCCCCTTGGCGAACCTCCCCGGCTACCTGGCGGGCCGCTCGATCGCTCCCGACACGCAGGTGCTCGGCGCGGTCCCCTGCATTCCGGAGTACGTCAACACAGCCACGCAGGGACTCCAGCTCGTCCTCGATCGGTTCCTCAAGACCTATGGCGCCTGAGGTTGCGCAGCCGCCCCCAGCGCGGCGACCACGAAGGCGGCCTGCGCCACCAGACGGATCATCGAGCGGTTCCTTTGCGGATGCCGGTTGCTCGCGGCCAGGCTCGATCCCTGGCCACTTCCACGCCTCGACGCGGGCCGTGGCCCCTCAACGCTCGACCAATGCAAACGCCTTCTTCATCGCGGCGGCCGTGGCGCCCAGGGCCTGGGCCGCAGGCAGAAAACGGAGCGCTTTGTTGAAGGGCTCGGCACGGATCGGACCGTCATAGCCGATCTTCACCAGCGCGCCCAGGAACGTTGCCAGGTCGATCACGCCGGTCGCTGCCGGCAATTCCCTCTTGCCGTCCTGCTGCTGGTCCAGCGGCACGTCCTTGGGGGCATCGTTCAAATCGCAGGCCACCACATCGCGATTGGATAGCGAGAGAAGGTCGGCCTCGGTCTCGCGCGCGTTGTACCAGTGCCAACTGTCGAGGACGAAGCCCACGTTCCGGCAGCCCATCTCGGCGATCAGGTCCTTCATCTCGGCCATCGTGTGGATGAACGGGAACTGCTGGGCGCTCCACGAGGTCTTCGGGCCCACGTATTCCAGGCCCAATCGAAGGCCGTGGTCGTCGAGCACCTGGGCCGTTTCGCGAAGCCGCCGGGCGTGCTGGCGGAAGTTCGCCGTGTAGGTCAGCGAGGCGTGGCACGGCGAGATCCACGTGCCCACGCGGGTCACGCCCGCGCGCGCTAGCCCCGACGCCAGCCCAGGCAGACGCTCGAGCCCGTTGCGGAAGGTCGCCTCGTCGCGCCGAAAATCGACGGGCAGGCCCGCCGCACCCCATACCAAGTGCTTGGCCCTCAGATCGGCCAACAGCTCGTCCAGCTCACTACGCGAGAGCCGGGCGAGGAACTCGGCGGACGGCTCGACCGACTCGAAGCCGTACTCGTGGGCCAGGCGCAGGGCGCCGCGCGGGTCGGCGCGGACACCGATGGCGCCGCACGACAGCGACATGGTGAACTTGCGGCGCGGCCTGTCGTCGGCCGCGGTCGCCAGGCGGCAAGCGCCGGGCAGCGAAACCGCCGCCGCGACCGCGGTCTTCAGCCAATCGCGACGATTCCTCGTGGTCATGCACGATCCTCCTGCATCGGATCCTCGCGGGGCGTGGTCGTGCCCCTACTATACCGCGACCCCGCCGTACCACTCAACCGGGCCCAAGGGGTGCGACTGGCCTCGACGACCACCGAGGAACCAACCCGGCCATCACCGCTCGTCGGCAATCAGCACCACGTGGCCGTGCGCTGGGAGCCTCAGACGCTGACCCTCGGCGTGGTCGGGCTGGCCCGTGCCGTCGTGGCTCTCGTAGCGCACGATGGTCGATCCGGGCCTGAACCCGAGCGGGCGGCTCGCCTCGATCGGCTGCTCTGTGGGGTTGTGCAACACGACGACCCGCCGGCCCGGCTCGCGCAAGCAAAAACCGCGGAGGCCTCCCTCCGCGATCCGCTCGACGGACTCGGCGGGTGCGACGTCGTCGGGGCGCACCTCGACGAGAAACCAGTAGTGCGTCCCCTTCGGGAACCGCACCGTCCCGCGCTCGCCCGCGGCAACACTCTGCGGATCGAGCAGCGTAATCTCGGTGCTCCTGCGCACGTCGGGCGGGTCCTGGAAGGTCGTTTCGCTCGGCTTGACCACGATCCTGGCGTAGTTGTGCTCGTGGATCCGAACCACGAGGCGGCCGTATCGCCAGGTCGTTGGGTCGATCGGCTCGATCGTACGCTTCATTCCGAGCCGGACGCGGCCGTGGACCGCCGCCTTGGTCTCGTCGGCCGTCGCCTCGAGGCTCACCAGGCCCACCAGGCGCGACTTCGAGAGATACCAGGTCTGGGTACCCTGCCACGGGAGCAGTTCGTCGTACTGGTAATGCCATTGCGGCCGGCTGACGGTGTAGCGGACCACCAGCGAACCGAAATCCGGCCCTAGCGCGGTCGAGAGCCGTTCCCGAGCACTATGGCAGCGCCCGCCGACCCAGTGATCGTCGGAGTGATTCAACCGGACCTCGGTGGTGACGACTTGGAGGGCGGCATCCAGGGGAAGCTCGCGGCGCTTGGGTGGCCGGGTGATCATCGCCCCGACGAAGGTGTCCTTGCCCTGAAAACCCACGCCGTAGTTGCGCCCGTTGCCGGCAAAACTCCACGCGCCATAGCGACCCCGAGGGCCTTCGATGTTTCGGTCGTAACGCACGTAGTGGTCCGGCAGGGGTTTGGCCTGGACCGGTTTCCAACACTCGGCGGCAATGGCCGCCTCGCGCCCCCGCCCATACCCCGCGGAAATCGCACAGGCGTCGGCAACCTGCTGGTTGTACGCATCGCCGAAGAGCGAGGCGATGATGCCGGGCCCGATCGCATCGCCGCCGGCCCAATAGTGCTTCCAACAGGGGTCGGTATAGTACTCGGGCATGCCCGCGGGCTCGACGTTGTACGGGTAATAGGCGACGGTCTTGCGAAGCAGTTCCAGCGCGGCAGGGTTGCCCGAGAGCTTCCAATAGCGCGCCAGGCAGGCCACGTCGATGCGGTGATAGACGAAACACTCGTTCTGGGTGTGAAGGTAGGGGAAGGCCCCGTCGGGGTACACCGCCTGCTCGAGGATCCGCAAGAAGGCGTCGCGCTGGCTGGCGTACTGCGGCTGGTTCCAGCGTTGCCAGGCCAGCTCCATGATCAGAAGGTAGTGGACGTCCATGTTCGGATAGGCCGGCTGCTTGATGTCGGGGCGTCGGGCGAGGCGGGCCG
>DYLT01000227.1:5293-8874 GCA_020721945.1 Blastopirellula marina
CGGCCACCTGGTAATCGACGAGCCGCTTCAGTCCCGCATCAAGATCGGCCTGCCACGCGCGAGGAAGCAGCTCGGGATAGGCCGCCTGCAACTCGCGCCATGCATCCAGGGCCGGGGCCAGACAGAAGCGGTTGATGTTCTGGTCGCGCCCGTGGACCGCCGTGCGATCGACGTTGAAGTCGCCATCGACGTGTTGATGGGCGATCGTGTCGAGAAGGCTCAGCGCGTTGCGCAGCGCCAGCGGATGGTGCCGCAACGGACTTGCCGGCCGGGTGATCGACCACACCAGCCCGAACAGCGTATCGCCAAACCCGCGGAACGACCACGCCTCGGGGATCGACCGGTACCCCTTGCGGCCCTTGGCCCAAAAACGTTCCGATTCGAGCCACGGCCGCACGCCGCCCACCACGCTGCGGAAGTAGCGGTTTTCGGCCCAGTTCAGGCGATCGGGCTCCTCGGGTGGGCGGTCGAGCACGTGGCGCAGTACCGCCTGCGGGTCCTCCAGGCGCCGATCCAGCGCTGCCAAGAGCGGCCCCGCCTTCTCGACCAGCTCGAGTTCCTCGGCCTCGAGATACCGCTGGAGATCGTCGGCGCACCACACCAACGCGCTATGGTAGGCGCGCGCGGCCGCCACATACTTCCCTTCGTGCGCGGCGAGGTCGAGCTGGCTACCCAGTTCGGCCAGGCGCTGGCGGGTCTGCTCCAGGGCACGCGACGTCGCCTCGACGAGCCGTGCCCGGGTCTGGCGGCGGCGATTCTGCTCCGCGAGTTCCGCGGGCGTGGCCGGGGTGAACTCGATGTCGTCCAGCCAGATCTCCACCGGCTTCTTGGCGTCGCTGGCGTGAACCATGAACTCGACAAAGCCGATCCGCGCCAAGTCCCGCTCACGCAGGCCGTTGTCGGGCGTCGCAAACTGCTCCAGATCGAGCGACACGCGGCGCCAGCCCGTGAAGTCGAGCGTCACGGTCTGGCGGGCGTTGATATAATAGAGCCACCTCCCTCCGCGCGGCGACGGCGCGCCCAAGTGAACCTGCAAGCGGTGGCCGCTGCCGTCGCCCCGCACGCGGAACACCACGTGGACGACGCCCTCGGCCGAGTGCGGCTCGAAGTACCGGGTCGCCCAGGCAAACCCATAGGGAGCGAACTCGCTCGATAGGCGCAGGGCCTTGTTCTGTCCCTCTTCGGCGATGGCGATTTCGGTATTGTCCTTGTGCCGCCATGCAGCGATCGACCCCTCGGCGAAGTCCCAACGCACGCCCAAGAGCGAGGGGATCGTCAAAACGCCCGGGGAGGCCGCGGGCTCTTCCGGAGAAGAAGGCGGCGGCGACCTGCGAGCCGCCACGCGCCAATAGGCGGCGGCCAAAACGGCCAGCAAACAGAGTGCATAGACCAAGCGTCGTCCGACCACCACAGTCCGCTCGACACGACACGCCCAGGATCACGCGACTTTCTTGACTGGTCTCCGCGCCGTCATCCTACCGCGCGCGGTTGTACGGTTCCAGGTCGTCCGTTACGCGGTCACAAGAACAGGCTGACCGGTCTCCCAAGGCCCGAAAGGTCGAGCCATGCGTGCCACGGCGCGCCGCCGTTTGGCGGTCTTGTTTGCCGGTTTGGTCTTGGTCGAGGCCTCGCGCGCGGATGGCGCGGCGTCCGTCGTGCCCGGCGCCAAAGAGGTCTTGTCGTGCACCCTAAATGGACTTGCGGGATCCTGGAGTACGGCCGTCTCGGCCGCATCGGTGCGGGCAAGAGGCCCGCGCTCCGGCATTTCCCAGAATCGTGCAACACCCTTTAGAAATCGACGACGAGCTGTCGGACGATGTGGTGATCGCCACGCACCTTCGACGCGACGCGTGGACCAACGACGAGTGGGCCCGCGCGGGCGTCGGTCGGTGTGGCGAGCCCGAAACCAAGCATGGCTTGAACCTGGTGGTGCACCAAGGGCAACTTCAGTTCGTTCAGGATTATGTGGCCTAAGGCCCGGGTTGCCCGGTCTCTTGCGCGCCGGGAATCGAGGATTACGTGGGCATGGACGTCCCCTGGGACGTGCGCCGCGTGCGCGGCACGGTGCCCGTGGCCGACGACGGTTCGGCGTATTTCCCCGTGCCCGCCAAGACGCCCATCGCGGTGCAGCCGTTGGACGCCGAGGGCAAGGCGGTTCCATTGCTGCGGAGTTGGTTCACGGGCATGCCGGGCGGGGCCGTCTCGTGCGTGGGCTGCCAGGAGCACGCGAACACCGCGCCGCACGAGCTACTGGCCGTGGCAACGCGTGTTCAACGTGGGGTTCCGCGTGGTGTGCGACGTCCAATAGCCGGCGTCGATTTCAAACGGGCTCCGTTCGATCGGCTCGAAAACCCTCGTGGATCGGGGGGTTGGCCCCGAGCCACCGCGATTTCGCGTCGAACGCCACCACCGCCAGACGAAAGGCCCTTCTTCGGGTGGAATGCCATCCCATCAGAAGTCTGTGCTGTCCGGTGGTGGAATCCCTTTCGTTTTGAAGCCCGGGATCGGTTGGGCAAGGCCTAAGGAGGGTCCCGCTCGGCTTACCGGAAGCGTGCCAACCTATTGCAACAAGAGAGGTTATGGCTTTTTCCGGGGGAGCTGAGAACACCCGATGCACGAGCTGGGCAGGGGTTTCGACCGAGGTCGAACGCACGCTATCGCCCCACCGCATTGTGCTAAGAAGTTTTTGAAGAAAGCGTCGCCGTGGTGTTGCACGGCCCTGGCCCGGCGAGTACGCTGGAGAATCAGTAACCCGCGTTTTCGTCCCACCTGCCCGACACGCCCCGACAGACCCCCACTGGTCGGTGCCGCAGTTCGCTGATGTACCTGCTGGCTGAGATCCATCGAGTGTGAGCATCGGAACCCTTGTGCGCCGAGCGCCAGCCTTGCGCGCGGGAGTAGATCGCCCCACCCGGCATGGTCTTGCGGAAGGCCTTGCCATGACGATTCGGTTCTGGAGCCTGTGGTCCGAGGCAACCAAGAGCGCTTCCGCGATGATGAGGGGCGGCATGGGTCGGGAGGAGTCCTTTTTCCGTGCATCTCCGAGAGGATTTGTGATGAGCATCAAGACCGTTTTGGCGTATGGGGTTGCCCTGGCGGTTTGCGTTTTGGCCTCGGCTCGTGCCGGAGAGGGTCCGAAGCCGGACGGCGCCGCGGCCGAGACCAGCGCGGAAGCCAAGGCGAGGGCCGATTACGAGGCAGCCCAGAACGCGGCCAAGGCCGCGGAAGCGGCTATCGGCCCATTGCGCGCCGCCATGCAAAAGGCCGACGCGGCCTACGCCAGTGCGAAGAGAACCGCCGACGCGAAGCGGCAGCAAGCCACCGATGCGAAGAACCTTGCGGGCGAGCAGGGCGTGGCTGAACTGAAGCAGGCCGAGGCCAACGTGCCTGCCGCGATCAAAGCCCTGACGGACGCCAGCAATGCGAAGCCGGCGGCCGACAAGGCGCTGGCCGACGCCAAGGCCGCGGCGCTTCCGTTGCAGCAGGCGTACGATGCGGCCGAAAAGGCGGCCAAAGAGGCCGAGGCCGCGGCGAAGGCCGCCGGCGCGGAAGTGCTGGTCATCGATGCCGAGCTCAGCCAA
>DYLT01000228.1 GCA_020721945.1 Blastopirellula marina
TGAGGGCGGCGGCAGTTCGCCCGCCGCGCCCACCAGAATCGTCCCTTGCAGCGGCGCAGGGATCTCGACCGGCCCCGCCGCACGGAACGAGGCGCCGAACTGCACTTCGCCCTGGGCCTTGGGCGCAAGGGCCGCGCGAAGCGTCGCGGTGGTCTTCGGCGCGATCGACTCGATCGGCACGGTGATGGCCTCGTTGCCCAGCCGGAAGACGACCGCCGGCTGGCGCACGGCGACCGACCCGGGATTGGCCAGCACGCATTCCATGGTGACGGGTCGGCCCACCGCGGCGACCGGAGCCAAGGGGCCGAAACTCCGCACCACCAGTTGCGGGACCAGTGGCAGCGACGTGGTCGCCTTCTCGTCGCCCGTGGTCGCGCTGGCCGAGAGCATCGCCGGGCGCTCGCGCGGGCCTTCGAGCGTCCACGCCAGAAGCACGCGCTTGCCCGGGGCCATTTCCCCCAGCCGAAGCTCGGCAGGCTGCGGCGCCAGGCCCGCCGGAGCGCCGAGCACCGCGCGCACGTTGCGGGCTGGGGCATCGCCGTCGTTGAAGAGCGGCACGTAGACGCGGCCGCGGCGGCCCGGCTGCTTCGGATCCTCGTCGAGCCGCACCGTGCCAAAGCGGAGCACGGGGCCGACGCGTTCGCGGTAGGCGAAATCGTCGACGAGCAACTCGCCCGCCCCACCCTCGATGCGCACCGCGAAGTGGAGCGACTTGACCTTGGGGTCTTTCGTGAAATCGTACTTGATCCGGCCGCGGTGCCATTGGCCATCGCCGATATGGTCGGCAGGCACGGTGAACGCCGCGCGCGACGAGTCGGTCTTCTCGATCCCATCGGCATTGATGGGAATCGCGTAGATCCGAAGATGGGCGTCCTTCGCCGAGACGGCCTTGTACCAGAACTCCATGCCGCCCTGAAGCCGGTCCAAGAGGCGAAGGCGATTCAGACCGGTCTCGATTCGGGGATCGGCTCCGGCCTGGCGCACGAAGCGCAAGGCCCGCTTGCCCGAGTGCGCCTCGGCCCACAGCTCGATCTTCGTGCCGACGGGGCCCCAATCGGCAGGGAAACCGTTGGGGGCCAGTACCTCGAACGACCCGTTCGTGCAAGGGTTGTCGGCGCCGAGCGCCGCCGCCAGAATCCAGGCCAAGAGCATCCCAAGTTCGCGGAGCGAATCCGCGCCTCCCAACGCACACGTTGCCACCGGACCCACGCCGGTTCGACTCTGACCATACCCGGCCGCCCGCGCCGCCGCAAGAACCCACCCGCGCCGCCTTCGGCGCTATCCGTCGCCCGGCGACTACCGGCGACGTGCCTTGCGCGGTTTCAGCACGGCGATCGCCAGAAGCATGGGAATGATAGCCAACAACAGCACCGGCCGGCGTGCCAGGACGATCAGGACCACGGGAACGAAGGCCCAAATCCACCAAGGCACCCGCTGCAAGTGGTCGTAGGCCAACCAAAGCGCGCCGGTCAGGGCCCCGATCCGCCAGCACGCCGCGTGCAACTGTTCGGTGTCGGCCCCGCTGGGCGGGTGAAACCAAAAGAACACCGCCCCTGCAAAAAGCGCCAACGTCACGGCACCCAACATCCGGCGACGCCACGACGACCGGGTCGGAGTCTTCGAGTCAGGGGCAGGAAGTCGGAAAACGGGCATCTTGCGGCGCAGGTCTGCAACGTAACCGTTCACGGGCCCGGGACTAGCTCGTTTCTCGGCCGGTCTGCGGGCCGAACGACGTGCCTAGCCCGTCACGCAGGAATGGGACGATCCCCTTCAGGCGTGACGGCCGGACGATCTCAGCCCCTAGCATACCGAGCCCTGCCGGCCATCGCACCCCGCCGGCGGATGGCAGGTAGGCACAAACTTCCGCGCCGATCGCGGGCACGCCTCGGGACCGTTCCCGCAAGCGGTTCGCCGAGCCACCAGACTATGGGTCCCACGAGTCGGTGCGGAATGGCGAGGCCGGCAGGCCGGCCTGGTTGACGAGCGTGCCCTCGGGATTGTTCGCCCAGCCGTAGCGGACCGCGACCGGCTCAGTGATCTCGGAGGACGAGACGACCACCGTGTTGCCCTCGATCTTGGCCTGGGCCCAGACGAACTTCCGGTCCTGGCCGGCGATGGCGAACCCCTTGAGTTGGCCGCCGCGTGCGGCTAGGCCGTCGGCATCATCGAAGGCGAGCACGATCTTGTCGCCGTCGCGGCGCATCGACTTGTACAGCGGCCCGCACGCCACCAGGTCCTTGCCGTAGGTCTTGGCCAGGGCCCACTGGGCCAGGCGTTTGCCCACGTCCTGCTTGTTCCGCGGATGGATGTCGTTGGCCTCGCCCACGTCGATCGTCACGGCCATGCCCGTGTTCGGCACCGCGAGCGTCTGGAGCATCTGCTCGCGGACCAGCGGCCAGCCACCGGTTTCGGAGGGGTTCTGCTGGGGGGCCATGAAGTTCGGCAGTTGGACGAAGAGGAACGGGAAGTCGCCTTGACACCAGACGCTCCGCCACTGGGCGATCATGGTGCGCAGTTGCCGTCCATAGAGCTTCGCGTTGCCGGCATTCGACTCGCCCTGGTACCAGATCGCGCCGCGGATCGCGTAGGGGGCCAGCGGCGCGATCATGCCGTTGTACAAGGTCCCCGGGCTGTTGGGCGACTCCTGAGGCGGTAGCGGGGCCCGGGGCCTGCGCTGGGTGAACTTCGTCCCCTCGGCCTTCGCCTTGGCCGCCGCGGCCTTCCACGCCGCCCGTTGCTTCTCGTAACGCTTCGCCGCGGCCGCGGGATCGTAGGCGGCCACGGCCTTTTCGTAGGCTTCGACGAGCGGGGCAAGCTCTTCAACGGCCTGTTGGGCCTTCCGGCTAGTCCACGCCTGGATCGGCGTGCCGCCCCATGACGAGTTGATCAGTCCCACGGGCACGTCCAGCTCGTCGTGCAAGCGGCGGCCGAAGAAGTACGCGGCGGCCGAAAAACCGCCCACGGTCTTCGGGCTGCACACGGCCCAAGTGCCCTCGCAGTGCTCTTGGGGCTTCTCGGCCGTCTTGCGCGCGACCGTCAACATGCGGATTCTCGGGCAGTCCGCCGCGGCGATCTCGGCATCCCGATTCAAACAGCCGTTGACGGTCATCACCATGTTCGATTGCCCTGAGCAAAGCCACACCTCGCCCACAAGCACATCGCGCTTCTCGACCACGTTCTTCCCTTGGACCGAGAGCACGTACGGCCCACCCGCCTTCATGGGGTCGAGCTTGACCGACCACTTGCCCTCGCCATCGGCCTTGGTCTTCTTCGATTGCTGCGCGAGGCGGACGGCGATCTCCTCGCCGGGCTCGGCCCAACCCCAAACCGGGATCGAGGCGTCGCGCTGGAGCACCATGTGGTCGCCAAACACGCCGGGCAGCTTCACATCGGCCCAGACCGCCGAAGCGAGGGCCAACACCGCGGTAAGACCAAGAACCCACCCGCCGAACGCTCGGACACGCATGGCGAACCTCCACAAACGGATGCAGAACGACCTCTCGGAACGCCATCGTATCGCGGACGCCACGGCGAGGGAAGGTGGGGGATGAGGGATGAAATGAGGGATTCGGCAAGGAACGCCGCGCTTCGCACTTCAATCCCTAATTCCGCCCGCGCATACGACCCCCAGCCTGTCCGCGGTCGCTAATCCCCGACCCTCTCTCCGCTGGCCCGGGCGGTACAGTGCAAAACCACATCGCACGGCTGGTCGCACGGCTCGGCGAGCTTCAGATCGAAGCGGACTCCGTAGGGGAGTGTTGGTGCGGCCGTGATTCTCGCCGGGGGGCCGTCCACCTGTTCCGCGGCGACCTCGGGCGGCCTAGGAAGGGGGGGACAGAATGCCACGTGGACGGAGGCGGTGCGCTGGCCCGCGGCCAGCGACGCCCGAAGCCAGCCCTCGATCGTCTCGGTTCCGTCGGCTGAACGCGTTCGGACCAGACGTTGGAGGGTCTGGCCGTCGGGAACGAGGTTTCTGGACATGTCGCGTCGCAGACGCAGGTGCTGGGCCCAAGCCCACGTTTCCTCGGCGATCAGGATGCCCCAAAAGGCGACCAGCCCGCCCGGCGACGTATCGGGCAGGCTTACGGCCAGTCCCAGGGCGACCAGCAAGGCAGAAAGGGCGACGCCGATCGGCCCATCCGCCGACGTGGCAACCGCGCTTGGGCGAGGTTTCGGCCGAACCCATCGGGCAGCGAGGGCCAACAGGGCCACGGCCGCGCCGAGGGCAACCAGCCCAGGCCAAGCCAGCGGCGACTGCAATCCGCCGGCCACGCGCCGCCACGCAAGCACGCAGGCCGCCACCCCCACCAGTCCCAACGGGATGGCGCCGACGAACGCCAACCGCCGATCGCTGGCCGCGCGCGTGAACGCCTGCTCCTTCATCCTTCTTCCTTCCCTGCCGCGGGCAGCACGATCGAAAGCGCCGCGCCCCGCTCGGCGTCGGCCACCTCGATGCAGCCGCCGTGGTTGGTCACAATGCGCCACGCCTTGGAAAGGCCCATACCCAACCCACGCCCCGCCTGACGGGCCGAGTAGAACGGGTCGAAGAGGTGTCGCCGGTGCTCGTGGAGGATTCCTGGCCCATCGTCCCGCACGCAGATCTCCACCTGGTCGCTACGGCGTCGCACGGCAACCTCCACCCGGCCATCGCGTCCAACGGCCTCGAGCGCATTGCGCCCCAGGGCGTGGATCGCCACGCGGATTTGCACCGGATCGATCTGGGCCTCGATCGGCCCTGGGTCGCCCGTGCGCTCGATCGTGATCGAGCGTTCGGCCGCCTCCCCGGCCAGTTCGCCCAGCGCGTCGTCCACGAGATCGACCAGATCGGTGCGGCGGGGTTCCGGGCGGGGCGGCCGGGCGAAAAGCCGCAGATCGGCGATCATTTCATGAGCCCGCTGGGCCTGGGCCACGATCGTCGCCAGTTCGCGCCGCCGCTGCGGATGAGGCTCGTCGCGCAGCAGCAACTGGGCCCGGCCGGAGATGTTCGCCAGGGGGTTGTTGATCTCGTGTCCCGCGCCGGCGGCGAACTCGGCCAGGGCCTCGATCTTCTCGTGCTCGAGGACCGCCTGAAACCGCGTCTGGAGGTCGTTCAACCGTGCCAGCGCCGCACTCAGCGCGGGCAAGGCAGTCCCGGCGCCGGGCACACGTTCTAACCAGCGATCTCGATTCGAGGAGCGTCCGCGACCTGCTTCGGGATCGACCGCGTCATGAACCAGGGGGTTGCGCCTGGCCAGAATCCGGCTGGCCTCCGCCACCTCCGGCGGATTTGTCCCCAGAAGCCATCCCTCGGGCAGAGGAAGGCGAGTCACCTCGGCGCTGGTGAGCCATTCCTGTGCCGAGTAGCACATGCTCGCCAGAGCGGCTTCTTCCGAAGCGCGCTGTCCACGGCCAGAAGCTAGCGTGGCCGCCAGATCGGCCAGCTCGACGCTTCGAGAAACCCGGTCAGCCCAGACTTCCGGCTGACCAGCCGTTGTGCCGGCGGGGGCCGCAGGTGGATCCCACTGGAGCACCGCGAGCGCGTGATGGCAGAGCCATTGGGCGGCCTCTGGGATGGTTTGCGGCGGGTTGGGGTCGAGCGTCCGTGATCGAATGGCAACCCACACAGCCAGGGGGGGATCGTACCCCAGTTGTTCTGACAGCTTTTCGACCGGGTTTGCCGGGCACGGCGAGCCGACCGAGGTTTCGAGGAGCAACTCCGCCAACAGCGCGGCGGAGTGGTCGGACATGGGCAAGATGAGGCCAACGTGACCGACGACCAGGGCGGGCAGATCTCGCATGAACCCCGAGTTGCCTCCCGGGCGAGCGGATACGATTGGCCCGAAAATGGAGTCAGCCGCTCGCCCCATGCCCGTGTCCGGGAACCACAACCGCAAGCGTTCCGAACGGGGGGTGCTAATGCACCTTGTTGGAGCTATCGGGCAGGCACCTCGATATCGAGCAACTGGCACATCCGTTCTAGCAGGCGTTCGACCTCGAAGGGCTTGTGCATGAAGTCGTTGGCACCGGCGGCCCGCAACTCGCTGACTCGGTCTTCCTCGACCATGCCTGAGATGCAAATGATCTTCACATCGTCCATGGTCCGGTCGCTACGGACCCGCTGGCACACCTCCTTGCCGTTGATGTCGGGGAGCATGATGTCGAGTACGATGATGTCGGGCCGGTATTCCTTGACCATCATCCCGGCATCGAACCCGTTGTTGACGCTTCGGATTTCGAATCGGCCATCGCGCTCCAGCACCTCGGTGATGAGTTCGACCAGTTCCTGGTCGTCGTCGACGATGAGGACCTTCCGTTTGCCGCTTTCGAGGGCATCGGTGGGGATGCCGTTGTCGCGCATGAAGATGAACAGTTGCTCGCGTGGGATACGGCGGAACCGGCTGCCCGGCACACGGAATCCCTTCAGTTGGCCCGAGTCGAAGCAACGAATGATCGTTTGCTGGCTGACCTTGCAGATCTTAGCTGCTTCGCCGGTCGTGAACACCGTCTTCGTTGCCATAGGTGAGTGAACTTCCTTTCCGTGGAAAACTCGCGGGTAGTTCGCCCTGAATCGCGGGTATCCGCAGACTCTGCACCCCGCGATACCGCTGCAAACAGCAGGCTCGCCCGGCTCTTCCGACATTACCGAGTTTGCCAACAGGGACCAATTATACTTATCTTCCCGATCGAGTCAATACTGGTCCTGTTTTTTTAACCCCTTTTCTATCAATGAGTTAGTGCAACTTGTGCGCATCCAAGGGCAAAGGAAACCAGGGAAGTCGATCCCGCGCTGCCGGGAAACCCGCGAGACTGGGAAGCCTGGAACATCCGTGCCAAGGCACTGCTACTGACCTCCTTCGAGATGCACCATGAGGACGGCGAGATCCGCCGGGGTGATTCCACTAATCCTCCCCGCTTGCCCAAGGTTCGCAGGCCGCACTTGGGCCAGCCTTTCTTTGGCCTCGGCTCGCAAGTGACGCACCCGGTCGTACTCGAACCCCTCGGGAATACGCCGCTGGGCAAGCCGCACCTGCCGCTCGATCTCGCGTTCCTGCCGGGCAAGGTAGCCCGCGTACTTGGCATCGTAGACGACCTGGCGGACCACGTCGCGCGCCAGATGGCCAAGCGGCGGATGGAGGGCCACGACCTGATCCCAGGTGGTCTCGGTTCGACGCAACAGCGCCGCCAAAGTCAGGCCACCGACTCGCGTTTCTTCCAAGAGCGCGGTCGCCAGCGCGATTTGGCTCTCTTTGTCGATGAGCCTGCGCCAACGCGCCTCGTCGATCAGGCCCAGGGCACGGCCGATGGGGGTCAGGCGCCGGTCGGCGTTGTCGTGCCGCAGGCGAAGCCGGTACTCCGCGCGGCTGGTAAACATCCGGTAGGGTTCTTCCACACCCCGGGTGACCAGATCGTCGATCATCACGCCCAGATAGGCTTGGTCGCGGCGGAGCACCAGGGGCTCTTTCGCGGCCAATCGCAGGGCTGCATTGACCCCGGCCACGAGGCCCTGCCCGGCTGCCTCTTCGTACCCCGTGGTGCCGTTGACCTGCCCGGCAAGGTACAGGCCCGCAACCCGCTTCGTTTCGAGCGACGGCTGCAACTGGTCGGGCGGGACGAAGTCGTACTCGATGGCGTATCCGTACCGGACGATTTCGGCCCGCTCGAGGCCCGCGATCCGCCGAACCACGGCGTCTTGCACCTCGCGCGGCAGACTGGTCGAGAGGCCATTGACGTACAGCTCCTGGGTGTGGCGGCCCTCGGGTTCCAGAAAGATCTGGTGTCGCTGGCGCTCGACAAACCGCACGACCTTGGTCTCGATCGAAGGACAATAGCGGGGACCGGTCGACTGGATCTGGCCGGTGAACATGGGGGCCCGGTGGAGGTTCGCCCGGATCACCTCGTGGACCGCCGGGTTGGTGTAGGTGATCCAGCAGGGGAGCTGCACGACCTCGAGTCGATCGGTCAGGAACGAGAAGGGTTCCGGGGTTTCGTCCCCCTCCTGGATGGCGAGTCGATCGGCATCGATGGTCCGCGCGTTCAATCGCGGGGGCGTGCCTGTCTTGAACCGAGCGAGCCGGAAACCCAGCCGTTCGAGCGAGAGGCTCAAAGCGCTGGTCGAGGGCTCCCCGGCCCTGCCGCCGGGCAGGGTTTGAGGTCCATAGTGGAGCACGCCCCGCATGAAGGTTCCCGCGCAGAGCACGACCGACCGTGCGCGGTACACGGCCTCGCCCTGCACGCGCACGCCGAGCATGCGCCACAAGGGTTCCCCGGTCGGGGCACCTGGCCGATCCGCCACGCGGCTAGGCGCGGTCTTCTCGACCAGCAACTCGTCGACCGTCTCTTGTCGGAGCCAGAGGCCGGGTTGCTCTTCGCAGATCCGCTTGATCTCTTGTTGGTACGCGCGGCGATCGGCTTGTGCCCGGGGACCGTGCATGGCAGGCCCCTTGCTGCGGTTGAGCATGCGGAACTGAATGCCGGTCGCGTCGATCGCGCGGCCCATCGCCCCCCCGAGAGCATCGATCTCTCGCACGATCTGGCCTTTGGCCACTCCCCCGATGGCGGGGTTACAGCTCATCTGGCCCACGGTGTCGAGATTCGACGTCAGCAAGGCGGTCTTGGCCCCCAGCCTGGCAGCGGCCAGGGCGGCCTCGGTTCCGGCGTGTCCAGCGCCGATGACCAGCACGTCGAAGTCGTACGCCGTCTCGGTCATACGGTTCGCCTCGACGGTCAGGTAACCACGTTGACCGGCTGGCCTCGGAGGAACGCTCGAACGTTCTCGACGGCGGTGTGGATGAGCCTGGCGCGCGCAGCGCGGGTGGCCCAGGCGATGTGCGGCGTGATGAGGCAGTTTCGGGCGGCCACGAGCAGATTGTCGGG
>DYLT01000229.1 GCA_020721945.1 Blastopirellula marina
TGGCGCACGGCCAGGTGGGTGACCTGAGGCCAGACCGTGTGGCTCCACGGGGCGACCAACCGCGCCAGCGCGGTCCGGCTGCCCGTCGGCGCGACCAGGAAGGCCAGGGCGGCAACGCCGGCCGCCATCGCGGCCCCCAGCGCGGCACGGCGTGCGGGCCACTGCGGGAGCACGTCGAGAAAATCGAGCGTCTCCGACTCGGCCGTCGTGCGATGGATCACGGCCCGGCGCAACGCCAACGACCCCGCCGCAGGATCGTCCTCCCGTTGACCGAGGAACTCGACCGACGTGGCCAGGCTGTCGCCCAGTTCGGGAAAGCGCCGCTGGACGTAGCGGGCCAGCTCCACATCGCTCAGGCACACGCGCGAGGGCTGATAGAGGCAGCGGTACGCCGTCCCGGCAATCACCGCCAAGAGCGTCAGGCTCGACAGCACGCGCAATCCGGGGTCCTCGAGCCGCACCGCGTAATCCAGCGCGCAGAGCACCAGGGCCGCTGTCAGGGCGGCCCCGATCAGGCAGCTCGCGCCGAACAGCGCCGTCAGCCGTCGTACCCGAGTGCGCAACTCGGCGATTCGGTCCTGAAGCGGATGAGCCATCGGTACGCTACCGCGAAAAGGCCCCTGGCCGTGCCCCCTCCATTGTACACCATGGGCGGTTAGACCCGCATTGACGCGAAGCGAAGGAAATGGCACGCTATGGCATCGCGTGATCTTCGTTTCGTCCGCCCGGCTTCGAGGTCTGCCCATGGTGAACGTCTCCATGGTTCTGGGCGTTCTGCTCTTGGCGCAAGCGAGCAAGGATGCAATTCCCGATCCGACGATCAAGCTGGTTCCGACCGCGCCCCAGGCCGGCGCTTCGGGCGCATCGTCTGGTTTGTCCAAGCCCGAGTCGTCGTCGCCAGGAACCGGTCCCGGTCCTTCCCCCCCCGCGGCGTCGGGCCAATCGATGGGTGTCAAGGCCCCGGCGACCACCCCTTGGTCAGGTTCTGGGGGCCAGGGAACCACCGCACTACCGCCTTCGGCAGACCGACTCGATGGCAGGAGACCGTCCACACGACCTGAATCAGCCACACGGCCCGGCTCTCTCAGTACCCCACTTGCTCCGGGTTCTGGCGTGCCCTCGTCGTCGGGCCCTCCGAGGTCGGCAACGGAGGGGTCTTTCAAGGATCCTTGGAGCGGTACGTTTGGTCCGCTGGACCCGTTGACCCCTCGGGGCGGCTTTTCTCAAGGTGGCACAACCGGCGGGCCTGGCTCGACGCCGAGCGGGTCTGCTGGAGCTGGCCCTGTGGGGCTTGGGGGTGCGGCTTCCGTACCGGGGGCATCGCTACCGGGAACTTCGACACCTTCGGCATCATCTGGCACACCCCCTCGCAAGGATTCGACCGACCCCGTCGGGTCTCCATCTTTAGGGAGGTATTATCCCCCTCAACTGGTGTCCGACTTGTTGAGGATGCCCCAAGGTGGGGCGCTGGCTGGACGACCCGTGACGCTGTTCGAGGCCCTAGCCAACGCGCGCACCCGCGCCAAGCAGGCCGAGGTGACCCATGCGTATTGGCGCTTGACGCAAGCGATGGGCGACTACCGGGCCGCGCACGATGCCATGGCTCGGCTTTCGATCTCGTCGCGGGCGCACGATGCGGCGATGCTTCGGGCTGCCCAGGCGGCAGCTCTGGCCGCGCTTCAGACCGCCGAGACGTATGCGGTGCGATGCCAGCACGAACTGGGCGAGGCCGCCTTGCTCAATCCGGCGCTGCCGTTGCCGCTGCCGGCCGACCCGCCCCACGTGGGCCCCTATCGGACCGGATTCGACGAGGTCTATGCGATGCGCGGTGTCCCGTCGCAGGCGCGGCTGATCCACCGGTTGTTGCCCGTGCGGCGTCGGGCGATCGACGTGAGGGCGGCCGCGGTCCAGGCCGCCGAGGATGCGCTGCAAGCGGCCCAGGACGCCTATCGCCAGGGCCACGTGGAGCTTCCGGTCGTGTTGGCGGCGACGGACGAGTGGGTTCGCCAGCGCGGCGCGCTTTTGGCGGCGGTGTGCGACTACAATCACGATATTGCCGAGTATGCCTTGGCCGTGGCCGGTCCGCAAATCAGCAGCCAGACGCTCGTGTCGATGTTGATCCTTCCGAGTGCCGGCGCCGCGCAACCGGCCGGGTCGCAGGGAAGTCCCGGGGCGCCGGTTCGCCCGATGGGGAGCGGTCCGGCGGGCGGAGGCGCGGCGATCGGTTCGCCGGGTGGCGTTCGGCCCGCCGCCGCGATCGAACCCATCCCCGACGACCAGGTTCGTCTCGGCATGCCGTCCAGCGGCAACGTCCCTCCGGAGGCGCCATCGACGTTCCGCAGTCCCGCCCCGTGGGAGCACGACGCCACGTCCGGAGCTGGGAAGAACGAGCCGACGCTGGCCCCGCCGCGGCCGCGCGCGGGCGCCGCGCAAGGGGCGAACGGTGCATCGGGTTCGGCGGCGTTTCCCTCGGCCACCGCGCCGGACGGCACCCCAGTCCCGCGACCGATGGAGCGCATTGCCCAACGGCTGGCGACCGCGCCGTCGTCCGATCCGGCCTCGGCGCTGGCACTGTTTCCGGGATTGGCCGAGGGAAACCTCTCGGTTCGCGCCAAGCAACTCAGCGGCGTGCTGCACGCCAATCCGGGCGAATTGGGCGAGAACACGCAGGCGATCGAGTTGGCCGAGTGCCTGCGCAGCTCGCTGAGCGCGGATCGGCGAGGCCTGATTCATGCGTACTGGACCGCGCGACAGCGCGCGGCAGAGCACCAAGCCGCGGTCCAACAGATCGAGTTTCTCGAGCAGCTTGCCCCAATCGCCCTCGAACGGCGGTCGCAGCCCTCCGGCTCACGCGACATGCTGCGCCTGCGTGCCGCGCAGTTGGCGGCTCAGGCGGCGCGGGAAGAGACCCTCTTGGCGCTGGTTCGGTCGCAGTACGAATTGACCAAGCAAGCGGGACGCGCGTTGGAGTCGGCGTGGCTCAGACCGACCACGGCGCCTCACGCGGGGCCGTATCAACTTCATCTGGAATCGCGCCCGCGCGAACTGGCTGGCTCGTGGACCGTTCGCCGCCTGGCGGCCGCCGTGCCGGCCTTGCACGAAACCGTGCAGCGACGCGCCGACGCCGTGATTGCTTCGGACCTGACGCGGGCCGCGGCCACCTCGGCGTATCAGACCGGCACGCGCCCCATCGACGCGCTCGTGACCGCGATCGAGGCCCAGACCCGCCAGACCTTGGCCTTTCTCGAGGCGGTGGGGGACTACAACCGCGCGATCGCCGACTACGTGTTGGCGGTGGTCCCGCCGGATCTGCCCGGCGACCGGTTGCTCGGAACGCTCGTGGTCGTCAAGTAACCCGGCCGGCCCGCGCAAGCTGGATCGATCTTGCCGAATTAATCGGCTAGCTGAAGTTTTCTGAGAATTTGGCCGATAACGGGTGGTGCCGTGGCCGTGCCATGCGGATCCACCGCGCCCTGGGAAGCGACGAGCCGGGTGATGAAATCCGGTTGGTTGCGTAAGTCTTTTGGCTTGACGGGGTTGTGGACTGGCGTGGGGACCCGGCCCGGCTGATTTGTCGTAAGTTCTTTGGCAATTGGCGCTTACCGTCAACCGGCGAGACTCGCGGCAGGGTCACGCCGCGGTGCAGGGAGACCCCAGGCTGGGTGGGTGCTCAGGCGATTGGTGCGACTGATCTTGACTGTAGTTGTTACGGCGTCTACACTTGGAGCGTCACTGGGTCATTCCGAGGAGGTTCTAGCGTAGCCCGCCCGTCGGAATCCGACAGGAGAAACGAGTCGTGACCAAGAAAGAGATCGTCCGTACCATTTCCGAAGAAATCGGGCTCACCCAGTTGAAGACCAAGGAAATCGTCCAGAAGACCTTCGACGCGATTGTCGAGGCCCTGGTCGAGGAAGGGCGGATCGAGTTGCGGAACTTCGGCGTCTTCGAGGTCAAGCGTCG
Source organism: Blastopirellula marina (assembly GCA_020721945.1). GTDB lineage: Bacteria > Planctomycetota > Planctomycetia > Pirellulales > Thermoguttaceae > JANLFZ01. The sequence goes on from DYLT01000229.1 coordinate 3,961, forward strand.
GGCTCCGCGCAAGGCCCGCAATCCGCGGACCGGCACTCGCGTGGACGTACCCGAGAAGTTCGTCGTTACGTTCAAGCCCGGCAAGGAGATGGAACAACGCGTGCGCGAGCTGGAACAAGCCAAGGCGCGAGCGGTTTCCGCGGAGCCGATCAAGTCGGGGGGGGATTCGCCGCCGGTTCCCGAGCCGGCGGGCGTGTCCGGGGTGTATCCCTCGGACCGCGATCGCGGGTGAAGCACCCGCTGGTCTTGGACTTGCTACTTCGGGGGAGAACATCACCCGGATTGCCGTTGGGAGCGAGTTTTTTGGCCCAGTTGCTCTCGACGTGGCGAACACGATTCACTAATCTACCGCACCCATCGAAGCATCCCCTCGTCTGCTGCTTCGAGACCTTTCCCGCAGAATGAAACACGACGTGCCGCACTGGCCACGAGGTGTCGCGCGCTGGCGTGCCGCCTGACGGAGGCTGGTCGTTGACGGTGTGCGCCTTGGGCGCTGCAACCGGTGTTTCTGGCAGGAGTTGTCGAATGCGCAAGTTGCTTCTTGCTGTTGTCGGTGCTTTGATGGTCAGCTCGACCGCGGGGTGCTTCATTCCCGCCTACTCGGCCGATCCCACCCGGCGTACCGCCGAACTGCTGTACACGTCGGAGAATCTCCGTCTGGTGCTCGACGAGTGGGAACGGCTTTGGTTCCTGGACCAGCCCGACCATGCAACCCCGTACCGTACCCACGGGGGCATTATCTAGGCCTCAAGGGCGTGATATCGGCGGGCCATTGCGCCGGACGGTTGCCGGCCGGTTGCACCGTCGGTACATTGTGTTGGGGGGGCCTTGCGCAATTCCGGCAGCGAGATGCCACCCACTATCGGGGAACGCCCGCTCGATTCGTCTAGGCACGGGGGGCGGACCCGCGTTGCGACAGTCTCTGGTGCCGGGTTGGTAATGTACCGCCTGCCTCGTGTCTCTTGCCGCGATTCAGCTTGAGGTTCACTTGGGCCGCCTTCGGCTGCCCAATCCCATTGCGGTGGCCTCCGGCACCTTCGGCTATGCCCGGGAAATGGCCGCGATGGTGGATCTGCGCCGTCTGGGGGCCATCCTCCCGAAAACGATCACGCAGCATCCGCGGATCGGCAATCCGCCACCGCGCACCGTGGAGACGGCCGCGGGGATGCTCAATTCGATCGGGCTGGATAACGATGGGATCGAGACCTTTCTCGCGCGGCACATGCCGTACCTGGCGAGCCTCGGGCCGCCGGTCCTCGTCAGCATTGCGGGCAAGAACGACGACGAATTCGTGGCGATGGCGGCACGGCTGGACCAGGCCCCGGGGGTGGCGGCGCTCGAGCTGAACATCTCCTGCCCGAACGTCAGCGGCGGGGTCGATTTCGGCACGGACCCCGCGATGTGCGAACGCCTGGTGGCCAAGGCGCGCCGGGCTTGCGCGTTGCCGATCCTGGCCAAGCTCACCCCCAACGTGACCCGCATCGACGTGATCGCCCGCGCCGCCGAAGCCGGCGGAGCCGACGGCATCAGCCTGATCAACACGCTCTTGGGCATGTCGGTCGACTGGCGCCGTCGCCGGACGCGCTTGGGCGCCGGCATGGGCGGCCTCAGCGGTCCGGCGATCAAACCCGTGGCCTTGCGCATGGTCTATCAGGTGGCCCGGGCGGTGAGCATTCCGGTGATGGGAATCGGGGGCATCGCCTCGGTCGATGACGTGATGGAGTTTCTCGTGGCGGGGGCCACCGCGGTGCAGATCGGCACGGCGAACTTCTACCGGCCCACGGTGTCGATGGAGATCCTCGATGCCCTGCCGGGCGCGCTGGCCGAGCTGGGCGCCGGCCGGGTCGCCGACGTGGTCGGCACGCTGGAGTTCCCGCCACCGGCCGCTTGCGCCGGCCCTGCGATTTCCAACCCCTGAGCTGCCCCTTCGAGTGGGAGATGCGTTCGATGCGTGTGCTTTCCGGCATTCAACCAACCGGCCGTTTTCACTGGGGAAACTACTTCGGAGCGATCCGGCAGTACATCGCCTTGCAGGGAGATCCCGACAAGGCGTTCTACTTCATCGCCAACCTGCACGCCCTGACCACGGTGCGCGACCGCGACCTGCTTCGGCAATACACGCTCGACGCGGCCATCGACCTGTTGGCCTTGGGGCTCGATCCCGACCGGGCGACCCTCTTCGTCCAGTCCGACGTACCGCAGGTCTGCGAACTGACATGGCTGTTGATGACCGGCGCGCCGATGGGCCTGTTGGAACGCTGCCACGCCTACAAGGACAAGGTGGCCAAGGGGCTCAGCGCCGATGCTGGGTTGTTCGCCTATCCCGTGCTCATGGCGGCCGACATCCTCGCCTACGATTCCGACCTCGTGCCCGTGGGCGAAGACCAGGTCCAGCACATCGAGGTATGCCGCGACCTGGCGGGGAGCTTCAACCACGAGTTCGGCGAGACGTTCGTATTGCCCAGGGCCCAGGTTCTCGACGCCTCGGCCCGGGTGCCGGGGCTCGACGGCGAGAAGATGTCGAAGAGCTATCAGAACACGATCGAGGTGTTCGAGGATCCGGCGTCGATCCGCAAGAAGGTGATGCGCATCACCACGGATTCGCGCCCTATGGAGCAACCCAAGGCCCCCGAGACCGACCACCTGTTTCAGCTCTATTCGCTGTTCGCCAGCCCGGCGCAGCGCGACGAGATGGCGGCCCGGTACCGCCGGGGCGGCTTCGGCTATGGCGAGGTGAAGAAGGAACTGGCCGTTCTGGCCACCGGGTTCTTCGCCGAGGCGCGCCAGAAGCGCCAGGAACTCGAAGCCCGGCCCGAACGCGTCCGCGAAATCCTCGGCGATGGCGGGGCGCGGGCGAGAAAGAAAGCCGCCGAGGTCCTCTTGCGGGCCCAGGAGGCCTGCGGTGTACAATCGATCGCAGCAACGCGGGTCGCGTAGCGGACCCCGGTTTCGAAGGAGGCTCTCCATGGCCAGCCAGGCGGAGTGGTATTACGCCCAGAATTCGCAATCGTTCGGCCCCATGTCCCTGGGCGACCTCGTGGCGCGCCTGAAGAGCTTGGGGATGACCACGCTGGTTTACGGGCCGGGCTTGACCGGCTGGACCGAAGCCCGGCACGTCTCGACCCTCGTCGCCGCGGCACAACGAGGGTCGGCCGCACCGCCCCCTCCGCCCGCAGGCCAACAAGCCGACGTGATCGACTACGAGGTTTTCGGCGAGGAAATGCAGTACGTCGAGATCACCCTCGACCCCGGCGAGATGGTCATCGCCGAGGCCGGGGCCATGATGTACATGACCGACCAGATCAAGATGGAAACGGTCTTCGGCGACCCCTCGCAAAAGCAGGGCGGGTTTCTCGGCAAGGTCATGGCCGCGGGCAAGCGGGCCCTGACCGGCGAATCGCTGTTCATGACGACCTTCACCAACGTGGGCCGCGATCGCCAGCGCGTGGCCTTCGCCGCGCCCTACCCCGGCAAGATCATCGCCCTGCACCTCGATCAGCTCGGCGGCGAGATCATCTGCCAGAAAGACTCGTTCCTCTGCGCCGCGCGCGGCATTCAAGTCGGCATCGCCTTCCAAAAGAAGATCGGCGTGGGCCTCTTCGGCGGCGAGGGGTTCATCATGCAGCGCCTGGTCGGCGACGGCATCGCGATCGTCCATGCCGGCGGCACGATCATGCAGCGCACGCTCGCCGCGGGCGAGACGCTCAAGCTCGATACGGGGTGCCTCGTGGCCCTCGAACCCAGCGTGAACTACGAAATCGCGTTCGTCGGCGGCATCAAGAACACCCTGTTCGGCGGTGAAGGCTTGTTCTTTGCCACGCTCACCGGCCCGGGCCGCATCTGGTGCCAGTCGCTCCCCTTCTCCCGCCTGGCCGGCCGCATCGTCGGCGCCTCGGCCGGCGGCAAGGAGGAAGGCTCTATCCTCGGCGGACTGGGCCGGATGCTCGGAGGAGACTGAAGCACAGACCCGGGCCCCCGCCCGGCTCCCGGGGGGCAACCGTTCGCGGGCATGACGGGCGTGAGGGGGACCGGCACGTTTTCCCAACCTCGATCCTAGGAGACGAACCATGACTTGGCTACCACGCAGCGAAGCAACGCGGCGCATCGTACGGACGGCATCGTGGGTGATCGCGACGGCCATGCTCGCGGCAACCGCGGCGCGGGCAGCCGACTCGCCGGCCAAGCAGCCCGAGAAGCCGGCCAAGCCCGCCGACAAGTACGCCTGGCGGAGCCTCTTCGACGGCAAGTCGCTCGATGGCTGGAAGAAGCCGGAATTCGGGGGCGAAGGAAAGGTCTACGTCAAGGATGGGGCCATCGTCATCGACCGCGGCGACATGATGAGCGGGATCGCCTGGGCCGGCGGCGAGTTGCCCAAAGTCGACTACGAATTGGCTCTGGAAGGCAAGCGGATCGACGGCTCGGACTTCTTTTGCACGACCACCTTTCCCGTCGAAAGCTCGTTCTGCTCGTTGGTCGTCGGCGGCTGGGGCGGCACCGTGGTCGGCCTGTCGAGCATCAACGGGTACGACGCCTCGGAGAACGAGACGAACAAGTTTCACGAGTTCAAGTCGAACCAGTGGTACAAGATCCGCATCCGCGTGACGAAGACGGCCATCCAGGCCTGGATCGACGACGAGAAGATGGTCGACTTGGACCGCGAGGGCAAGAAGATCTCGATCCGTTGGGAATGCGAGCCGTGCCGCCCGTTGGGTATCGCCACCTGGTGTACGGCCGGGGCCGTGCGCGACATCCGCATCCGCCTCCTGAAGCCCGAGGAAATCAAGTCCCAGCTGTAAGACCGCCCCTTGTGCCGTAACCGTTCACACCCTGGGGAGCAATGAGGGGGCGGGTTGGTGGGCGAGATGAGCTTCGACGGCGGCAGTG
>DYLT01000552.1 GCA_020721945.1 Blastopirellula marina
GCTCGGGCGGAGGCTGGCGTTCGACCTTCGGGACGACGCGCAGGCGCGTGCCCGACGTCCCCCACACCTCGTTGAGCAGGTCCTGGAGTCCGCCCGGCGCGTGGTGACACGCCATGCACGCCCCGCCCGCCTTGGTAGCCCCGGTAATCTCCGGGATGGTCCGCAGGTTGAGCTCCTCGATTTTCCGCCGCAGGTAGGGCTCGCTGAGTCCGAAGCACTTGCAGACGATGCGGCCCTCTTTTTCTTCGTCGGCGTGAATTCGGACGCCCAAGGCCTCGAGGTCCACGCCCCGTTTCTGGGCCCAGTTGAAGACCGCCGATTCCAGGGCCTCGGCGCCCATCACCGAACAATGGATTTTCTGCTGCGGTAGCCCGTCGAGGAACTTCACGATGTCTTCATTCGTGATGCGCAGGGCCTCGATCGGCGTGTAGCCACCCTGCTCGATCAGAGCGCAAAGGGCCTCGGAGGACGCAATGGCCGACGTGCAGCCGAACGTCAGATAGCGGGCCTCGGTGATCACGTCCTTGGTGGGGTCCGTCGGATGCCTCCGCACGCGAAAGGTAAAACGCATCGAGTCGCCGCACGCGATCGATCCGTGCTCCCCAAAACCGTCCGGGTTCTCGATCTCTCCCAAGTGGGTCCCCGGCTTTCCGTGGACCGCGTCCATGAAAAGCTGTTTCGTCTTCTCGCTGTACTCCCACGCCATTTCGCAGTTCTCAACGGCCGATTGCAGTCATCACGCCATGATATTAGCATCGCAAAGCGACGAGTTAGGGGCAAGGGCTTTTCTCCGGGTGCCCCAGCAAACGGGGGAACCTCGCGCGCCGCGAGCCCGTTTGGCCTTGCCGCGCCCCGTGATTATAATGGAGTCCCATGATTGCCACGGCCACGGTCCCGCTGCTTCGTGAACTTCGCCGCCGTCTGGGTGCCGAGAACGTGCTTGGCGCGCCGTCGGAACTCGTCGTCTACGAGTGCGACGGTTTCACGATCGAGAAGAACCGGCCCGACGCGGTTGTCTTTCCCCGTTCGACGGAGCACGTTGCGCAGGTCGTGAAGCTGTGCGCTCGGTACGGCGCATCGATCGTTCCACGGGGCGCGGGCACCAGTCTGGCCGGCGGTTGCCTTCCGGTGGGCGGGGGCGTGGTGGTCATGCTCACCCGGATGAAGCGCATTCTGGAAATCGACCTCCGTAACCGAATGGCCGTGGTCGAGGCCGGTGTTCCCAACCTCGAATTGAGCCGGGCCTTGGCCGGCAGTGGGTTTCACTTCGCTCCCGACCCGTCGAGCCAGACCGCCTCGACCCTCGGCGGCAACGCGGCCACCAACGCCGGCCGGCCC
>DYLT01000230.1 GCA_020721945.1 Blastopirellula marina
CCGCGGCTTCAAGTTCTGCACCTACGCCACGTGGTGGATTCGCCAGGCCATCCCCCGGGCCGTCGCCGACCAGAGCCGGACCATCCGTATTCCGGTCCACATGGTCGAGACGATGTCGCGCGTGCGCAATGTCTCGCGGCGCCTCCTTCAAGATCTCGGCCGCGAGCCGACCATCGAGGAAACCGCCCACGCCAGCGAGACCCAGCTCGACGAGACCCGCCGCGTCATGGCCATGAGCCGCTACCCCATCAGTCTCGATCGGCCCGTGGGCAATAGCGAAGACAGCCACTTCGGCGATCTGCTGCCCGACTCGGCGGCCGAGAACCCCGCCGTCGGCGCTACCCAGGAAATGCTTCGCAAACAGATCAACAAGGTGCTCAAGACCCTCAGCTACCGCGAACGCGAGATCATCAAACTCCGCTACGGCCTGGGCGACGGCTACAGTTATACCCTCGAAGAGGTGGGACATATCTTCAAGGTCACCCGCGAGCGAATCCGCCAGATCGAAGCCAAGGCCGTGCGCAAACTCCAGCAGCCTTGCCGCAGCCAGGAACTCGTCGGATTCCTCGATTGACTCCCGCCCCAGGGCAGCCGGGTCGACCCGAGCCGGGCCGCGCCAACGACCCGGCTCTTTTTCTGCGCCAGATACAGCCTGGAACCACCCGTCACGCGGGAATATACTCGAACAAGGGGGACGATCGTCGCTGGTCCCGCGGGGTTCGGAACGTGGCCATGTCCCTGGTTCGACGGCGGCAATGCTGGGTGTCCCGAGTCGCGCTCGTACTCGGCGCGGCGTGTCTGGCGGGCTGTTCCGGCGAGGTGGCGCCCCGGGCGCCGGAGGCTGCCTTCGACTCCGAGGCGACTCCCGAATCGGCCCTGGGGTTCTACCAGCGAGCCGTCTATCGCCGCGCGGCGGGACGGCTCGACGAAGCCCTGGCCGATCTCGACCAGGCCTTGGCACTCAGCCCGAGCCTCGTCGATGCGTACCGCCAGCGGGCCGCGATCCACCGCAGCCAGGGGCGGCTCGAGAAAGCGATCGACGATGCCTCGAAAGCCGTCCAGCTCGATCCGCGCAACGCCTGGCTCTACAACGAACGCGCTGCGATACTCGAGGCGGCTGGTCAGTTCGAGGCAGCCCTGCACGACGCCCGCGAGGCCTCGCGTCTGGACCCGAAACTGGCCGATGCCTGGTTCCGCCGCGGCGTGTGCGAGGAGAAACTGGGTCGGCGGCAATCCGCCATCGAGCTCTACGGCGAGGCTCTCCGGCTGGACCCTCGGCACTCCGACGCCCTGACGCGGCGCAGCGCCGTCAACCTCGCTCTGCGGCGTCATGCCCAGGCCCTGGCCGACATCGAGGCGGCCATCCAGTTGGGCCAAACCGGGCCGCCATGGCGCGCCCGGCAGGCCACGTGCCTTATGGCATTGGGCCAACCCGACAAGGCCGTCGAGGCGTTGACCGACGCCCTCGCGCAATCGCCCAACGATGCCGCGCTGTACTACGAGCGCGCCATGGCACGCGTGCAGGCCGGCAATGCGTCCGGCGCCTTGGCCGACCTCGACCAGGCCCTGGCGCTTCGCCCCGACCACAAGCAGGCGCTGTTGGCGCGAGGGCGATTGCACGAGCAAGCCGGCCGGGCAGAGCAAGCCGTCGCCGATTGGACCACGTTGCTCCAGCACGATTCCCGACTTCTGGCCGCGTATCTGGCGAGGGCCAGGGTGTGGATCAGGCTCGGCCAGCGCGACAAGGCCGTGGCCGATTACGGCGAGGTCCTGGCGATGGACCCGAAGAACGTCGAAGCGTACAACGGCCGGGGACGGGCTTTCGTCGATCTGGACCGGCTCGACGCGGCGCTGGCCGATTTTCGCGAGGCGGCCTTCCTCGATCCGCGTTCCGCGGCGGCATGGAAAGGCCAGGGAGATGTTTGGGCCTCGCGGGGACAATGGCAAATGGCCGTCTTCCGCTACACCGACGCCCTGCGCGCCGACCGGCAGAACGCCTCGGTGTATTACCGCCGCGGGATCGGGTATGCCAAGCTGGGGCAGCCCCGGGAGGCGATCGCCGATCTGACCCGAGCCCTCCAGCTCGAACCTCGCCTGCCCGACGCGTACGCCCAGCGCGGCATCCTGTACCGAACGCGGGGCGACGCCGCCCAGGCCGAGGCCGACCTCACCCGGGCGATCGAATTGGGCCTGGCCGACGCGGCGACCTACTGCGCGCGGGGCGCGGCCCGGCGCGACCAGCGGAAGTTCAGCGAGGCGATCGCCGACTTCGAGGCGGCCCTCGCCCGGGATCCCAAATCGGCGGCCGCCTATCATGGGCGCGGCGCCGTGCGGGCGGCCAAGGGGGAGTTTCCGAAAGCCGCCAGCGATTTCTCCCGCGCGATCGACCTTCGCCCCAACGACGCCATCTTGTACTACGACCGCGGACTGGCCTACCAGGCGACGCCCGATCGGGACAACGCGATGGCCGACTTCGAGCGGGCCGTTCGCCTGAGGCCGGACTTCGCCGAGGCGTGGCTGGCCCTGGGCCTTGCCTTGGGCCCGGACGAGGTTCCCGACCGGGCGATCGCCTGCTTCGACCAAGTCCTGCGGCTGGTGCCTCGGCACGCCGAGGCCCTTCGCCAGCGGGCCCGCGCGCGGGCGGCCCAAGGGGACGATGCCACGGCGATCCGCGACCTGACCCGTGCGATCGAGTTGGAGCCCGACCGCGCCGGCGACTATGCCCGGCGGGGCGCGTGTTATCTTCGAAGCGGCGACCTCGACCGCGCCCTCGCCGACCTGAGCGCGGCGGTTGTGTTCGATCCGGGCCTGGCGGAGGCGCATTACCACCGCGGGATCGCCCTGCTTCGCAAAGGCCGGTCGCTGAAGATCGCCAGGCCCGGCGATGCCGCCGCGCGGTTGCGGCAGAACGCGCTCGAGCAGGCGGTGCGCGATTTCACCGACGCCTTGGCGCGTGCCCCCAACCTCCCGGGGGCGCACTACAACCGGGGCATCGCGCAGGCCGAGCAGGCCGCCCTGACCTCCCAGTTCGTCGGCGCGGAGGCCGCGCGACAAGCCGTGGAGATCTGGGAGAAATCGGCCGAGGACCTAAAGCGCGTGGTGCAGCAGAACCCCAACGACGCCGACGCCTGGTACTACCTGAGCGTGGCCTATGCCGAGAGCGGACGCACCGAACAGGCCGCCTCGTCCTTGGCCCGGGCCCGCGCCTTGGGTAACCGCTGGCCCGACCCCACGGTGGGCAACCGTGCGGTGAAGGACTGGATCGCGCAATCGCGCTTGGCCACGACCGGGCGTTGAGAGAAACGGGACGGTGCCCGTCACTTCAACTGGCCGATCTTCTGGGGAAGCACGACTTGCGGCGCTGCGAGGTTCAGCTCGCGGCAGACGTCGGAAAGTCGCTTGAGGATTCCGCCCGCCAGGGAGCTGGCGTAGTGCAGGTTGTGGATCCCGTTGGCCGCGCGGAGGAACGCCAGGTCGTGTTCCACGTCGGCAAGCTGGGAGTTCACGGTGGCCGCCCGCGATGGATCCCGCGTTGCCGACGCGAGGGCCTTGCGGGCGCGCTTCGCCGATTCCATGGCCGCCAGCGACGACTGGAGCTGGTCCTGATAAGTTTTCAGTGCGGGCAGGGCGGAGGCCGCGTGGCATGCGCCGCAGGACTCGATCGACGCCTTCCAGATCACCTCGCCCCTGGTTCCCTCCCGCTTGAAGCGGTGGCAGGTTCGGCACTCGACGCGGACGTTGAGCATGGCGCCGGGTGTCGTGGGAATGCTCTTGCCCCCCAGACCGCGCAGCAGGTTGATCTGCTCGCGATGGTGGTCGGGATGGCACGCCGTGGAAATCGACCCGGCCCGACAGCAATCGGGTCTCGTGGCAGCCCGATCGCAGGCAGCTCGCGTCGGGGATTTCGGCAGCCGGTCTGGGGCCTTCGCTCTGGGTCACGTACTTGACCAACTGGACCAACCCGAGCAGTTTCCCGCGGACCTTGCCGCCGAACCCGGGCGGGAAATGGCACTCGATGCACGAGACGTCTTTATGGGTCGAGCTCAGCCACGACTGGTAGTACGGCTCCATGATGTGGCAGCTTCAGCAGAACTCGGGACGCGAGGTATACGAACCGGCCCCCGCCGTGGCCAACACCGCCACCACGAGCAGCACCCCCAGCAAGGCCGCGACCCGGGCGAGCAACCACCGGGTACGTCGCAGCGCGGTCTTCCACCGAGGGGGTTGGGCCATCGGCCCCGAAGCCCTTTCGTCCCCGGGACCTGGATGCGGATCCACGCGTTGGTCGCCCATCGGCAAACCCTTCGGGGCGAGACCCGCGGCCTACATCCCCAGGCCGGCCACGATCATTCCCGCCAACAAAGCCAGTCCCACGCACAGCGCGACGTAGCCGAGCAGCTTGATCGTCCACAGGCGCCGCTGCGGCGGAACCTCGGCCAGACGCTGGTCAAGTTCGCCGCTGGCCCGCATGCGCTCGAGGTAGTCGGGCCGCTCCTCGGCCATCTCCTCTTCGCTGACCAGGCCGGTCAGGACCGACATGTCGGCCGGGAACTTGTCGGGGCGGAAATGCGTGTTGAAGAAGTGGATGGCGAACACGAACCCGGTGGCCAACAGGGCCTGCGTCGAGTGGATCACCTTGGCGATGTTCAACGTCACGGCGGGCAGAAAGGCCGTGAACAGCACCGGAAACCACAAGATCAGCCCGGTACAACCGATGATGACCACGTCGGCGCACGCGCCCCAGAAGTCGAATTTCTCCCAGTAGCTCCACCGCTCGAACGTGGGCTTGGGCCCCAGGCCGAAAAACCACCGGATCATGCGGACCAGGTCCTTCAGATCTCGCCAGTTGGGCACGGGCGAGTCGGGCCCGAACACCGCCTTTTCGAGCGACCCCTTGCGTATCCCGCGGGCCACCACGTGGCGGACCATCCGGCCGATGTAGATGAAGAAACAGCCGAACGTGACCAGGCCGAAAATGCGGTGCCACGTGCTGGTCTGCTGGAACCCGCCCAAGGCAAAAGCGAGCGATTTCGCCCACGCCGATTCGCTGTACTTCAGGGGGAGCCCGGTCAGCGCCAGCCCCAAGAACGAGATCAAGAGGAACGCATGGCTCCAGCGGTGGAACGGCACGAAGCGGACATACGCCTTGTGTCCCGGCACCAGCCCCTTGGGACGGCCGTGCTGCCAGACGTGGATCAGGCTGCGAACGAACCACAGCACGGTATGGACGCCAAAGACCGCGAACACCGTGATCAACAGCGTCAGGAAGAACAAGTAGACGCCGTGGACCAGCGGGTTGCGCGCCGGGTCGGTGTGGTCGATGTGCGGATCGAAATTCGCGAAATCGCCCGATCCCACCACGTGGCACTGGCCGCAGGTCGCTGCGCGGTTGCCGGGGGCCAACCGCGAGTTCGGATCGGTCACCGCGAGGATGTCGTGCGCCCCGTGGCAGTCGGAACACTTCGCGGCCGGCCCGTACCCCAACTCGGTCAACTCGCCGTGCAGGCTCATGGCGTAGGTGGTCGAGAGATTGGCGTGGCAATTGCCGCACCGGTGCGGCAGCGCCAGCCGGAATGCGACCGACTCGGGGTGGACCTGGTCGTGCCCCTGGTGGCAGTCGGTGCAGCTCGGCTTGCGCTTGGCCTTGCCGCCCGGCGCCTGGCGATCGGCCATGGCGCCGGCGCCGTTGCCTCGGGCGTGGACGCTCGCCTCGAGTTGCTCCTCGATGTACCGGTGGCACTTGCCGCACGTCTTGGCCACGCGCGTCGGATGGAGCGTCGACTTCGCGTTGCCCGCGTAGTAAATCCCATGACTTCCATGGCAGTCGGCGCAGACCGCGGTGACCTGCAACCCCGACTGGTACAGGCCGTGCCCGTGGACCCCCGTGCGATACGTCTCCAAATCGTTCTTGTAGTTCTCTAGCCGCTGCCGATGACAATCGTCGCACGTCTTGACTTGGTTATCGGGGAAGAGCGGCGAGCGGGGATCGCGCGAGGCGACGAGATGGTGCGACGTCGGCCCGTGGCACTTCTTGCATTCCAGCGGCGTGCCCCGACCCAGGTCATCTCGTTTCTCGCCGGCCTTGCCGTGGACGCTCTCGCTCAGCCGCGTGGCCGCCACCTGATGGCAATGGACACACGCCTTGCGAACTTCGGACAGCGGCTTGCGGAACCCATCTTCCTCGGCGTGCGCGAGTCTGGCCTCGGGCACCTCGGGGCTGCCGCCGTGGCAATCGTGGCAGTTGACCCCCTTAACGAAATGGACGTCGTCGGCCAGCTTGTCCTTGGGAAGGTACAGCCGCTGGTTCTGCGCGTCCCACAAATCCGGATCGCCGTGGCACGTAAGGCAGGCGTTCTTCTCCGTGGCAAGTTGCGAGCCTTTCGGCGGTGGGCCGGCTCGAGGCGGCGCGGGCGCGGCTTGGGCCGCCGGCTCGATGGCCGACTTGGGCGGCGTCGGGACCTTGGGCGCCCCCTTGCCAGGTGCCGGGGGTGGAGGGGGCGGCGCGGCGCCGGGAGTGGGAGGAGGCGGCGGAGGGGCCGGCTCCGCTGCGCCCGGCGCCGGCTTGGCGCCAGGCGCTGCGCCCGGAGCCGAAGGCTTCGACGCGGACTTCGCGGCCGGGGGCGGCGGGGGTGGCGGCGGCGAGGCGTCATCGACCGCAGCCGACGGCTTGTCCGCCGGCTCCGACGGTTTGGCCGCCGGCGCCGGGGCAGGCGCAGGCGATTTCTTTCCCGACGCGGCGGGCGGAGGTGGAGGCGGCGGTGGCGTGGCGACGGCCGGTTCATCGGAAGACGCAGCGGCCTTCATGGCGACACCACCGGCCGCCACCGCCGCCGCAAGCAACACGCTCACCACGAACCATCTCATGCTCGTTCTTCTCCTGGTGCCCTGGGCGGGGGCAGACCCCGGGATGAGACACTAGATGCCACCCAGCGCACGGCCGCTTGCCGGTAATGGATAGGACGCCCCGCCCCCCGACGCACCGCGAGCACGCCGCCACGCGTCGCCAGCACCCGATCGCCCGGGCGCGCCCGGGACTACTTCTTCTCTTTCATCCCCTCGTATTTCGGGTGCTCCTGGTGAGCGATGGCCAGATGGCACTTCGCGCAGATGTTGCTCGGCAGCATCTTGTAGATCGAGTCGCGAGCGACCTTCTCTTGCTCGGGACTGAGCTTCTTGACGTTGAGGAACGGTTTGCAGACTTCCTCGTGCTTGCTGCCCGGTCCGTGACAGGCCTCGCAGGTGACCCCCAAGAGGCCCTGGAGCAACTCGGGGGTGGCGCCCCCCGCGTACCCGCCCTCGACCCCGTAGGCCGTCACGTGGCATTTCATGCACTCGGGGTCGGCGCGGTGTTTCTCCGGCAGCTCGTTGTACGCGTGGGAGTGCTTGGTCTTCTTCCAGTTTGCCGCCTGCTTGAAGTGGCACGAAGAACACCGCTTGGCGCCGGTGTAGACCTGTCCGGCCGGCGGGGCGGGTTCGGGCGCAGCCTCACTGGCGGCCGGTTGGGCCGGCGCCGCGCTGGGAGTGCTCATCACCATGACGCAAGCCAAGCCAAAGGCCAGTGCCATCGCTCCGCCGAAGACCCAGGGGGACGACAACTTGATCATGAACCTCGCTCCTTGCAGCAACTCGGAAACGTGACGCAAAAGCAACCCGCTTCCATCATGGCGCAGAAACCTCGGTGGGCGGGCCGCACGGAAAGCTCACCACAGCACAAGACGGTAATCCTAGTACACTACTAGGACCAATACCACGCGTCAACGGGTACCATACCATTTCCGTACGAAGCCTATCACAAACCGGCAAACGCGTACACCTGGACGGGGCGATCGGCGTTGCGCCCAGTGAGAAGCTCGACCAGCAAGGTGGTATAAGTGCCAATGATTATCAATGTAGTGATCTTTGTTTCCTTGACATCCGCGCTCCGGCGGTCTGCGTGAAGGCCCTTGGAGCGATTGGCCAGACCTCTGGTGCCCGAGGTCCATCCAGTCCATTGCTTCCCCCAGCTCGCGCTTCGTGATCGCCGAGCGGGCAGTCAGCTCCAGTCTCAGCATCTGCTGCTTGTCTTCGCGGCGAACAATCGGCCTCCGTTCGACGTGCAATCGCCCTGCTTCGTGCGGGATGGGGACGGCCAGGTTCAGAATGACGTGATCCGGGGCGGGCAACCACCCGTCGCTGGTCCGGTTCGTCCAGCAGGTGAGTATCCGGGCCAGCGCAGATCCAATCTCATCCAGCCCACCGTACTCGATGTGGTTGATGTAGGTCACCACACACGACCTGGGTTCGATGTGACCAAGCCCCCCTCCTCACGAACAAACCGATCGATTTGTTCGAGGTAGTCCGAGAACGCTTGGCGCCTTTCCTCGTAAGGACGGTACCGGGCACCGGCCGACGCCTTAAGCCAGTTGGGGAAAAACGCGTTTCTCTGAATCTGAACCACCTCCCCGCGCTACGAAGCGGCCCAAAGTCTCGGTGCCTCCGGCCGATCCCTCACCTGCCAGCGCACTAACTCGCCGGGCTGCAACCGCTCGTCCCCAAAGCGTTCCTCCAGCGTGGGGAACTCCGTGCGGAAAAGCTGCGCCCAGAGTATCCCGTGATGGGCATAGGTCATCCTCTCCAGCGGCCGCAAGAAGATCCCCAACCCGGTCTCCACGACTGGGGCCTTTCGAAAACGCGGCAGCTTTT
>DYLT01000553.1 GCA_020721945.1 Blastopirellula marina
TGATGAGATAGAACGTGCAGGTGAAGGGGTCCCACACGCCCACCGAGTCCTTGCCATCGCCGTCCCAGTCGCCGGCCAAGGGCAGCCAAGTCGGCAGGTTTGCGTTGTAGGCGAACGAGTTCTGGCTTGCGCCCGGCAGGTTCTCGCCGGCCAGATGGAACCCGAGGTTATTGGCGGTGAACACGCCGGTCGTGAAGCGGCGCGCGAGCGCATCCATCGTGCAGGTCGTGCTTGCCGTGGCGCTCCAGGCCGAGTCGTTGTCCTGCGCTTGGGCGAGGAACGTGTTCGCGCCCGGGGCAAAACTGCTGGTCGAACCGCTCCACGTCCAGCCGTCGCGCGCGTCGGTGTCGGTTCCCAAGAGCGTGTCCGTGCCCAGATCGATCTTGCCGTTACGGTTGACGTCGCGATAGAACTCGACCTTCACGACGGTACCGTCGCGGTCGGTGACGCCTTGGGCCGACAGCGTGAGAAAATCGCCCCGGGTGAAGGAATCGGGGCTACCGGTCAGGGATGCGATGCGCGGCGCCTCGTTCGGGGCGACCACCTTGCCTTTGGCAATGACCGTGGCGCTCCAGGCCGAGTCGTTGTCCTGGGCGCGGGCCAGGTAGGTGTTGGAGCCGAGAGTAAAACTGCTCGTCGAACCGGTCCACGTCCAGCCGTCGGTGGCGTCGGTCTCGCTCCCCAGAGGCGTGTCCTTCGCCGAGTCGATCTTGCCATTGTTGTCCGCATCCAAGTAGAACTCGACTTTGACCACCCTGCCGTCGGGATCGGTGACGCCTTGGGCCGAGAGCGTCAGTTGGTTTCCTTGGGCCACCGGGTTGGGGCTATCGCTCAAGGAGCCCACGCGGGGAACCTGGTTTTCGGTGATCTTGGCGACGAAGGCGTCGGAATACCCGTGGTAGCCGGTGTCGAAGCCCCGGGCGGTCCAGCCGGGCGAATCCGTTCCGCCGGTCACATAGGCGCGACCGGTCCTGCGAGCGGCAATACGGTACGCCTGGTCGTTGTTGCTGCCTCCCAGGTAGGTGCTCCATGCGTGGCTGCCGCTGGGGGTGAGTCTGGCGATCAAGGCGTCGTAAGCTCCGTTGTGGCTGGTGTTGAAGCCTCCGACGGTCCAGCCGGCCGAAAGTGTCGAGCCCGCGACGTACACATTGCCCGCGCTATCGACGGCCACGTCGTTGGCCTGATCGGCGCCGGCTCCTCCGAGGTAGGTGCTCCACACGGGATGGCCCTCCGACGTGAGTTTGGCGACAAAGGCGTCGTCACCTCCGTTGTAGCTCGTGTCGAAGCCGCCGGTGATCCAGCCGGGCGAGTCGGTCCCGCCGGCCACGTAC
>DYLT01000231.1 GCA_020721945.1 Blastopirellula marina
CGCCGCACGATCGCCAGGTCGCTCTTGCAGCGGCGGCAGACGTCGGTCCACGGCTGTTCCGCCCGGCAGGTCGGGCAGCGCAACGTGGGGGCATAGGCCGAGAGGGTGGGAGCGTGGGCGATCATGCGTCCTGAAGGTAGAACACGAGGTCTTCCAGGGTTGCCATGCCCTTGTCGATCTTGGCGTCGGACCGCTCGGCGATGGCCGCCAGAAGTTCCTGAACCTGCCGGTGGATTTCTTCGGCGTCGTCGGGCGTGGCCTTCGGGGCGACTTCCTGCGCCTTGGCGATGAGCCCTTCGCACCGGCGGATCAGGTTTTTGAGGTGCTCGGGCAGGTCGTCCGCGGCCGATTCGGGTTCGACCGCGGGCGCCGGCAAACCCGGCGCGCCGGCCATGCCGGCGGCGCGAAAGGCGGCGTCGAGACGCTGGCTGGCGGCCTCGCGGTTGCTCTTGCGGAAGCGAGCGACCGGGTTGTCGATGACCAGTTGTTTTTCCAGGCCCGTGGCACGCTCCTTGGCCGTGACCTTCAGGATGCCGTCCAGGTCGAGGTCGAAGCGGACGACGATCGGGTTGCCGGCGCGGACGTCGGCGAGCCCTTCGAGCAGGAACTCGCCGACAAACTGGTTCTTGCGCGTGTCGTGGTCCTCGCCCTGGAAGACGCGGATGCCCGCCGACTCCTGGCCATCGACCATCGTGCCGTAGATTTCGGACCGGCTGGCCGGCAAGGGGGTATTGCGGCGGATGATGGGCGAAAAGACGTGGAATGCGGGGACGCCCTCGACCAGCGTGGCCGCCTCGATGCCCAGCGTGTGCGGGGTGATGTCGACCAGCACCGGCCCCACGTCGACGCCCGAGATCAGGCCCCCCTGGATCGCCGCGCCCATCGCCACGCACAGATCGGGGTTGACTTCGGCGTGGACCGGCTGGCCGAGGCGCTCTTCCAGAAGCCGCCGGACCAAGGGGGTCCGGCTGGCGCCGCCGACGAGGATGACCTTGTCGATTTGCCGGGCGTGCAGTTGCGCGTCGGAAAGCGACTGGTCGACGCAGACGAGCGTTTTGGCCAGGAGCGGTTCGATCAGTGCTTCCAGTTCGTCGCGCGCGATTTCGCGCCGGAGATGGAGCGGCTTGCCGTCCTTTTCGGCGATGAACTCTTCGTCGAGGGTCGTCAGCGCGTCGTCGGATAGCCGTTTCTTCGCCTCCTCGACGGCCCGAAGGACCCGCGATTTGGCCGCCAACGATTGGCGCAGGTCGATGCCGTGCTCCTTGGCGAAGTCGTCGCAAACGCGGTCGAGGAGCAATTGATCGAAGTCGTCGCCCCCGAGGTGCGTGTCGCCGTGGCTGGCCAGGACCTCGACCACGTCGCGTTCGATCTGGACAATGGAGACGTCGAACGTCCCGCCGCCCAGGTCGTAGACGAGAAGGCGTTCGAGCCGGTCGGGGTGGGCTTCGTAGGTCAGCGAGGCGGCGGTCGGTTCGTTGATGATCCGGACCACTTCCAAGCCGGCCAATTCGCCTGCCTCGCGGGTCGCCTCGCGCTGGGTTTCGTTGAAGAAGGCCGGCACCGTGATCACCGCCTTGCGGACCGCGTGGCCCAGTTGGCGCTCGGCACGCTCCTTGAGCGCCCGGAGGATGACCGCCGAGATCTCCTGGGGCGAAAAGGTCTGGTCGCCCAGCCGCACGGTGACGTCTTGGCCCATCTTCCGCTTGATCGAACGGAGGGTGCGGTCGGGGGCGAGGACCCACTGATTGCGGGCGGGGGTGCCCACCAGCATCCGCCCCTCGGGATCCAACCCGACGACCGAGGGCAGGATCTTCTCGCCATCCTCGCCGAGGACTTCCACCTGGCCATCGCGGATCACCGCGACCTCGCTGTTGGTCGTACCGAGGTCGATGCCAAGAATCGTTTCCATGGGGATCTCGTCCTCCTTGTGCTTCGATGCTATGGATATCCCATTCGCTTCCAACGCGGCCGTGCTAGGTGCCGCCGCCGGAGGCCAGCCGGGTCGCGCGGACCTCGGCGAACCGGACCACCTTGTCGCGCCACACGTATCCGGGCCGGACCTCGTCGACCACGCTGCCTGGCGGCACGCCCGGCGTGTCGGCAAGCTCGACGACGGTCATCGTGTTCGGATCGAAAGGCCGGCCCAGACACTCGAGGCGTCGGATCTCCTCGACCTTCATCGTGCGTTCCAGGCGCAGCCGCACCAGTTCGTAGCCCTCGGCCAAGGCATCGAAGAACGAGCCTTGGCCGGCGGGGGACCGCTCTCGCCAGGCGGCCAGCAGGGTCTCGTGCCATCGGCGTGCCATCCGGCGCCGCCACCACGGCAACCGGCGGAACCGGCGATCGAGTTCGTCGATCGCAAAGGCCCACTCGTCGGCGCACCGCCGCCGGGCCGCCTCGAGCGCCGCGGCGCCGCGCGTCAGCGCCTCGTGGAGGTCGACGAGGGCCTCGACCAGGGGCCGAGCCGCGCGCTGGGCCGCCTCGGCCTCCTTCGGCACGACGGAGCGGAACTGCGCCGCGGCCTCGTTCAGCGCCGCCACCGCGCGGGCCGCCTCTTCCTCGACCGCTCGGCCGCTCTTGGTCTGAAGCTTTACCTCGTGACGCAGGGCCGCGAACTCGGCGATCACCTCCAGCCAGCCGAACTCCACGGCCGGCGCCCCGGGCTCCACGAGCTGGCCGTTATCGCCAGCCGACTCCGACTCGGCGCGGGCCTCGGCCAGCCAGCGGCGGAATCGGGCGAGCGTCTCTGGTTCGTTCGGCCACTCGTTCATGATCGCTCCGCGAGAGAAAGCAGAACCGCGGTGGGGATTCGGGCCGACTGGATCCGCCGCTGGAACTCCAGGATGACCGTTTCGAGCGTCTCGTCGGTCTCCGGATGGAACAGCCGCGACTCGAGACGCACGACCGGATCGCGGAGTTGCTCATACGCCTTGCGCACCGCGCGAAAAGCCTCGGGGTCGCGATCGGGCGGGTGCTGCCGGACCATCTCGAGGTAGCGGCGGCGCACCTCCGCCTCGCTGGCGTTCCGATCCACACCCAACACCGCGTAGGAATCCATCTCGGGGCGATCCTTTCTCAATTACTTGCGCCGTCTGGGTTTATCCCACCCAGACTCCTCGCCAGGCGATTGGCCGACAAGCCGCTCGGCCTCCTCGCACACCTCGTCGAGGTCAAGGCCCAGGTCCGAGATCATCTCGACCAACCGGCCGAACAGGTCGCCCGACGGCATCTTGCCGAACCGTCTCGATGGGCTGGGGCGAGGTGATTCGACGCCCGGCCCGAGCAAGTCCAACAGATGCCGTGCGTCCTCGGCCATGCGCTTGTCTTCCGGTGTGCTGGAGCGTTCGGCCAGTTCGGCGGCGCGCCGGGCCAGATACCGGGCATAGGGGCGATCGCACGCCACCGGGCCCTCAACAACCTCGCGTCGGCAGGCGTGGAAATAAAAGAACGGCGAGTCGGGAAATGTCTTGAGCCCCTTCGAAAGGAACCCGGCCACAAGCTCCTCGGCGCGGTGAGATTCCTCGTGTTCGCCCAACACCTCGAGGAACGAGCATACATCGCGCAAATCGTTCTCGGCCCACTTCACGCGCCGGCAGCGACCGAGGTACGTCACGACCCGCTTCATGTAGGTTCGCAATCCCGCAAGCCTCGATCCGACAAGGAGATGGCTCAGCAACAGACTGGCCATGCCGCCGGCCGCGGCGCTGCGGCACCTTCCCTTCAGACCGTCTTTCCACTCGCGTTCGAAACCGAGGACGATTGGATCCGCCACCTCGTAGCGTTCGGCTTCGATCAACAGGTGGAGCGAGACGGCGGCCGGATCGCCCTGCTGGAGTGCCTGCCGGGCCCACCGGCGGCCCTCGGACAGATCGCCCGCCTTGAACTCGAAGGCGGCCTTGCGGGCGTAAAGCGGGACCAGCCCCCACAGACCCTCCCCCTGGGCCTCGGCAGCGGCCAGGCACGCACGCCCTTCCTCCCACCGGCCCGCCCGCGCATGGTGCCGCGCCGCCCCCATCTGGCACATTGCCACCGACTCGGCGATCTCGCGGTCCAATGGCTTGAGGTGCTGCGCCCGCAACGCGTACTCCAACGCCGACAGCGGTTCATCGCGGCCCAAGAGCAGTCGCACGATCGATCGGAGGGCGTCGAGTTCGTCGGGAAATCGGGCCAGCAACTGCCGGTAGGTCTCCTCGGCCGCCTCGTGCTGTCCGCAGTCGGATTGGGTCCGCGCCAGATCGTAATACACGTCGCGCAGATCGGGCGCCAGCGCGAGGCTCCGCCGAAACGCAGCGATCGCCAGGTTGCGCGCGTGCCGCTTGCCCACCGAGGATTCTTGGGAACGCGGAAACGCCTCCTTGGCTTCGAGGAGCCAATTCCGGCCGATCCACCGCCACACCAGGGCCTGGGCCAGCGTGCGTTCCTGCGGGGAAAACGCAGGCAGCGTCTTCAGATCCTTGAGATAGTCTCGCCAACGCTGCACGGCCTCTTCCCAATCGCCCTCCTCGGGATGCTCGAGAAACAGGGCCCAGGCGCGATTCCAATGCGGGTCGGTCGGCGGTCCGGCGAGAGCCTCGGTCAACCCCTCCATCAGTTCCGTCGAGCCGCGCTCGATCACGATCGGAAGGATGACCTGGCCAAGCCGGTCAAGGAACTCGGGCTGGGAACCGCGCAAGGGCTGGCACAGCCGGCGGACGGCACGCAGCACCCCATCCCAGTCCTCCTCCGCGGCCCGAGCGCGCAACTCGTACAACCGGGGCAGCACGGGCTGGCCGAACAGGGCGCTGTCGATCTTCGTGACCAGCGACCGCACGGCGACATGCTCGTCGGGAACCCGCTTCCCCGATTCCACGGCGCCGGCCAAGTCACGCAGCGGTTGGGCGATCCGCCATGCGGCGCGTCCAGGCTCCAAACGGTCCCAGCTCGAACGCATCTCCGCGAAATCCTGGCGGTAATAGGCTGCCAGTCCCCGAACAAACAACCGCCAGTCGGCAAACGGCGATGTCCGCGGAATGTCTTTCAGCGCGGCTTGGGCCCCCTCCGCATCACCCGCCTCCAGACGCTCAAGCGCGGTCCGGACCTCCATCGCCTGCCGCCTGACCTCGGGCAACGAGGCCGGGGCCTGATCGGGGTGCAACACCGCCGAATCGGCCAGCAATGCCGCGACATGGGGGGCCTCGACCAGCTCTGGCGAAGAGGACGTCGCGACCGCCTTATCGAACAGGCCAACCGAAATGGCCAGCGGGGTCACGTCGTCCCGGACGGACGACTCGGTGACGCCCAGCCGAAACAGGTCCTCCAAGACCGCGCGCGATTCCTGGCGCAAGCCATGGCGCAGAAGCTGGCGCGCCCGCTCCACGTAAGCTCGCTCGAGGAACTGTCGGCACTCGTCACTTGGGGCTTGACGCCAAGCCACCTTGGCGTCTTTAAGCGCCTGTTTGTAATCCAACTTCGCAAAGCTCTGTCGAGCGGACTGAAGCGGATTGAAGTTCTTGGGGCCCTTGGCCTTATGGTTCCTCGACACGACACGCTTCCTTGGTCAGACGTCCTGCGACCCGGGGCACCGAACTCCGATGCCTACCATGATAAGCCAATTCCGTTTTGGTGAAAGCCCTCTTCTCGAAATCTCGGCGCCCACCCACGCAGGAGCGGAAGGGACGGCATCCATCGCAACGCGCTTTAGCGTGCGGGTTTTCCCGGGCGCTGGCGCGGGCCGGCCGCCGGCCTTCGCCCGGGGCCGCCCGGCAGGCGGCCCTGGACCGTGGCGAGGTAGTTCGGGTTGTCGGCCTGGCCGGTGATCTCGTACAGGAAACGGCTGGGCAGGGTTGGCCGCGCCTTGCCCCATTTGCGGCGCGACAGGGCCATGGTCAGCGTGAGTCGCCGTTGGGCCCGGGTGATGCCCACGTAGCATAGCCGCCGCTCTTCGTCGATCGCGGCGCCGTCGGCGTCGATCGACCGGCCGTGCGGCAAAAGGCCCTCTTCCATCCCGACCATGTAGACCTCGGCGAACTCGAGCCCCTTGGCCGCGTGCAACGTCATGAGCACCACGGCGTTACGTTTTAGCTGCGACTCTTTCTCGCGGTCGTCGTCGAAGCCCACCAGGGCCATTTCCTGCACAAACCCGGCCATCGTCGGCTCGTGCTCCCGCTGGCAATAACCGGCCGCCGCGTTGACCACCTCTTCGACGCTGGCCCAGCGGGTCTGTTGCTCGCCCGCCTCGGGATACTGCCGGACGATCTCGTCGCGATAGCCCACCTCGGCAATAAGATTTCGGACGATCTCGACCGGGCTGCGCCGCGCCGCGGCGGCCGCGTGATGCGCCTCGATGACCGACCGGAGCCGCGCGATACCGCGCAGGGCCACTGGGGGAAGATCGTCTTGGCGCGTCGCGTCGCCGAGCACATCCCATAGGGGTCGGCCCGAGGCCACGGTGTGCTCCATCAACCGCGTCACCGTGCTCTGGCCGATCCCTCGCGGCGGGGTGTTGATGATACGCAACAGCGAGACCTCATCGCGCGGATGGACGACCAGCTTCAGGTACGCCAGCACGTCGCGGACCTCTTTTCGGTCGTAGAACGACATGCCGCCCACGAGCACGTACGGGACCTCGGCGCGGCGCAACTCCATCTCGAACGCCCGGGGTTGCTCGTTCGTGCGGAAGAGGATGGCCAGGTCGCTCGGGCGGCGCCCGTGGTTCTTGAGCCGGTCGCGGATGTCGTCGACCACGCCTTTGGCTTCGAGTTCCTCGTTCTCGAACTGGAGGATGCGGGGCGTTTCGCCGCGCGTCGTGGCGCGCAGAACCTTGCCGTGGCGATGCTTGTTGTAAGCGATCAGCCGGTTCGCCCAGGCGACGATCTCGCGGGTCGAACGGTAGTTGACCTCGAGGCGAACGATCTTGGCGTCGGGCCAGTCCTTGGGGAAGTTGAGGATGTGGGCGACTTCGGCGCCGCGCCATCCGTAGATCGACTGGTCGTCGTCGCCCACCACGCACAGGTTGCGGTGCCCGGCCGCCAACGCCTTCACGATGCGGTACTGGCTGCCGTTGGTGTCCTGGTACTCGTCGATCAGCACGTGGTCGAAGCGTGCGGCCTCGTCGCGCCGCACGGCCTCGAACCGGCCGAAGAGATCCTCGGTCAACAGGAGCAGGTCGTCGAAATCGACGGCCCCGGCGGCCTTGATCGCGTTCTGATAGCGGCGGTAGGCGGCGGCCGCGAGGTGCTCTTGGTCGGTCTGGGCTGCCCGGGCCGCCTCGGGCGGACGCAGCGACGCGTTCTTCCACCGGCTGATGAAATACAAGAGGTCGCCGGGCCGAAGCAACGCCTCGCCCACTTTGATCTCGCGCAGGACCGAACGGGCCAGGCCTTCCTGGTCGCCTCGGTCGTAGATGGCGAACTCGCTCGGGTACCCCAGCCGCCGCGCATGGCGGCGGAGGATCCGCACGCAGAGCGAATGGAAAGTCGAGATCTCCGGCTTATGCTTCAGCCGCTTGCCCAAAAGGGCCAACGCCCGCTCTTCCATCTCGCGGGCGGCCTTGTTCGTGAAGGTCACGGCAAGGATGCGATCGGGTCGCGTGCCGTGGCGGATCAACTCGGCGATGCGGTACGTCACCACCCGGGTCTTGCCGCTCCCGGCCCCCGCAAGAACCAGAAGCGGCCCGCGGAGTGTCGATACGGCTTCCTGTTGCGCAGGGTTGAGGGACATTGGTGCTCATGGCATCTCAGCGGAAGATGCGCTGGGCGAAGAAGTAGAGACTGTTCTTCCAGTGGGCAGGATCGTGGCCGTTGCCGTCAACGTGCCAGACGTGGGGGACGTGGTTGTCCCGCAGGTGGGCGTGGACGCCTTGGCTGATCCGAATCAGGCCGTCCTTCTTCCCGCACGAGAGCCAGAGCAACTTCAGTCTGGCCTTGGCGACCGCCGGGTCCGGTACGAGTTCGTGGGGCGGCATGGTGTTGGGCGCGGCCGAGAACGCGCCGATCCAGGCGAAGGTGTCGAGGTGCCGCAGTCCAACGTTGAGCGCCTGGCCGCCCCCCATCGACAGCCCTGCCATCGCCCGGTGTTCGCGGTCGGCTTCCGCCGAGTAGCGAGACTCGATGGCCGGGATCACGTCGCGTAAGAGATCCTGCTCGAACGCGGCGAACGCCGGAGCGGTCCGGAAGACGTCTCCCTCTGCCCGGTCATTCTTCTGAGCCCGGCCGTTGGGCATCACCACGATCATCGGCGTGGCCTTTCCCTCGGCGATCAGATTGTCCATCAGCACGTTCGGCCTGGCGAACCGCTGCCACTCCGTCTCGTCGCCCCCGATGCCGTGCAAGAGGTACAGCACGGGGTACTTCTTGTCCTTCGAATAGCCGGGCGGGGTATAGACTTGCATCTTGCGGGTGGTGCCGACAGACTTCGACTCGTAAGTCACCAGCTCCAATCGGCCGTGCGGGATGCCGTCGCGCACGGCGTCGAAGCCTGCTGGCGGATCGGGGAAGGCCGGAACGTCGTCCGGATGGAGCACCACGGGGCCGCCCAATCCGCGCTTGCGCGGTTGGGCAGAACATTCCGGGGCGAACCAAGCGAGAACCAGCAGTCCGCCGAGTACAGCCGCCACCTGTCGCTTCAACGGGGCCATTGTGTGACCGCTCCAAAGGGGGATCGTTTCGAGGCACCGATCGCGAGGAACTCCCAACG
>DYLT01000232.1 GCA_020721945.1 Blastopirellula marina
GGTTTCTCATGCGGCAGGACCCCGAGGTGATCCTGGTGGGCGAGATCCGCGACCGGGCGACCGCCGAGGCGGCGCTCCAGGCATCGCTTACCGGGCACCTCCTGCTAAGCACGTTTCACGCCGGCAGCGCGGCGGAGGCGGTCGGCCGCCTGTCGGACATGGGCATCGAGCCGTACCTGCTACGAAGCGGGGTGCGGGCGATCCTCTCGCAACGGCTGCTCCGCCGGCTCTGCGGGTGCGCGCGCTGGACCGACGATCCCCAAGCCCGCCTGGGCCTGCCGGTCGAGACCGTGCGCATGGCCGTGGGCTGCCCCCAGTGTGGCGGCACCGGCTACCAGGGTCGTTTTGTGCTCGTCGAAATGCTCCTGCCCGAGCGAAGCGCGTTGGGCCGCGCCATCCTTTCGCGCGTGGATGCCGCCACCCTGGAGCGCTTGGCCATCGAGGCCGGCATGAAAAGCCGCTGGCAACGGGGCTGCGAGGCGGTGCGCGCGGGGCTGACCAGCCCGGCCGAACTGCGACGAACGCTCGGGTTCGGCAACGCGCCCTGACCTCGCGGCGGCGTGTTGCCTGTTGACAGGTGGGTGCGGCGCGGCTATCGAGAAGGGAGACTTCTCGGGCACGTGGAATCCGGAAACGCTCTTGTGACCCGTGCGGAGCCGGCAGCATCGTCCATCAGCCTCGAGGAACTCGTCGCCCTGAACGACGAGATGGCGGCCTTGGTGCGCGCCGGCGTGCCGCTGGAGAAGGGGCTGCGCGATCTGGGTGAAGACCTGCCCGGCCGGTTGGGCCAGCTCGCCCAGCGGGTCGCCCAACGCATGGAACGCGGCGAGCCCTTGGGCGACGTCGTCGCGCGGGAGCCGCGGAGCTTCCCGCCGGTGTACCGGGCCGTGGTCGAGGCGGGGATCCGGTCGGGGCGCTTGGCCGTGGCCCTGGAGTCGCTGGCGGGCACGGCGCGCCGGCTGGTCGAGGCGCGGCAGATCGTACTGGCCGGGCTGCTCTATCCCCTTCTGGTGTTGGTGGTGACCTGGGGGCTCTTCGTGCTGTTCGTGGTCAAGGTGGCGCCGGCGTTCGCCCAGGCGTTTCCCGAGGTTCCTGCCGCCTCCAGGGGATTTCTGCGATGGCTGGCCGGCTGGGGCGACTCGGTGTGGTCTTGGGGGCCGGCCGTGCCGGCGGTGGTGCTGGTTTTGGCCTTCGCGTGGATGCTCGCCTCGGCCCGCGCCACGTCGGCCGAGCCGCCTTTGGCCGGCCTGCTTTTCGGCTGGCTGCCGTGGACGCGCCGCATGATCCACGCGTTTCGAATCGCCATGTTCTCCGAGGTCCTGGCCCTCTTGGTCGAGAACCGCGTGCCCTTGCCGGAGGCTCTGGTGCTGGCGGCCGAGGCGGTGGGAAGCCGTCGGCTGATCGAGGGCGCGCGCAAGACCGCCTTGGCCATCCAGCGCGGCAATGTTTCCATGGGTTCGGCCGTCTCCCCCGCGTGGCCCCCGCTGTTCGATTGGCTGTTGGCCACCGGCCAGGATCACGGCACGTTGCTTCCCACGCTCCGCCAGTCCGCGTCGATCTACCACCACCGGGCTCAAGAGGCGGCCGAGGCCGCCCGGCTGCTGGTGCCGCTGGTGCTGGCCGTGGGGATCGGGGGCACGGTGACGATGGGCTATGCCCTGGTGGTGTTCGGCTCGTGGATGGCCATCCTGTACTCGCTGGCGGACATGCTGCGATGACGGACCGGGAACGCCCGCTGGAAGAAAGCATCGCGCTGGGCGGCCAGTTGGCCGCGCTGGCCGCGGCGAACCTGCCGTTGGGCCCTGGGCTGCGGGCCTTGGCAGCCGAGATGTCCCGGCGGTCGCTGCGCAAGGCGCTCTTGCGGGCGGCCGACCGGCTCGACGCGGGCGACCCGCTCGATCAGGTGCTGTCGGCCGAGCATGGGTTTCCTGGCTACGTGCGCGGGCTGGTGCTGGCGGGGCTGCATTCGGGGCACGTGGGGCAAGCCTTGGCCGAGTTCGCCGCCATCGAGCGGGATCGGCTCGAATTGCACCGGCAGATCCGCGCCGCACTGCGCTATCCGGTAGTGCTCGTCGGCTTCGGCCTGGCGCTGGTGTTGATGTTCTCGGTGTTCGTGGTGCCCGGGTTCGCGAAGGTCTTCGCCGATTTCGAGATGGACCTCCCGCTGGTCACCGAGGTGTTCCTCGGGACGGTGAAGTACGGCGTGTGGAACATCGTCGCCTTGGTGGTCGTGCTGGGGCTCGTGCTGGTCGAGGTGTGCAAGACCGGCCGGCCCGCCTGGTTGCAGCGATGGAGCTACCACCTTCCCATCCTGGGACCGCTAGGGCGCGCTCAGGGTGTGGCCGAGTTCGCGCGGCTGATGGGATTGCTGGTGGACCAGCGTCTGCCGCTGGCCGAGTCGTTCGCATGGGCCGCCGAGAGCCTGCGCCAGCGCGACCTGGCCGACGCATCGCGCCGGGCTGCCACGCGGGCTCGGGAGGGCCTGCCGGCGGCCGAGGCCATGGGCCAAAGCGGGGGTTTCCCGCCCACCTTGCGTGCTGCCGTGGCTTCTGCCCAGGCGGCCGCCGAGCTGGGCGATGCCTTCCGCGCTGCCGGCGAGGTATACGACCGCCGCGCGCGGGTCTACGTGCGCGTCTTGAAGGCCGTCGCGGCCCTCGTGGCGTTCTTGTTCGTGGCAGGGTTTGTCGGTTCCATGTTCGTGGCATTGGTTCTGCCCATGCTGTCGCTGTTTGAAAGGCTCCTGTGAGCACCAGTCTGACCATCCTCGTCAGCTCCCTGGGGGCGTTGCTCCTGGGAGCCGCGGTGCTGGCGGCCGAGCGGATCCTGCCTACGCCCCGCCCCGGCGACGAAGCGCCCGATGCCCTGCGCCTTGCGTTCCGCACCAGTGGTTGGGTGCTGATTCTGACGTCGCTGGTCGTCGCCTCGTTCCGGTGGATCGGCGGCGTGATGGGCGTGCTGGGGATGATCGTCCTGGGGGTGGTCGTGCAGCGGAGCCAGCGGGCCGAATGGCTTGCGCTGTGGTGGACCCTTGCCGTCGCCGCGGAGCGCGGGCTACCGCTGGTGCCCGCCCTCGAGGCCCTGGCCACCGAGGAGGGCTGGGCTGGTGGGTGGCGGGCCCGCCGCGTGGCCGCCTTGCTCCGCGCCGGCTGGCCCCTGCCCGACGCCCTCCAGCAGGTCCGCGGTCCTGTGTCCCGCGAATCCCTGGTGGCAATCCGCGTGGGGCACGAGACCGGGGACGTCGGGCTCGCCCTGCGGCAGACGCTCGAACGGATGGAAAGCGGCGTCCGCGTCTGGGGCGACCTGGGCGACCGGTTCGTCTACCTCGGGGTGCTGTTCGGCGTCGCGATGCTGACGGCAGGCTTTCTCCTCACTGGCATCGTGCCCGCTTTCCAGAAAATCCTCCTGGACTTCAACCTCGTCGTGCCGCGCATCAGCCAGGTGGTCTTCGACTTGTCGGCGGCCATGGCCCAGTACTGGTATCTCGCAGTGCCGCCGTATCTGGTGGTGTTGGCCCTGATCGGCTACGGCATCTTCCGCTACGGCGGGTGGCTCGATTGGGATCTGCCCGGGTTGGGACTGTTGTTTCGGCGCCTTCACACCGCGAACCTGTTGGACTGCCTGGCCCTGGTGGCCCAACGCGATCACCCCATGACGCGGATTATGGCGCTGTTGGCCAACGCCTACCCGCGGCGCGCGATCCGAAGGCGGCTTTCCAAGGTCTCGGCCGACATCGAGGCCGGGGCCGACTGGTGCGAGAGCCTTTGGCGGCGGGGTCTCATCGGCCGGGCCGAGTACACCGTGCTCCAGGCCGCCCAGCGGGTCGGGAACCTGCCTTGGGCCCTGCGCGAGATGGCCGACAGCGCCCGCCGCCGCCAGGCGTACCGGCTGCGGACGGTGCTCCAGGTGCTGTTCCCGCTGGCCCTCTTGGGCTTTGCCCTGCTGATCGCCGTGGTCGCGGTATCGTACTTCTATCCGCTCGTCACGATGATCGAGGCCCTGGCTTGAACATGCCGCGGCGTGGAGCCATTCTGTTGGAGTGTGCCATCGCGGGCGCCATCCTGGTGCTGACGGTGAGCGTCTGGCTCCAGTTCTTCACCGCCACGGCGGCCCAGCGCCGTGCCAGCCGCTGGCGCCAGACGGCTTACCTCGAAGCGGCCAACGCCCTGGAACGCCTGGCTCTCCGACCGTGGGGGTCGCTGACGATCGAGAAGACGGCCGACGTGCGCCTTTCCGACGAGGCGGCCCGGACGCTGCCCGAGGGCAAGCTGACCATCGAAATCGCCACGCCCCCGCGCGCGCCCGAGACGAAACGGGTCGTGGCGACGGTCCACTGGGAACCCCAACCGGGCTTTCCCCAGAAGGTCCGGCTAATCGCGTGGAGGCATCGCCGGCCATGAGACACCGCCATCGCGAGGGCTGGACGCTCATTGAACTCGTCGCCACCATGACGGTCGCCACGACGATGTTCGGCGTCTTGTTCGCCCTGATCCACGGGTTGTTCCGTTTGGAGCGCCGCGCGCGCGAGGAACTGCATACGCGGTCGTCGCTGGCCCGGCTGGCCGCGCAATTCCGCGATGACGTCCACGCGGCGCGGGCGCTTGCCCCAGCGCCGGCAGGCAACGGGCCGTCGGCGGCCGGCTGGGTCCTGCGCCTGGACGGCGATCGGCGAGTCGAGTATCGTGTCGTCGAGGAGGGGCTGGATCGCGTCGAGCGTGTCGGGGACCGAGTCGAGCGACGTGAGCGGTACCGCCTTCCCGAAAAAATGGTTGCCACGCTGGAAGCGCAGAGTGAACAAGACGGCTCGATG
This sequence comes from Blastopirellula marina, assembly GCA_020721945.1. Lineage (GTDB taxonomy): Bacteria > Planctomycetota > Planctomycetia > Pirellulales > Thermoguttaceae > JANLFZ01. The sequence continues at coordinate 4,808 of DYLT01000232.1, forward strand.
GCCGTGTTGCGCCTCGCCCCGGACGATGCCACGCCGCCAGAGCCTGGCAGCCATCGGGTGCGGATCGAGGCCGCCGTGGGGTTCGATCATCGGTTCGAGACCCGGGGCAAGAGACGATGAGTGTTCCCCGGTTTGCCTGCGGCCGCCATCGACTCGTTCCGAAGCTCTCCACGCGCTTTAGGCGCGGGCGAGCAGGGTGCCTGGGGGATGTCCGCCGAGTAGCACTGCTGGCCCACTGCCCGAGGACGCGGTTTGGCCTCGATGCCGTGGTTGGCCGGCGACATGCCGGCCGTGGCCCGCGGCAGCGCGGGTTCGTATTGGCCGCCGTGCTGGCGTGCGTCGGGCTGGCAGGGTTCCTGATGTTGTCGGTGGCCCGGTGGGCCGCCACGAGACGGATCGAGGTGCTCCAGGGCGGCCGGGCCCTCCAGGCCCAGTGGCTGGCCGAATCGGCGCTCGATCGGGCCGCGGCCCGGTTGGCGGCCGATCCGGGCTACCCGGGCGAGACCTGGATCGTCTCGCCCGACGCGCTGAGCGGCGACGAGGGCGGTTCGGTGCGGATCGAGGTGCTGCCCCTGGCCGGCCAGCCGGCCCAGCGGCGAGTTCGCGTCCAGGCCGACTATCCCGACGACCCGACATGCCGCATCCGTGTCAACAAGGAGATCATCGTAGCACCCTAACCCGACGCGCCAGCGAGGGTCCCTGGCTGGCGCGTCGGGCTCATCTGGTCCCTCGGTGGCGCGTTGGGTTCGTATGGGGGTGGGTGGTTGTCCCGGGTTTGGGAGACGAGGTATGCATTCGCTTCGCCGTGCCGGGTTTACGTTGGTCGAGCTGTTGGTGGTCATTGCGATCATCAGCATTCTGATTGCCTTGTTATTGCCAGCGGTCCAGGCAGCCCGCGAGGCGGCGCGGCGCTCGAGCTGCATAAACCACCTGGCGCAGGTCGGGCTGGCGCTGCACAGCTACGAGCACGCGCACGAGACCTTCCCCCCGGGGGTGGTCAACGACAAGGGGCCGATCCGCAGCGAGCCGATCGGCTACCACATGAGCTGGATGGTCCAGATCCTCCCGTATGTCGAGGAAACGAACACCTACCGCCATATCGACTTCAAGGAGGGGGCCTACTCGAAGAAGAATGCCGCGCCGCGCGAGGTCAAGATCGATCTGTTCGTGTGTCCGTCCGATACGGGCGGATTCGGCACGGGCACCTGGCCCCCGCCCGAGGCGGAAGCCCCTGGGGAGCAGCCGATGGCACCCCCGGCGATGAGCAACTACGCCGGCTGCCACCATGACCGCGAGGCCCCGATCGACAAGGACAACGCGGGCGTGCTGTTTCTGAACAGCCGCATCCGGCCGCGCGACGTGACCGACGGCATGGCGCACACGATCTTCGTGGGCGAGAAGCGGATCGAGTCCTCGGAGCTGGGTTGGATGTCGGGTACGCGTTCGACGCTCCGCAACACGGGGCCGACCCCCGCCCAGATGGCCGCGCTCCAGCCAGCGCCCGGGATGCCCGGAGCATGGACTCCCCCCGTCCCCTTTGCGGAACCCGGGGACGGCCAGGCCGAGCCACCGGACCTGACGAAGCCCGTGGAACCGTTCAAGCCGGTCGACCCGGCCAAGGCCCTGCTGAGGGTCGGCACCTTCGATTCGAACCATCCCGGTGGCTTCAACATCCTCTTGGGTGATGGAGCCGTGCGGTTCGTCTCGCAAACTGTTGACCCCAACACATTCTCGAAGCTCGGCCACCGCGCCGATGGCCAGTTGATCCAAAATCGATGGTAGCCGACAAACCGCGAGGTGAACTCCCCCGTGTCGCCACCCGCGCCAAGGTGGCGTTGGCCTCGATCTTTCTGGCCACGATCCTTGTGGCCGTGGTGGCCGCTGGGCTGCGCACGGCCATCGACACCGAGGAGACCGAAACGCTCGCCTTCGGGGCCTTTTCCGGACTGCTGACCGGATGCCTGGCCGCGCCCATCCTGCGCCCGGGCGGCCGATGGCTGTGGGCGAACCTCGGCCTGGGCATGACCTTGGGCCCGCTGGCCGGCATCCTCGCGGTCTCGCCCCACGCCTTTCCCGCAACCGCGGTGGGCGGTGCGGTGCTGATCCTGTTCGCCGCGATCGCGCGGAGGTTCTCGGCCCGGCCCCCCGCATACGAACCCGAGGCCCCAGCGAGGGCAAAAACATACAAACCCGAAGCGCCAGCGAGGATCCCTCGCTGACACGTCGGGTTGGTATGGGGGTTTGGGCTATTCCAGCGAGATTTCGGTCGTGGGCAGGGCCTTCTCGAGCGTCTGGAGCCCGGCGTCGGTAACCTTGGTGAACCGCAGGTTGAGGGTCTTCAGCGACTTCAGCTTGGCCAGGTGCGCGACGCCGGCGTCGGTGACCGCGGTATCTTCCAGGCTGAGGCTGGCCAGGTTTTTCAGGCCGACAAGGTGCGTCAGCCCGGCGTCGGTGACGGCCGTCTGGTTGAGGCTGAGCCAGCGGAGGTTGACCAGCCCAGCCAGATAGGGCAGTCCGGCATCGGTGATCTTGGTATGCCAGAGATCGAGTCGTTGGAGTTTCGTCAGGCCCTTGAGGTGGACGAAGGTCTCGTCGGTGCAATGGGTTTCGCTCAGGTCGAGGTCCTGAAGACCCGTCAGCCCGGCGATGTGGGCCAGACCCGCGCCGGTGATTGGCGTGCCGCGGACTTTCAGCCGGCGGAGGTTCTCCAGCGACTTGAGGTACTGGAGGCCCTCGTCGTTTACCCCAGGCAGGCGGAAGAGGTCGATCTCTTCCATCGGGAATTTGCCCAATCTTGCCAGGGTGGCGTTCGTGATGCCGGCAGCGTCTTCGATCGAGATGACCCGCAGGTTGGGCAAGTGGTCGAGGATATCCAGGGCGCTATCGGTGATGTAGGGGTTGCGGAGCCGAAGGGCCTTGAGGTTGACCAGGGTCTTGAGCTGGCCGACACCCTCGTTGTTGATCTGCACGCACCCGCGGATGTCGAGCAAGCGGAGTTTGGTCAGCTCCTTGACGTGGTTCATCCCCTCGTTCGAGAAGTTGTTGTACAACAGGACGAGATACTGGAGGTTCGGCAACTTCTTCAGGTGCGCCAGTCCCGCGTCGGTCAGGTACGAGCTGCGGCGGAGGTTGAGCGATTGAAGGGTCTGGATGCTGGCCAGCACGGCGAGGCTCTCGTCGGTGATGTCGGTGTTTTCCAGCACCAGGTCCTTGAGCTTCTTGAGGCCCGCCAGGTGCTTGACGCCGTAGTCGTTGATCTTGGCGCCCCACAGTTTGAGGCGTTCGAGGTTCGGCAAGGCGGCCGCGATCTTCTCGACGTCGGGGTTGGTGGCCGGTCGTTCGTACAGGTCCACGCCGAGGATCTCGCCCGCGGCGTTGTACTCGAGCTTGCCGCCGAGGTTCTCGATCCGCTGGAGGAGGGCCTTGGCGCCGGGGTCGAGTTCTTTGGTTTTTTTCTTGGCGCCCGACTCGGCGGCCGAGGCATCGAGGCCGAGGGCGAGGAGGGCGGTCCAGGCGAGGCCCGCCAACAAAGCGATGGTGCGCAGCCGCATGGCATGATATCTCCGGGGTGGCCGATCATTCTTGTCGTGTCTGATCTTTAGCGTAGCGGACGGCGCGGGGAACGGAAAGGAGGGAGGATTGCCGCGGCCGGGCGCAGTAGGTATGGTGAAGAGGCGAAACGCCGTCCGTAGCGGCAGTTTCGGGCAACTGCGACCTAGTAGATCAGAGGAGTGACAAGGTATGCTCAACCGCACCAATCGCCGCGAGTTCCTCCAGACGACGGTGGCCGGGATCGGCTTCTTCGTGGCAGCCGGGG
>DYLT01000233.1 GCA_020721945.1 Blastopirellula marina
TTTGCTCCGGCAGGGCGCGTCCCGTCGTCGGGTCTCCGGCCAGCGGTGCGTACAGGAACACGAGAGCCAGGGCCAGCAGGATGGCGAGGACGCTCAGCGTTCCCAGGATCGTTCGCGCAGTGGATCGGTTCATCAAATCCTCCACTTCATGATTCGTGCTGCGTGCTACATAGCACGAATCACGAATCACGGAGCACGGATTATGTCTCCATTACGAAATCGAACAGCATATAGGCCAGCGTGGCAAAGAGCAGGTCGTAGATGAGGAGCAAGGACACCCACTGGCTGGCGTCTGCCAGCCCGCCGCCGGCCAGCGCCGTGGCCGTCCCTCGTACTGCCGCGATGAGCACCGGCACGGCCAGCGGGAACAACAACACCGGCAGCAGCACCTCGCTGGCCCGGGCATTGGCCGTGAGGGACGCCAGGAACGTCCCCACCAGGATAAAGCCGGCCGTCCCCAGCATCAGCACGAGCAGCAGCAGCGGCAACCCGGCCAGCAAGTCCCGGCCAAAGAGCACGGCAAAGGCCGGCACGGCCCCGATTTCCACCACAGACATGAGCACCAGATTCGCCAGGGCTTTGCCAAAGTAGATGGCGGCCCGGTCAGTCGGGGCCAGCATGAGCGCGGCGATGCTCTCGTTCTCGCCCTCGTTCTGGAAGGAGCGATTCAGCAGCAGCACCCCGGCAAAGCACAACGACACCCACATGATGCCCGGGGCCACCGCCCCCAGCTCCGCCGTGGCCGCCTCCACCGCAAAGCCAAAGACCACCATCACCAGCAGGGTGAAGGTGAACAGGGTCGCCACCGTCTCCCGGCTGCGCCATTCCGCCAGCAGGTCCTTGCGCGCGACGGCCCAGATCATGACCGCGGTGCCGCCAGCGGTGCATGCCACGGCTTCTGCGGTCGACGTCGGAAAACCGGCAAAAATGGCCCCTTTGCCGGCGGCAACCCAGCTGGCGCCGATGCCGACGCACGACAGGCCGAAGACATCGACCATCGCATAGGCGAAGATGGGTCCGGTCAGGCGGGGGCGCGGCGGGCGGGGGCGCGACCGGCGCGCTGGTCATGGCTTGCTGGACCATGCCCGGGAGCATCACGCCAAAGCCCGCGCCAAGGCCCATCCCCATCGCCCCGCCCCCGCCGCCGGCCGACTCGGCCAGTTTCGACAGGCTCTGCGCCGCCTGAAACCTCATGAAGGCTCCCAGGTCGCCAACCGCCCCCATCGCGCTTCGGGCGTCGATGGCCTTCTGCACCTCCTCGGGAGGCGTGATCGCGTTGATGAAGAAATCGACCAACTCTAACCCATACTTCGAAAACTCCTCCGACACCTTGGCTCGCGCGGCCGAGGCGATCTGGTCGTAGCGGGCTGGCAGATCGAGCAGGCCGACCGCCGCCTTGCCCAAAACCTCGGTCAGACGCGAGACGATCAGGTCCTTGAGGAACGCCGTCACCTCGTCGGTGGTGTACTTGCCCTGGGTGCCGACCAGGGTGTTCAGTAAGAGCGGACCGTCGACGACGCGGAACGAGAACTTGCCGAAACTACGCAAACGCACGATGCCGAAGTCGGCGTCGCGGAAGGCGATCGGCTGGCGCGTGCCCCACTTCTGGTCGAGAAAAGTCTGCTTGCCGATGTAGTAGACCGAACACTGGAATGGCGATTTCTCCCAGGGAATCGTCAGCAGCCGCGTGATGATCGGCAGGTTCGGCGTGGTCAAGGTGTAGCGCCCAGGCCCGAAGCGGTCCATCGCCTTGCCGTCGCGAAAGAAAATGGCCTCCTGGGACTCTTGGACGATCAGTTGGGCCCCGTACTTGATGTCGGCCGAACCCTCGGGCGGGACCCGATGGACGAGCGAGGCATTGGCGGGGTCGAAGCACTCGATTACCTCGAGCCGGATGGACATACTATGCCTTTCCTTTACCGCAGGGTGTCCCAAGGTTTGTCCCAGCCGCGCAATAACTCGTCGCGTTGGCTCCAGCGGCGGTCGAGCCGTTCGAGTTCCTCGAAGAGGGTGCCCAGGTGGCCTGCGAGCTCCTCACGCGGTCGGGGCAGCGCCGCAAGCGACTGCTCCAGCGCCTCGACGTCCCGCATCAAATCCATGTCGTGCTGGTACACGTCGTCGAGGCGGGCCTCGTCGACCTGAACGAAATCGAAAAAACCGCGGTAGCCCTGCATGGCCCCGCGGATGCGACCGACGAGCTTGTCGATACGCCCTCGCAGGCGATCCAGCTCGGGGAGCGTCTCCAGTCGGCCGGCATCGGCCAGGGCTCGGGCCAAGCCGTCGATCGACTGCTTGCCTCGCTGGAGCCGGTCGGCCAGGTAATCGCGAGCCATGCGGTCGCTCTGGCGCCGGTACTCCTTCTCGAGGTAGCCGCGGAAGCCCGGGATTCGCCGCAAATACTCTTCCAGCCCGCCGCGCTGGGAGGCATGATCGCTCGGTTCGGCCATGATCTCGTCCTCGGCTGCCGCGGAATGGGTGGCTTCATCTTATCGCTAAGGGTTCTCGGCGGTCCAGCACCCTCGACGAAGCTCCTCCACGATCGGTGCGTTGGCCGGGGGGAAACGGTAATCCGCCAACTCGCCGATGGGCACCCAGCGGAACGGCGCCGCGGGGGCCCGCGCGGGCTCTACCGGGGTCGCGGCAAAGAAGTACACGCGAACCGGGCCGTGCGGGTACTCGTATAGCACCTCCCGAACCGGGCCGACCAGCCGAACCTCGAGGTTCGTCTCCTCGCGGCACTCGCGCACCGCGGCTTGTTCGGGCGTCTCGTGCGGCTGAACTTTGCCGCCGGGAAACTCCCAGAGACCAGCCAAGGGGGTACCCTCCGGTCGGCATCCAACGAGCACTTGGTCGGCACGCTGTACCACGGCCACGGCCACCGAAACCGCAGGCATCAAGGGATCCACGATTTAGGGTAGAGGAAGCGTGTACTTATTAGGGGACAGCAACGTCCAATTGATCTTGCCCGGTCTGCCCGAAAAAAATATAGTCCCCCACTGCCCTCGGCCGGGCGCGGGCGTCTTGTTGCAAGGGGACTGGGGACTTCATGGCCAACCTGCTCATTCCGTTCCAGCCCGCGCCCGACGAGTATCCTAATGGGCTGGCCAGCCCCCAGCCACAGCGGGGCGCCTATCCGCTTCGCGCATGGCTCTTGGTGGGGCTGGTTCTCCTGGCTCTGGTCCCCCGCGCGCTGATGGCCTTCCGGGTGCCGAGCGTGGTTTCCGATGGAGCACTCTATATTCAGCTTGCCAAGTCGCTCGAGGCCGGCGACTACCGTGAGGCACTGGGGGGAATGTCGCTGAACACCTACCCGGTCATCCTGATGGCGCTGCACCACACCGGCCTGGACTGGGAAACCGCGGGCACATGGTGGGGGGTGGCCATTGCGAGTCTCGTCGTGTTGCCGCTATTCGGGTGGGCACGCCGCCAGTTCGACGACCGCATTGCCGTGGTCGCCTGCGTGCTGTACGCCTTCCATCCTAAGATGATCGCGTGGAGTCCGGAGGTGATCCGCGACTCGACGTTCTGGTTTCTGTTCATGCTTTCGATCTACTTGCTCTGGCGATCGATCACCGAGGTGCGGCTGGCGCTATTTGCCGCGGCGGGACCAGCCGTCTGCCTGGCCGCCATGACCCGATTCGAAGGCATCTTCCTGGTGGTCCCCTTGACGCTGTGGTCGTTCTGGCGATGGCGCGCGCTGACGTTGGGCCGGGCGCGCCTGGTCCTGGGCCTGATGCTTTGCGTCTCGCTGGTTCCCGGACTCGTGGCGCTGGTCAATCTCGTTTGGCTTCAAAGCGACACCCTCTGGCGGCTCTTTCGGGTCGATCCGTTTGGGCGTGCCTGGACGTGGCTTCAGGCTATCTGGGGGCGCTTGGCACACGGCGAAGGGTCGTTGCCGGCGGGGGGCGGCGAGCCGCTCTCGTTCGGCCGCATGGTGAGCATCTTCTTTCCCACCATGACCCGCGGGCTGTCGCCCATCTTCGCCCTGTTGATGTTCGGCGGAATGTGGGGGTGGCGGCGCGTGTGGGGACGGCGCGACCACCAAGCCCTGTTTTACACCGGACTGGTCGTGCTGGCGGGAATCTGGATCCAGTTGTGGTACGACAAGTTTCTCTGTCCGCGCTACGCGCTTTCGATCGTGCTTTTCGCGACGGTATTTGCCGCCCTGGGTCTCTTGGGGCTTACCGCCCGCGTGGCCCGGCTTGCCGCGTGGCTACAACTGGGGCCGAAGGGTTCGGCCGCGGCGGTGGCCCTACCCCTGGTGCTCGCCTGCGGCGTGGGACTGGCCGACGCGATGACTAGCAGCCGCTCCTACTTTGCCTGGCGCAAAGTTGCCGTGGAACTGGGCCGCTGGGCCCACCGTGAATTCCCTGCGCCCCCGTCCATTGTGGGGCCCGCCGCCTTGGCGCCGATCGTCAGTTATTACGCCGATGCCTCGCGGTGCCAGGTGTTCCGGTTCGACGCGGACGATCCGGCCGTGGTCGTGGAATTGGTCCAACAGCACCACCCCGACTTGCTGCTCGTGCAGCCCACACGTGGGTTGTCGTCCGACGAATGCCGCGACGTGGTGGACCGTGCGCGCACGCTGGGGTTGGAGCCAGTTCGCCCCGAGCGGCTGCCGCAAGGGTGCGCCGGGCTCGACGTGCTGATCCGCGTGCCACCCGGCTGCCGGCTGGCGGTGCGGTCCGGACCGTGACCCTCGAAAGAGACCGGCCCGCCCGGCGTGGCGTATCGCTCGGCACGCGATGGGTTAACACGACAAGATGGCGACGCACGAGACGGGCGCTTTGACCGTGGTTCTGGTTTCTACCCCGGCCGATTGGGGCGGTGGGGAGGACCAGGCGCGGCTCTTGGCACGCGGGCTGCGCGCACGGGGGCATCGTTGCGCCGTGTTGGCGCGCCGCGGCGGTGCCTTGGCTCGCGCCCTGGTGGCCGACGGTCTTGAAGTCCACGAGTTCCCGGGCCGGGGGCGCCATCCCGCCGCCTGGCGGCAGATCCGCAGCGTGCTTCGCCGCATCCGTCCCGACGTGCTTCATGCGAACGATGCGCACGCGTTGTGGGCCGGCGGATTGGCCAGTCTGGGGTTGGGTATTGCCGCGCGGATCGCATCACGCCGCGCGGCATTTCGCCTGCGATCGGCCTGGCCCTACCGCTGGCTGGCCGATGGCGTCATCGGCGTGTCGCGCGCGGCGGCCGAGGCGTGTCGGCAGGCCGGCCTCCCGGACCAGAGCGTGCGCGTGGTCTATGATGGCGTCGATCCGGCACGGGTTCGTTCGGGCGATCGCCGGCGGGGACGCGCCGGGCTGGGGCTTCGCGACGCCGATCGGCTTCTGTTGGCCGTCGGCAAACTGACCGATTGCAAGGGGCATACGTTTCTTCTCTACGCGCTACCCGCCGTCCTCGCCCGGCATCCCGAGGCCGTATGCGCGGTGGTCGGGGACGGAGAACTCCGCCACGCTTTGGAGGCCCAGGCGATTCGGCTGGGGATCGGCCACCGGGTGCGGTTTCTCGGGTTTCGCCGGGATGTGCCGGATCTGATCCAGGCCGCCGACCTCTTCGTGTTGCCCTCGCACACCGAAGGCCTGTGCTCGACGCTTCTCGAGGCGATGTTCGCCGGTCGCCCCATCGTGGCCACCACGGCGGGTGGGATCCCCGAGGCGATCGGCCACGGCGATCCGGCAGGCGAGGTGTGTGCCTGGTCGGCTCCACCCCGCCATGCCCCAGCCCTGGCCGCCGCGATCCTCGCCGCGCTCGACGCCCCGGAAGAAGAGCGCACGCGCCGGGCGGCGTGCGCCATGGCCAGAGCCCAGCGCCTCTTTACCGTCCACCGCATGGTGGACGACACGGTGCTTGCCTACCGCGATTTCCTCGCGCGCGCCGGATCGTGAGCCTCTGCACACCCCCCCTATGGGTGAATAAACGGGGCTATGCGGTCTCTGGAAAAGATGGGACGAGTGCGTAATTTCGTTGCGAGGAAAATTCTGCGGAACTATAATGAACCTCCAGCATCCAATGCTCCAGGACCCTTGTGTTCCGGGTTCTAGCTAGGGATGTCGAGCAGATGACCCGATTGAGTGGACTGGTTTCTACGCTGTGGCGGGGAATCTCTCGATCCTTTCCATCGGTTCCGTTGACGAGTCTTCTGGCGGGGCATCGGCCCAACCAGGCAATCGTGAGACTTCGACACGACGCGTTCGGTCGCCACTTCATCACAGGAGAGGCATAATGGTCAGGGGGTTCCTCAGAAAGGTCTTCGGGCGCGGACAGCAACGAAAGGGCCCAGGTAGGCTCGGCCGTCGGCGACGCGAGCTGCGGGCTGAACACCTCGAGGATCGCCGCCTCTTGGCGCCGCTCGTCACCGTCGACGATGTCTACCAATTGGAAGGCGATAGCGGTCAGACCGATTTCTTCTTTGTGGTGCGGCTCATCGGCGATGACCCGAACCGCACCGAGAACGTCGTCGTCAACTACAACACCCAAGACGGCACGGCGACCGTCGCCGACAACGACTACCAGGCCACGTCGGGAACGCTGACGCTGCCGCCGGGAGTCAGTTCGGGCGACATCGTGGTCAAGGTCAATGGCGACACGAAGGCCGAGAATGACGAGGATTTCTTCCTCTATTTCACGGCGACCGGCGCCGATCCCCAGGGGCAGACGTTCGCCACCGGCATCATCGCGACGGATCCGGGCGAGAACGCCCCGATTGTGCAGATCGACAACGTCACCCAGACCGAGGGCAATGCTGGGACCAACGCGTTCGTCTTCACCGTGACGTTGTCCGAACCCACCGGCCACCCGGTCGTCGTCAACTGGAGCACGGCCAACGGCTCCGCCACGGCGGATTCAGATTTCCAGGCGGCATCGGGTCAGATCACCATTCCGGCCGGTCAGATCTCCGACACGATCACGGTGCAAGTGCTGGGCGACACCGTGGTCGAGTCCGACGAGATCTTCTTCGTCGAGGTCACGCCCGAAAGCGGCGCCGAGCCGTTGGGCACCACGGGCGTCGGGACGATCCTGAATGACGATATCGACGTGAGTCTGCCGACCGTGTCGATCTCGAACACCTCGCAAGCCGAGGGCAATAGCGGTCAGACCCCGTTCCAGTTCACCGTGTCGCTTTCATCCCCTGCCACGCGCGACGTGACGATCAATTACGCGACGGCCAGCGACACGGCGACCGCGGGAGAGGACTTCCTCGCGGCGACCGGATCGGTGCTGATCCCCGAGGGCCAGTCGTCGGCGACGATCGCCGTGGCGGTGCTGGGCGACACGGACGGGGAGGCCGACGAGACCTTCTTCGTCGATCTCACCAGTGCCGACGGCGCCAACGTCCCCGCGAACACCCGCGGCACCGGCACCATTCTCAACGACGACGCCGACGTGACTCCGCCCTCGGTGTCCGTCGCTCAGGCCCCCGGCCAGCTCGATCCGACCAACGCCTCGCCCATCCTCTTCCGCGTGACGTTCAGCGAGCCCATCCAGGTCGGCACGTTCACGGCCTCCGACATGACCATCGGCGGCACGGCCGGTGGGAGCGTCTCGAGCATCCAGCAAGTCGGAACCAGCGACACGACGTTCGATGTCTACGTCACCGGCATGACCCAGAGCGGCACGGTGGTCTTGAACCTCGCGACCGGCGCCGCCTTGGACCTGGCGGGCAACCCAAGCCTGCCCCCGACGTACGTCGATAACACCGTCACGTTCAACCAGAGCGACGTCACGCCGCCGAGCCTGACGATCGACCGTGCTCCCGGGCAGGCGGACCCCGCCCAGCAGACCCCGGTCGTCTTCCGCGTGGTCTTCAGCGAGGCGATCCAGCCGGCGACTTTCACGACCGAGGATCTCCTCGTCGGCGGCACGGCCGGTGCCACCACCGCGTCGATCGTGCCGGTAGCGGACACCGGGGACACGACGTTCGACGTCTCGGTTTCTGCCATTCCGGGGACCGGCACCGTGACGTTGGACGTCGTGACCGGCGCCGCCTTGGATCTGGCAGGCAACCCGAGCCTCGCACCCACGGTGATCGACAATTCGATCGTTTTCGACAATGTCGCGCCGACGGTGACGGTCAACCGCGGTCCGAGCCAGTCGGATCCCACCAGCGCCTCGCCGGTCGTCTTCCGCGTCACCTTCGGCGAGGCGGTGACCGGCTTCGCCCTGTCCGATGTGACCATCGGCGGCACGGCGGGCGCGACCAACGCCGCCATCAACCAGGTCTCGGCGTCGATCTACGATGTGTCGGTCACGGGGATGACCCAAAGCGGCACCGTGGTGCTGACGGTGGCCACCGGCGCGGCGACCGATGCGGCGGGCAACTCGAGCGCGGCTCCCACGAACATCGACAACTCGATCCAGTACAATGCCCCGGCGCCGGTGCGCCGCTTCACGACCGGCGTGTTCACCGCCAATAACCTCGGGTTCCATCTGGCCGGCGAGAACCTGCCGGGCGCAAGCCAGAACTCGTTCGCCTACAACGCAAACCTGCCGACTTGGCTGCCCTTGGCCGGCGACTGGGACGGCGACGGCGACGATACGGTGGGCGTCTTCGACCCCTCGACCACCACGTTCTACCTGGTTAACAACAACA
>DYLT01000234.1 GCA_020721945.1 Blastopirellula marina
GCGGTGCCGCGGCGATCCGTTCGGGCACGAGGCCTTGCGAGGACGGCGCAAGCGCCGCCGGCGCCGCCGGGCCGGACGGGCCTTGGGCCAGCGTCGCGGGACTGGGTTCCAGACGCTGGAACGCGTCGGCCACCGATACGAGAAAACTGCGCACCCGGCCACAATAGCTGCCGGTCGTCTCGCCGAACGACGTGCCGAAAAGCACGCCGGCCAGTTCACCCCGCTGGTTCAGGATCGGCCCGCCCGAATCGCCTTGTCTGGCCCCAGCCGACAACTCGACCATCTCGAACGGCTTGTTCGCTCCTGGGGAGACATACTGCGTGCAACGCCCCGTGACCTCTCGATACTTGCCGCTGCCATAGCCGGCAATCGTCAGAGGCTCGCCGCGTCGCGGGGGCTGCGCGGCCAGGGGAATCGGTTCGGCGCGTGGTCGCCAGATGGCCAGCGCCGCCAGGTCCCAGTCCCGATCGACCCGAAGCACCGCCGCGGGCGTGCGAAAACCGTCGGGAAAAGCGACCACAATCGGCCCGGTTGCGTCGCGCACCACGTGCCAGTTCGTCACCACCAGACCGTGCTGTTGGCTGATGGCCACCAGCGCTCCGGAGCCGAGCGACGCGCCGTTGGCCGACGTCGCGATGACGCGAACGACCGCCGGATGGGGCTTCTGGGCGGGTTGAAAAAAACCCTCCGTCCAGCTCCCGGCGCGGACTCCGACCGGAGCGGTTGAAAGGACGAACGCCAAGATGCCGACCGACGGGAGCCGAAATGACCGCTTCACGCGCGGCGCCTCACTTCCGGTCGGGGCCGAAGCGCGCCGTCCGGCGTTGGGCCTCGTTCTGCACGATCCTTCGCAGCAGCTCGCGGCGCAGTCGCTCCAGTTCCGCCAATCTGGACGCCTGGCCTTTGACGGGTTCCATGGTACGTTTCATCGACCCTGCGATCTCAATACGGCGGGCGAATGCTCCCACGTCCAAGCGCTTCGGCCGGATCGGCGCCGCTCCATGAGAAATCCGCCGCGGCCTGGCAACGTCGATTAGCCTCGCAAGGACGCCGTATCTTACGCGGATTGCCTAGCCCTGCCGGTTTTAAGCCGCCATGCCGAGCCATGGACCCCTGTCCGGCGAATCCTAGAGCCCCTGCTGTTTCAACCACTCGAGATGTTGCGTGGCCTTTGCCTGAACACTCGGGTCGCTCGCCTGGGCCACGATGCTCTCGGTCCGTTTGCGCGAACTCTCGGCAATCTGCTTCAACGAAACGTCTTGGCGCGCGTCGGTGCCCTCCCATGCCGACGCCAGAAGTCTCAACTCGATCGCCTGACGGTCGTCCTGGAGATAAGCGAGAGGGTCTTTTTCGCCGGGGGTGTGCGAGATGCACAAGAGACTACCTTCTCGGCAAGAGGCGATGGCGTAGGGATGCCGTGGAGCGAGCTTCTTCGCCTCGTCCACCGCCGCAGTGCCTTGCTGGAAGTCCTCGTCTTTTCCGGTCGCGCGGTACTTCTGGCGGCAAGCTCGCACCAGGACGTAGTTCGCCCAAGCCTCGCCCAGCCTCTGAACCGAAGCGGCCCTTGCGGCCAGCGCGTCGGCGATGGCGAGGTCCAGAAGTGCGGGACGATCGGCGTCGGATGCCTTCTCCCATCGCGACATCCAGTACTCGGCGCGAAACAACAGCGCCGTGACATCGGACCACTCGGCCCCTGCCGGACCGGGAGAAAGGGCGAGGTACTGCCGTTGGGCTTCGGCGTGATCCTCGCGCAACGCGGCCGCCCGCGCGCGGATCAGCACGGCCTCGCGCGCCGGGTCGCACAGACCGCCCGGGGCTGGCTTCACGCTGTCCAGTTCGCGGACCCGCTTCAGGGCCTCGGCCGCACGTGGTTCCTGCTCGGCCTTCAGATCCACCAGCGGCAACGACGCCCACTCGGCGATGAACAGGGCGGCATCATCGCGCCCGAGTCGCTGGGCAACTTTCTTGGCGTCGCCGTAGCGAGCGTCGGCCCCAGCAAAGTCGCCCTGTGCCAAGAGCGTCTGTCCGAGGAACCGGTGCGCCTCGACCTGGTCGGAGTCCCGGCGGAGGACCGCTTCGAATCCGGCTTTCGCCCGGTCGAGCATCTCGGCGTGGCTGCGCGCGTCCTTCAATCGGGGGAGGCACGAGTCGGTGGCTGCCCGGAGATAACATCGGGCGATGCCGAGTTGGGTCTGCGTGTTCAGAAGTGGATTGTGAATCTCGGCCTGGTCGAACGCCTCGACCGCGCGCTGGTAGTTGGCTTCGGGGTCCTTGCCGGCCCCCCAAGCCAGGTCTTCGTGAGCGTAGCCGAGGGCCAAGAAGGGAAAGTCCTTCTGATCGCGGGCCGCCGAGGCGGCCTGGTTCGCATAGTCGGCGGCGTGCGTAAAGTCCTCATCGCGCGTCTGGCGGTCGAAATTGCCGCGTTCGAGGTACGCCATGCTCAAGACGAGCAGGTACTGCGCCTTGGCCGTGGACTGGGCTTCGCGGCAGAGACCGACCGCCTTTTGGCCCGACTCGATGGCCTTGGTCAGATCGGCGACCCGACCGGCCCGGTGCGACTGGCTCCGCGAACGCTTGAGCAGCACGTCGGCATGGAACCCGAACGCCTCGTGCCATCCCGTGGCAAGGTTCAGGGCCTTCTCGGCATCGGCAATCGCCAGGTCGTGCGCCGAATGGCCTGCCCCCTCGGCCGGTGGCTCGGTCGTGATCTGGTGAAGTGTCTTAGGCTGGAGTTCCAACCAGCACCGGCCGCGCGTGAGGTAATACCGGGCCCGTTGGTCGGCCGTTTCTGGACTGGGGTGCTTCTCGGCGAGCCGAATGGCCCGGTTGAGCGCCCTGGCCGAGCGCGCCAGCGCGGCATCGACGCGCTCGGCCCGACTCGGACCGTGCGTCTGCTCGACCAATCCGACCTGGGGGTACTTCGAATAGAACTCGCCCACGGCGGCCCAGAACGGCTCGTCGGCCGCCTTGTCCTCGCCCGAGCCGCTGGTGGCTTTCTGCCAGACGTCGTTCAGGATGTTCACCGCAAGGGATTTCGCCTGATCGTCACCCAGGCGTTGCCCCGCCAGCGTGCCGAGGAGCTGTGCGCAGGCATCGAGCATTCGGCGGCGCTCCTCGGGAGACCACGGGTCGGCCCGCTTCAATCGCCCTCGAAGGTAGATATCGAGCAAGGGGAACAGGTCTTTGGCAGCCCGTTGCCGTTCGAGCAGCCGGCTGGCCAGCGATTCGGCCTGGATGGGATCGTTCGGCTCCTTGTGCCAGGCCGCCAGGGCCAGGAGCATATCGAGCGTTTCCTTCTTCGTTGCCGGCCACGCGTTCGTGCTCTCTTGCCCTTTGGCAAAGGTCAACACGCGCCAGCACTTCTCGGCTTGGACGGCGCTCTTGAAGGGGTTCGCGGGAGGATAGTCCGGCTCGTGGCTCCGCCGCGCCTCGGATGCCACCTGCAACGCGAGTTCGGCGGCGGTCTGGACGCGGAGAGCCACCTGCGCGACTTGCGGAGCCGGGGTGGTCGGTCCCACGGCCTCCGCCAGGGCGTCAAGGGCGCGGTCCCACTGCTGTTGACGCGCCCAAACAAGGGCGGCCACGTAGTGACCGTACCTGGCGTGTTCGGAAGGAAGCTTCTCGACCTCGGGAACCGCGACCTCGCCCCGTTTGGCAACCACGTGCCCTTCGGTCCGCCACGTCTCCATCAGAGGGATGCTGATGGTCGACGAGGCTTCCTTCGAGGACGCGTCGAAGGCACGTTCCCATCGCGCGCGATCCTCCTCGAATTCGGCCAAGTCGTGGTCCGATGGTACGCCTTTTCCAAGGGCCAGCACAATCCTTTTGTGCCAGAGCCGCGCCAGGTCGAGTGGGTCGAACTCGAACCGGCTTGCCAGGCGCAGCACCCGCAGCGCGCCGGTAACCTGGTCGAGCGACGGCCGGCGGTCGGGCGCGGCGAGTTTTCCGACGGCTTGCAGGAGTTGCTTCGCTTCGGCCGGCTTCAGCGTACCCGCCGCGCCCGGCCTCCCAGTCAGCAGGCTCTCGGCTTGCTTCAAGGCAGCATCCCAGCCCGACGGGCTCGGGTCCGACAGGCCGACGGCGGCCTCCCAGACGTCGCCATCGCGCTGGATCGACGCGGGAACGGGAAGGCGCCGAGCTTCGGCGAGCGACTCCCTCGCCCCGGCAAAGTCGCCGTGCTCGGTCTTCGCCTTGACCTCAGTCAAGAGCCGGTGGAAGTCGTCTAGCGTGACCTCGTTCCGAAGCTTTTCCATCCAGTCGGCTTCGGTCTTGCTTAGGGCCCACTCAGACGTTTGGGGGAGGTCCGCATAACGCTTCGTGAATTCCCTCACTTTCGCGGCCAAAGCTGGCGTGACCTTGCGATTTTCCAGTCGCCACGTGACCACCGCGTCCAGCGCCAGTCGAAGCGGCTGGAGTTCGGGGGGTAGCGAGCCCCCGGGATCGAAGTCCTGCAAGTCCTTACGCGCCTCGGCATCGTTCCCGCGATGCGCGTTGACCCGTGCGCGCAACAGCTTCGCCTCGGCACAGTCGCGCTCAGCGTCGAGAATACCGTTGCAGGCCTCCAGCAGGTGCTCCGCGTCGGGATCGGATTGCCATAGGCCCAGCGCGTGCTTTAGCCATGCCTGGCGGATCGCGCCGAGGCGCTTCGGGCCGAGAAGCGATCGGTTCGATTGGATGCGTCGCCCTGCCTCGTCGAATGCGTTCTTTTCGATCCACCCCACGATGGTTCGCATTTCGGCGTCGGGATCGGGCTCGACGGAGGGCTCGACGTGGGGGACGGGTTGGACCGCTGGTTTCGTGCCGCCCCCTTCGTCCTCTGTCGGCGTTTTGCCGGATCCGCCGGTGTCGGGGACCGAGGTTCCCTCGCGGGAATCCCGCCACCATAGCGCAGCGCGCTTTTCGGTCAGCATCATGGCCGCAATCACGAGCAGGGGAACGAGGATGCCTGCCCCAACGAGCCAACGCCAGCGCGTCGGCCGCGGTTCGATTTGCCGCCACGTCTCTTCGACCACGGGGGTTTCGAGTACGGGCGGCTCAGCGGCCGGGGCCACGGGCGGCGTCACAAACGGCTCGGTCTCGCGATCGACGCCGGCGCGCGGCGTACCCCGGGCGTCGAGATCGGGCGACTCGTGCAGCGGCGGCGCGACGATCGTACCGGCCGCCGCCAACGACGCCGTGACGGCGGGCGGCGCCGTGGGGCCAGGCGGCGCGAACGCCCCTTCCGGCAGCGGCTGCGCCGAACCGCGACCCTCGACGGCCCGGCGCAATGCCCGCACCATCTCGGTACACGACGGATACCGATCGTCGGGTTCGAACGCGGTGGCCTTGGCGATCACCGCCAATTCCGCCGGCGGCAGCCCGGCGCTGTCCAAGGCGAGGTTTCCTTCCAAGTGGCGGCGGGCGATGGCCATCGGGTCCGATTCTTCGAACGGCAGGCGCCCCGCCCGCAGCTCCACGTAGCTCATCGCCAGGCAGTATTGGTCGCTCGTGCGGTGCGGCTGGCCTCGCAGCAGTTCCGGGGCGGCGTAGGCGCAGGTCCCCATGCCCGTCTGCTGGATACCCAGCCGCTGGACGACGCGGGCCAGGCCGAAATCGCCCACGGCGGCCGTGTTGCCCACGATCATGATGTTCTGGGGTTTGATGTCGCCGTGGACGATCTCGACCGCGTCGGTGTCGGGGCGCTGGTCGGGCAGGTTCAGGTAGTCGATGCCCGAGGCGGCCTGCTCCATGTAGCGGAGCAATTCATCGACGGGGATGCCGGGCCGGCCCTCGCGCTGGCACTCCTTCAGACGCTCAAACAGCGTCTTCGAGGCCAGGTCCATCTCGATAATCAGCTCGGCAGCGGGAAAGGTCGCAAAGTCCTGGGCAGAGGATTTGCCGGCGCGCCGCGAGACCGGCGCGAGGCCCTTCAGCGCGTCGCTGAGGATAAAGCCCTCGCGGTCGATCAGCCAATAGCTCGAGATCGAGACCAGATTGCCCGACCGGATGCCTTTGACCTGCTCGAGCGCCTCGAGTTCCTTCAGGCCGGCGCGCCCGCGGAGATCGACGATCTTCAGGGCCCGGAGCATTCCGCCGCGCCCGGTGGCCTTCCAGACGCGCCCGATCTGCCCCTGGCCGAGCTTCTCGATGAGGCGGTAGCCGGGCAGGATCTCGCTGCCGGGGACCTCGGCGCCGCGCCGCGGGCGCTGGCGGGTCCTTTCGTCGGTCTCGCACGCCGTGCGCAGTTGACGCAGAAACTCCTCGCACGAAGGCCAGCGGTCGTCGGGAGCCGAGGCGAGGGCGCGGGCGAGGACGGCTCGCTCTTGCTCGCCCAGCGGCATGCCCGACAGATCGATCGGCGCCCAAGGGCCCGGCACCGCAGTGCCGAGAGCGTCCGTTGCGGCGACCGCAGGCAAGCCGGCGCGCGTCGCGACATAGCAAACGGCCAACGCGAACTGGTCGCTGGCGGGCAACCAGGGGCCCCGGGATGCTTCGGGCGGGGCGTAGGGACCCGCTTCGGCCGGCGACGGCGGCCCGCGGCCCGCGACCGCGTGCAAGCCGAAATCCGCGACCTTCAGCGAATGCCCCACCAAGATCAGGTTTTGCGGTTTGATTCGGGCATGGACCGACACGCCGCCCGGCTGCAACAACCCACGGCCGGACTGATGGAGGTAATCGAGACCCTCGGCGGCGTCGTCGAGAACGTCGATCAACTCGCGCCAAGGTATTCCCGATGCCCCCGCCTTGCGATGAGGCTCGCAGCAATCGGCCAGGTTCCGGGTGCCGAGTTCCAGGCCGACCAGGGCCTTGATGGGGCGGGCCGCGCCAGCCGCGTACGGCTCCAACAGCGCCAACTCGCGCAACTCGCCCGACCCCTCGCCGCTTCGATCCTCATACACGAAGCCCTCCTCCGTGACCATCCATAGCCTTTGGATCGGAAGGATCCGCTCGTGGCGCCATTGCCGCAACCGGCGGAGCGATTGGACCTGGGCGACGACGCTGCCAGGCGCCAGGTCGATCGACTTCAGGGCCAGTTGGGTTCCGTCGTGGGTTCGGGCTTTCCAGGTCGTTCCGAGAGCCCCACGGCCCAGCGGCTCGAGGAGCCAGCAACCGGGGACGATTTCCGCGCCGGGCTTTTCGGCGCCAAGACGGCCGGCTGCCTCGTCCGCCTCGCAAGCCCGGCGCAGCGCGCGGACCATCTCGCGGCACGAGGGCCAACGCTGGTTGGGGTCGAGGGCGACCGCCCGGGCGATGACCGCCCGCTCACACGGCTTGAGGGCCGACAGGTCCAACTCGCCCTTCAGGTGCCGTTCCCAAATCTGCACCACCGTGGCGCCCTCGAAGGGCAGGGCGCCTGTCCGAAGTTCGACATAGCTGATGGCCAAGCTGTATTGGTCGGTGTTCTGGTGGAGCGCCTGCGATTGGAGGAGTTCGGGCGGCGCGTAGGCCACGGTGCCCAGGGGCATGTTCGTGCTGCGAATCGAGTTGATCTGGCGAGCCAGGCCGAAATCGCAGATCTGGGCCGCATTGCCTACGATCAAGATGTTGTGCGGCTTGATGTCGCCGTGGATGATCGACGCGCGTCGCTCGGGAGGCTGGTTGAGATAGTCGATTCCCCGGGCCGAGTCCTCCATATAGTCCAACAATTCGCGCCAGGGAACGCCGGCGTGACCCTCGCCAAGGCACTCTTGAAGCCGCTGATACAGGCTCTTCGATCCGAGCCCCATGGCCATGACGAGCCAAGCGGGCTGCCGACCGGCCGACGCCCTCGGCCCGCGAGCCGGCGCCGCCCTTCCCGAAGGCTCTAGCCAAGGGCTGGTCTCGGCCTCCGAGATCACGCGGCCGGCCTCGTCCAGAAGCCAGTACGCGAACACCGGCACGAGATGGGGGGCCCGGATGTTCTTGATCTGCTCGAGCGCGCGGAACTCGTGGACCGTGCCGCTGCGCCGGAGATTGACGATCTTCATCGCCACCAAGGCCCCGCCCGGCGCAGACGCCTTCCATACGTCGCCCAACGAGCCGCCACCGAGGTATTCGATCAACCGATACCCGGGGACCAACTCGCTTCCTTCGAATGGTTGCAGATAGCCGGCCATGTCCTTCAGGATAATGTTCCGGGATACCGCGCTCAATATCTCTGGGGGGTGGGTGATCCGATGGTTTGGTGCCTTGGGGCGGCACGGTCGCGCGGCGTGCCGAAGCGGTTTTCGAGGGCGGCGCGGAAAGCGCGCGCCGTCAAAGTCACAAGGAACGTCCCAGTTTATCGGCCGGCGTGCCCGGCTTGGCGGCTGGCTCGGCTCCCACTAAAGGCGAATCGGTTTTCCCGTCGAAGAGGAAAATGAGACTTTGTGCGAGTTTTCCGGATGTTCGGTGCCTCGATACCAGCGGGGGGGTTAGTCTGCGATGAGAAGGATTGCCTGGTTGACCGGGATGTTCTTGCTGGCGGGCCTTGTTGGCGTCATTCCATCCGCCCCGGCTGACGAACCCGAAGGCGTGGCTTGGGCCGACGACACGGCCGGCCGCCCTGGCGAGGAAGCGGCTGACGACGAAGACTCGCTGCTTCCCCGCGGGGGAGCGATTCGCCTGGCAGCCGGGATGTTCCAGCCCACCAT
>DYLT01000235.1 GCA_020721945.1 Blastopirellula marina
GATCCTCTTTTCGTATCGCCGCGGCGACGAACCCCACTATCACTTGTGGACGATCCAGGTCGACGGCTCGGGACTGCGTGAGCTGACCAACGGGCCCTACGACGACATCGAGCCCGCATGGCTTCCCGACGGAGACATCGTCTTCGTCTCGAGCCGCTGCAACCGGCGCGTGAACTGCCACACCACCCAGTCGGCGGTACTCTACCGCGCCGACGCCGATGGCAAGAACCTCCGCCCTCTGTCGAGCAACAACGAGCCCGACAACACCCCTTGGGTCTTGCCCAGCGGTCAGATCTTGTACACCCGTTGGGAATACGTCGATCGGAACCAGGTGTCGTTCCATCATCTGTGGATGACGACCCCCGACGGCCTCCGGCAGAGCGTGTTCTATGGGAACCAGAGTCCGGGCGTGACGATGATCGACGCCAAGCCGATCCCTGGATCGCGCAAGGTCGTGGCGTCGTTTTCTCCGGGTCACGGGCTGCGCGAGCACGATGGCGTGGTGACGGTGGTTGATCCCCGTGGCGGACCGGACGACCCCGGCTCGGCGCGGCCCATCAGCCACGGACAGAACTACCGCGACCCGTGGGCGTTCTCCGAAGAGGCGTTCCTCGCGGCTTTCGGCACCACCATCGTGCTGTTGGACGGCGCGGGCCGCACGCAAACGCTCTTCGCCCTGGCGCCGGCCGACGCGCACGCGGGGCTCGAGTGCCACGAGCCGAGGCCCCTGGTGCCTCGCCCGCGCGAGCCCGTGATGCCCCGCCTTGCCGATTGGTCCGACCAGACCGGTCGCGTGCTGTTGGTGGACGCGTATCGCGGCCGGAACATGGCGGGCGTGCGGCGCGGCGAGATCAAGAAGCTTTTGGTGCTCGAGACGCTGCCCAAGCCCATGAACTACACCGGCGGCATGGAGCCCTTGAGCTACGGCGGTACGTTTACCCTGGAGCGCATTCTGGGCACCATTCCCGTCGAGGACGACGGCTCGGCCTATGCCGAATTGCCTGCGTTGCGGAGCTTGTTCTTGGTCGCCCTCGACGAGAACGAGCTTTCGGTCAAGCGGATGCAGAGCTTCATGACGCTGATGCCGGGCGAAACCGTGACGTGCCTGGGGTGCCACGAACCGCGCACCCAGACCCCACCCCACGCGGCCGGCGGACTGGCGGCCTTGCGCCGCGGGCCGAGCCGCATCGAGCCGTTTCCCGGTGTCCCCGACGTGATCGACTTTCCCCGCGACATCCAGCCGGTTCTCGACCGCCACTGCGTGCGCTGCCACGACGAAGACCGTCGCGACGGCGGGCTTTCGCTCTCCGGCGACCGAGGCCCGATCTTCTCGATCGGCTATTACGCGCTCACCGCGCGAAACCTCATCTCCGATGGGCGCAACGGGCTGGGCAATCGGCCGCCCCGGGCGATCGGCAGCTCCGCAAGCCGCCTGATCCAGTATCTCGACGGAACGCACTACGGCGCCCGGCCCAGCCCGGCCGAGCAGCGCCTGGTGCGCCTGTGGATCGACAGCGGGGCCGCGTATCCGGGCACGTACGCGGCCTTGGGCACGGGGATGGTGGGTGGGTTCGAAATTGTCGATCGTTCGATCCGGCTCGACCGCTCCGACCTCCAGTGGCCCAGCACGCGGGCCGCCGTCGAAGCCCTCCAGCGGCGATGCGGAACATGCCACGGCGACGACCGCCCGCTGCCCTTGTCGGTCTCGCACGTGACCGGCCGCGGCGCGTGGGGCACTGCGTTTACCGGGGCCCCGCCGTGGGTCGATCTGGAGCCCAACGACGTGCGACGCCGGTGGTCGCGACACTTGCTTTACAACCTCTCGCGCCCCGAAAAGTCGCTCTTGTTATTGGCCCCGCTGGCGAAAGCCGCCGGTGGATTCGAGTCGTGCGGCCAGCCCGTGCTGGCCGATACGGCCGACCCCGACTACCGCAAGATCCTCGAGGCGATACGCGACGCGAAGGCGCGGCTCGACGCGATCAAGCGGTTCGACATGCCCGGCTTCCGTCCGCGCCGCGAGTACCTCGACGAGATGCGGCGCCATGGGATCCTCCCGGCCGGCGCGCCGCCCGACGACCCGATCGACGTGTACGCGATCGACCGTGCCTACTGGCGGTCGCTCTGGTACCGCCCCTCGGCGGCGTCTTCTCGGCAAGCGCGATGATGGGGCTTCCCCAAAACATGCCGGGCTGCTTCACCTTCCAAGGGAACAGTCCCCGTGAACGCCGACCGCCCGAGCATGTCCTGTTGCGGCCGCGCCGGCGAGGTGTTACGCTGCGGGCAGGGCGGAGACAGCAAGAGGCCGAGGCGTGGGACGGGGTTTCCATGCTTACGCAAACCGGCGAGCCTGTTCCTCATTCGCGTGCGCGTAGCGCACGCGTCCTATTCCTTGCTTCGTGGATGAAGGGAGCGACGCCATGCGTTGGCAGCAACGAGCGGCCCGGGTTCCCGTGTGGTGCCTTGCGTGGGGCATCGCCGGAGTGATGTTGGCGCATGCGGTGGCCGGGGTGGGCGCCGAGCCTTCGGCGTCCGAGGCCGCGGTGTCTTCGACCGAGCACTTCTGGTACAAGCCCCAGCCGCCGGGGCCGTACATCGACTCGCAGCGCAGGAACATGGCGTTCGGGTACACCAAGGGAACGATCCTGCTGTCGGAAGACAACGGCCGCACCTGGCCGCACCGTGCGGAATTCGCCGATGCCCAACGCATCACCTTCAGCCACATCCTGAACAACGGAAACGTGGTGTTCGCCACGGGTTCGAAGCTGTACCTCAGTACCGATCGGTTGAAGTCGTTTCGGCAGATCACGGTGAAGGCGGCCGATGGGTCGGACTACGTCCCCCACACGCCCAAGAATCCGGAGAACCCGGGCTGGTATTTCCACACGCTGCCGGGCGTCGTGTCGTGGGAGGTCGGCGGCAAGGAGATGATGGTCTGGGGGAATTACTGCAATGTGCTGGGGGGCGCGGCACCGGTGAACATCTACTACTCGATCGACGGCGGGCAGACGGTGAAGATCGCCTATGCCTTCGGGCAGAACCCCCATTTTCGCGATAACGGCTCGCCCGGCGGCGGATCGACGGGCACGCTCTTGGGCGATCCCGCCAACCCCGTCCGGTGCCGGCATGTCCACACGGTGGCCTACAACCCGGCCGAAAACGCCTTCTATGCATGCACGGGCGATCACGACCGGCCCGAAGGCTACGAGTGCCACTGGCTGCGGGGCGTCTACGACGCGGCATCCGACCGGTGGCAGTGGAAGGTCCTCGTCTCGGCCCCCATGAATTCGCGCTACAAGTCGGGCGGAATCCAGTTCGTCGACGGCAAGCTGTACTGGATCAGCGACGCCAACGGTCCGACCCCGCACGACCGGGGCGTGTTCCGGTGCGATCCGGCCGACCTTCCTCATCCCAAGCGGCATACGATGCTCTTCAACCCCGGGGTCGAATCCGGCAATATGATCATCCAGGACGGCGTGATCCTGGCGTCGCACTGCGCGCCCGCCTCGCCCATGGCCACGGGCATCATCGTGTCGCCGGACCTGGGCAAGACCTGGGCCCAATACGATCTCAAGGAGTTCGGCAGACGCTCGCCCACCCGATTCCACGAAAAGAACAGCGAAGGCTGGTTCCGGCTCGACCTGCGATCGGGATGGATCGGGCGGGCCGAGGTGATGTTCCTCAAGCCCAAGGCGCCGCGCCCCGGCGCCGGCACCTGAGGGCGCGCCGCGGGAACCCGTCGATGTATCTGTTCGAAAACCCCGTATTGCAGCGGGAACTGCTCGTCAATCTGCGGATGGGGCGCGGGTTTGTGCTCTTGTTCGCCTATGTGGCGCTGCTGGGCGCGCTGGTGTACTACGCCTGGCCGCAGCAGCAGAGTCTCGACCTGACCACCACGCCCGAGGAAGCCAGGCGGCTGGTCCAGCTCTTTTTCCTCGGCCAGTTTGTGCTCATCTCGCTCATGGTCCCGAGTTTTGCGGCGGGTACGATCACCGGCGAGAAGGAACGCAAGACCTACGAGATGCTGCTGGCCAGCCCCATGCGCCCCTGGGCCATTGTGCTGGGCAAGCTGCTGGCGTCGCTATCGCATCTGGCCGTGCTCGTGGTCTCGTCGTTGCCCATCGTCATGCTCTGCTTGCTCTTGGGCGGGACGCACTTCTCGGAACTTCTGGCCACCTACGTGGGAATGGCCGCCGCGGTCGTGGCGTTCGGGATGATCAGCCTGGCGTGCAGCAGCTACTTCGGGCGGACCGTAGCCGCCGTGGTCGTCTCGTACTCGCTCATCTTGCCGATGGTGCTGCTGTTGGTGCTGTTCTACCAGGCCTGGGAGTCCATGCCGCGCGTCCGGTTGTTCGTGCTGGCGGGCTTTCTGCCGGCCGGTAGCGCGGCCCTCACCACGGTGCTGGCCGACGTGATCAGCCGCCGCCTGATGCACCCGCCCGACGTGGGCGCCGAGGCCCAGGAGGTCGTCGACCTCGAGGAGGAACAACGCGAGGCGGTCGGCATGGTCATCCGCAGCGATCAGTTTCCCGACAACCTCTTCGCCCCGCCCAAGCGAAACGACCTGATGGCCGATGGCGTCAATCCGGTCTATGACAAGGAAATGCGCAGCGAGCTGTTCGGCCGCGGCACGCTGATGCTCCGCCTGGTCATCCAGATGAGCATGTTCCTCGCCCTGATCGTCATGGCGGTGTGCCTGTACGTTTATCCCCAGCACGCCGCCTGGTACACGAGCTACGTTGTGCTCTTCAACATCCTCGTGGGGCCGGTCTTCGCCGCCGGCGCCGTCGCCAACGAGCGGGAACGCCAAACGCTCGAACTCTTGTTGACGACCGCCTTGAGCCCGTGGCAGATTCTCGCGGGCAAGCTCTTCTCGAGCCTGCGGATCTCGGTGGTGCTGACCAGCTTTCTCGTCTGGCCGATCCTCCTGGCGTGGCTCTTGCCACCGTGGAAGTTCTGGCACGATACGTGGACCGTCGTCGGTTACCTGGCCATCCTGCTGGTCACGTGCCTGACCACGACCACCTTGGCGATGTTCTGCTCGGTGCTGTTCCGGAAGACCTCGGCAAGCATGATGACCGCCTACGTTCTGGTGATCGCCCTGTTCGTCGCGCCGGTGGCGGTGAAGCTCTTCAGTCGACTCATCTCGGTGGACGCGGCGACGGCCGGCTGGATCGACCGCGCGCTGTGCACAAGCCCCTTCGCCGCGGCCTTCAGCCTGCCGCTTTCGCTCGGCGGCCTGGAAGGCGCTCCCACCCAGCCGGTCCTGGGAAACGCCTTCACCGCGTGGGCGTTCCTGGCATTCTACCTGGGGCTCGATGCGCTCTTGTTGGGGGCGATCCTGTGGCGGTTCCGGCTGCGCTGGCGGGTCGCCGGGGTCGCTTGACCGAACGGCGCGCGATGCGCCCTGCGTGCTCACGGCATGGGGGTCTTCAACCACGCCAGATTGAAGGCATAGTGCTGCTTGCTCGAAATCAGGTGGATGGTCCCATCCAGTGCCTGGCAGACCGACAGGTAGCCGCGAGGTTCGGCCGAGTCGCGGCTGAGGACGAACCGGCCGGTGTTGCCGCCGCCGTCGATCTCGCGCGGGGGGCCGTCGTCGGTCACCAGCCGGCGCACCGGCCACGTCTGCCCTTCGTCGAACGACAGCGCGGCGAACAAGCCTGAGACGCTTCGCTCGCGGCCCGTGGCGTCCTTGATGGCCAGCGACTTGGCAAACGAGGCGAACAAGATCGGCCCTTCGGCAAGGCGCAAGACGACCAGGCGCTGGCCTTCGCCGATCGGCGGGAACGGGCTCATGCCGTAGGTCCACGACTGACCTTGGTCGGCCGAGATGCTCCGAGGCATTCGGCCGTTGATTGTGTTGCCGCGGCCGAAGGCCAACAGCCGTCCGTCGCGCAGCTCGACCACGCCGGCGTGGATGCCGGCGATCCAGGCGCCCGTGGCGCCCTCGCGGAACTCGGGCTTCGGCTTGCCCTCGCCCGGATCGAACCAGGTCGCTCCACCGTCGCGGCTGACGAGAATCGCGGTGCCTCCGCTTCCACCGGGTACGGCATCGCAGGCCAGGAGGATCGCTCCGTCGCGAGTGCGCAGCACCGATTCGACCGGCTGGTGGCGCCGGCCGTGCTCCGGCGCGATCAGCCGCGCTTTGGACCAGGTGTGTCCGCTGTCGGACGAGGTGCGCAGGATCAAGGCCAGGTTCCCCCAGGTCGCGGCCGTTGACAGCCCGCAGAAGTGATAAAGCGTCTTGCCGTCCGACCAAAGGGCCGGCGCATGGTCGTTGCGGTCCGGCGCGTCCCAGAAAAGCACGGCCGGCTCCCATGCCTCCGCCCCGCGGCGCAGGCGGCTTGCCGCCAGGGCCAACTCGCGCCCCGGCTCGGTCCGGCACGTGTACCAGATGGCCAGAAGATCGCCGTTGGGACACTCGACGATCGCCGGATCATGGTTGTGCTTCGAGAACAGCGGACCGTCGGACCCCGGCGGAATGATCACATAGGGCCTTGGCCCCACAAAGTACGGCTTCGACGGGTCGCGCGGCCGGGCGGGCGCGGCGACGGTCGCGTCGCCCGGCAGCGCTCGAGGCGAAGCCGGCAACCCCGGAAGAGGCCGCGACGACGGCGCAGGGCCCAACGCCACGCGAAAACCGATCATCCAGCTCTTGTCGTCCGGCAACGTGCCCGACCGGTTGGCCGACCGAAGGTACTCGAGCTTCGTCGAGTGGCTTCCGCCCCGGGTGACGCGGAAGTCGCCGTCGGCACGACCCACCAGATCGACCTGCTCGCCCGGCTCGTACGGCCCATACCAGTCGAGACACCACTCCTCGACGTTGCCGTGGACGTCGAAAAGCCCCCAGGGGTTGGCGGGCGTCCGGCCCACGGCAAGCGACACCGGCGGCGGGATCTCGTGCTCGCGCACATTCTTGTGGAAGGCCGGATCGGCAAGCTCCGCCCCCGTGTGGTACGCGGTGGTCGTGCCCGCACGGCAGGCGTATTCCCATTCCGCCTCGGTCGGCAGACGGTACGGCCGGCCCTCGACACGCGAGAGCCACTCGCAGAACCGCGCGGCGTCGTGCCACGAGACGTACACGACCGCCTCGTCGTCCCCCTTCGAGAACCCATGCTTGCCGCGAAGGCGTCGGTGCTGCGGGTCGAATCGCTCGTACTGGGCATTGGTGACCTCGGTCGCGCCCAGATAGAAGGGGCGCGAGATCACCACGCGGTGCGCAGGCCGCTCGTCGAAATCGCCGCCCTCGGTACTCCCCATCAGAAAGCTGCCCGGCTCGATGCGCGCGAACTTCATGCCCAGCGAGTTGCAGAACTCCCTGTCGTTGGGCATCTCCGCGCCTGCGCTCGGCTGAACGGCCGCAACGACCAAGAACAGGATGGCAACAACCGAAATGGCCTTAGGCATGGACGGACCTCGTTCGAAGAAAGGACGCGGTGCACCGGACCGAGTCGGCCAACGTCATGATTCTCACCCTGCGGTCTATGGTCTCCGACAACGCCCGTCTCGCGCCGAGTGGGCCGAGCCGCGCCGGGTCAGGCGTGCCCTGGTGCCGAGCGGGCATACGCGCCAAGCGCGCGCACGTTCTCGGCCGGCGCGTCGCGCGGAATCTCGCAGCCGGCGCCGACGATGTAGCGCGGCCCGGCCTCGCGGTGGCACTGGGCCAGGGCGGCGGTCACCGCCTCGGGCGTGCCATGCCGCACGACCTTCACGGGATCGAGGTTGCCCAAGAGCACCTGGTCCGGCCCCATGGCCTGGCGGGCGCTGGCCACCGGCACCATGAAGTCGAGATCCACGATCTCGCAACCCAGCCGGCCCATCGAGGCGAGCAGGCGGTTCGTGTTGCCGCAAATGTGCAACCGTACCCGGGTCCCCATCGCGTGCAGACCCTCGACAAGCCGTTTCTCGTAGGGCCAGACGAACTCCTCGTAGATTTGCGGCCCGACGAGCGAGGCGGCGGCGTCGCCCACGCCGATCAGGTCGACGCCCGCCTCGACCTGGGCCTTTGCGAACGCCAGGGCCATCTCGAGCACGAAATCGAACAGGTCGCGCACGAAGGCGGGATCGTCGTAGAAGTCGAGCATCAGCCGGTTGATGCCGCGGAGGTCGGCCGCCTCGGCGCAAGGACCCTCGATCCACCCTTCGATGAGCCGCTGGCCGCCGACCTGCTGGCGGAACAGGGCCGCGGCCTGAACGCGGTCGTGCATCCGGCCGCCGGCCAGGGGGTCGGGGACGTGCAGCCCCGCCAGGGTCTTCTTGTCCGCCAGGAGGGAATGGACCTCGTCGATGGCAGGCGGTTGGTTGTCGAAGTAGTGAACCGCCGCTCCGCAGTCCGTGGCCTCGCGCGCCGGGTCGGAGATGCACGACACGTAGTCGAAGTCGAACCGCTCGGCCGTGCGAAGCTGTCCCTCGACGAGCGTGCGGTAGTCGGCCGCGTACCGGCCGTACGGCGCGCCGATCTGGTCGGCCGCGAACATCATGGTGATGGGCATGAGGGGCAGGCGGTCGGTCGGCCGGCCCTCGAGCATGGCGACGATGCGTTCGTATCCGTTCATGCCGGCCAGTATAGGGATGGCCGACCGCCGCCGCC
>DYLT01000236.1 GCA_020721945.1 Blastopirellula marina
ATGCCGGCCACGAGCCGGCTGGTCGGCACGAGCCGGCGGGTGTTCACCCGGGTATCGGCCCGGTAGTAATCGTGCCGCGTGCGCAAGGCCATGACGATTTCTTCGAGGGAGCAATTGCCGGCCCGCTCGCCGATGCCGTTGATCGTGCACTCGACCTGGCCGGCCCCCGCCTCGACCGCCGCGAGGCTGTTGGCCACGGCCATGCCCAGGTCGTTGTGGCAGTGCACGCTGATCACGGCCTTGTCGATGTTCGGCACGCGCTGGACGAGCGTGGCGATCACGTGGTGCATATGGGCCGGCGTGGCATAGCCGACCGTGTCGGGGATGTTCACGGTGGTGGCCCCAGCGGCAATGGCCGCCTCGACGACCTGGCAGAGGAAGTCGATCTCGGTGCGGGCCGCGTCCTCGGGCGAGAACTCGACATTCGCGCAATAGCCCACAGCCCGCTTCACCCCCTCCACCGCGCGGCGCACGATGTCTTCCTTGGTCATCTTCAGTTTGTGCTCGCGGTGGATGGCGCTGGTGGCCAGGAAAACGTGGATCCGCGGCTGTTCGGCATGACGTACGGCCTCCCAGGCCCGGTCGATGTCGTCGTCGCGGCAACGGGCCAGGCCGCAAATGACCGAGCCGCGCACGGTCTGGGCGATCTGCCTCACCGCCTCGAAGTCGCCCGGCGAGGCGATGGGAAAACCCGCCTCGATCACGTCCACCCCCAGCTCGACAAGGGCCTCGGCAATCTCGAGCTTCTCCTGGAGGTTCATGCTGGCCCCGGGCGATTGCTCCCCATCGCGGAGCGTGGTATCGAAGATCACGATGCGGCGTGACGATGTAGCGGTCATGGTAGGGTGTATCCGGCGAATTGGACGCGGGGATTCGGGTTTACGGACGCTCGATCGAACGCAAAAAGCCGACCCTTGGTCGGCACGCGCAACACCAACCACGCCCTCGTGGGGCCAACCCGTCGTCGATCCTCCGCGCCGGACCACATGGTCTCGTCCCTAGTGAAAAAAGAACCCCAAGGCTTTCTTGGCCTTGGGGTTCGTGTTGATCTGGTAATAATCGTCCTGGCGTGCGAACCCTAAGGCCGTGCCCCCAAAAGGAGCAGCCGCAAAAGGCCCAGAAGGTTCGCCAAATCGGTCACGTCGTCTCTCCTCGGTGTCCTTATCGACACCCCCAGGAGTTTACTCTGGCAGAACCATCCGGTCAAGAGGCATTGCTTCACCGACCAGCGGTGGGGTGGCAGTCCTGCACTCGGGTCGCCGGGTGGCAGGCTGAGCACCGACACACGCTACCCCGTGGGGAGCCCCTCCCCACCCTTGGGCTTCAGGCCTCAAAAGTGAACGTCTCGCGCGTGGGCCGGCCATCCTTATGGATGTCGAAGACGCGATCCAGATTGGTCACGTGAAACACCTGCTGGATCTGCGGCGCGAGGTTGCAGAGCTTCAAGGCGATCTTCAGTTCTTTGCACTTCTTATGGACGCGGATAAGCATCCCCAGCGCGGCCGACGACATGAAGCGCACCCGAGAGAAATCGAGCAAGAGCCGACGTTCCTGGGCCTTCTCGAGCGCCAGCATCAGATCGCGGTGCATCTGCTCGATCACCGTCGCGTCGAGAATCTGGGCGTCGGTGAATTGGATCACAAAGACGCCATCGACCGTTTGGGCTCGAAACGACGTGGGCATGACGATTCCCTTCGTGCCGACAGCCGATCACCCTCGGGCTTTCACGTCCCAACCGTAGCTTGTCAGCTCAAGCGCCAACATGCCGACCCCGACGATGAGGGCCGCCAGAGCCACGGCCAGCATGACGGTATAGGGATTGACCGCCGCCAAGCGGTCCCAAAACGACCCGGCCTGCACCTCTTCGGGAGCGGCGACTTCCTCGGGTTCGGCCGGCGCGGGCGCTTCGGGCAATTCGTCGAGCGGGGCCGGCGCGGGTGGGACTTGCGCCGCGGCGAGATCGGGAGAGTCGCCGCCACTGGCCAACGGTCGGCCCTTCTCGAGATCCTCCGCCGCCTCGAGGATCGCTTCGGTCAGGGGGTTCATGTCGCTCCGCAAGATATCGGAATCGCCTTTCGACACGTTCGCTTCTCCCGTCACTTGCCCGACGCCTCGCCTGAATGCCCCAAGCATCTACCCATCATTATAGTTGGGCACGCCGCCGGACTCCACCGTCCGGTGAAACAAACCGCCCCGACGCGCGAAGGCACCTTCCTCCACCGCACGCCACCCCCCCGTATGGGCCGGGGTTGCTTTCGGTTTCATCCGGGTGGCAGTACAACAAGGGCGAGGTCGCTTTGGCAAAACCGATTGCGGACTGGCCGTTCGGGCCGGCGCCAACCGTTCGTGCAACCGACTCGGAGAAAACGATGACTCGACGCCGTTGGTGTCTTCCGTTGTGCTTGGGGCTAGTGACAACCATCGCGGGGGGGGTCGGGTTGGCCGGTGAGGCGGACCAGACCGATCCCTTGGCCGCGGCCTTCCAGAACCCGCCCGCGACCGCGCGGCCCTGGGTCTACTGGTGGTGGATCACGGGCAACGTAACCGAGGCCTCGATCCTCCGCGACCTTGACGCGATGCAGAAGAACGGGATTGGTGGGTTGTTGCTGTTCGACGCGCGGGGTTACCACGAGAATCATACCCCACCTCCACCCCCCCGCACCGAGTTCATGAGTCCCCCGTGGCGCAAGATGGTGCAGTTCGCCCTGTCCGAAGCCCATCGGCGAGGCATCGAGGTCAGTATGAACCTCAGCAGTTGTGCCGGGGCGTTGCGCGGACCGTGGAAGGTTGGCGACGACGCGCCCAAAAAGCTGGTTTGGGCCTCGCAAGAACTCCGCGGCCCGAGCCGATTCGAAGGTCCAGCACCCGGCAAGGACTGGGGGCGATGCTGGGAGGTCGCGCTCTTGGCCGCGCGCGCGAAGTCCTCTCCCCAACCCCTGGCCACCGAGGTCGTCGATCTTTCCGCGAAGCTCGATGCCCACGGTCGGCTTGTATGGGATGTTCCCGAGGGCCGGTGGACCTTGCTGCGCTTCGCTTGCGTGACGATCGAGGGGCATGAGAACGATGTCGATATTCTCAGCCCGACGGCCGTCGCCGCCCATTTCGAGCGCATGGGCCGGACCCTGTTGGCCGACGCGGGCCCGGCGGCCAGGACGCTGACGCATTTCTACAGCGTCAGTTGGGAGGGCGCTGCGCCGAGTTGGACTTTGGGCCTCGACGAGCACTTCGAACGGCGGCGCGGCTACAAGCTGCGTCCGTATTTGCCGGTCCTGGCCGGCGTGGCGGTCCAAAGCCGCGAGGTCTCCGAACGATTCCTTCGGGACTATCACAAAACGCTGGCCGACTGTTTCATGGACCACTGCTATGGCACGCTCCGCGAGCTGTGTCATCGGCATGGGATGAAATGGCACTCGGAGTCGGGCGGACCGTGGGACCGCAAGCTGCCTGGCTTCGAGCACGCCGATCAACTGGCGTTCCTCGGACGCAACGACATGCCCCAGGGCGAGTTCTGGCATCTCGGCCGGGCGTTCAACCGCCCCCCCGCGATGGCCGCCCATATCTATGGCCTGCCGCTGGCGGCGGCCGAGGCCTTCACCCACATGCGCCCGCACTGGTCCGCGTATCCGGCGGTGCTGAAGCGCGACGCCGACGCCGCCTTCTGCGACGGGATCAACCACTTCATCTGGCACACGTTCAGTGCATCGCCCGAAGCGTTCGGCAAGCCGGGCATTGTTTACTTCGCCGGAACGCACCTCAACCCGAACGTCACCTGGTGGGAGCAAGCCGGGGCCTTCCTTGCGTACCTGGCCCGGTGCCAGGTTCTCTTGCGCCAGGGGCGGTTCGTGGCCGACGTGTGCTGCTACACGGGCGACAAGCCGTATCTGCACTGGGGGCGCGGCGAGAAGTGGCACGCCAGGCCGTCGCTCGTGCTGGGCAAGGGCTACGCCTACGATTTGGTCAACACCGAAGTGCTGCTCGAGCGTCTGTCGGTGGAGGACGGCCACCTGGTGCTCCCCGATGGGATGCGCTACCGCGTGCTGGCGGTTGATCTGGAAGACGAGGCCATTCCGCCCGAGGCCCTGCGAAAAATCGCCGAACTGGCCAAGGCCGGGGCCACGGTGGTGCTGGGCATCCGGCGCCCGACGCGATCGCCGGGTTTGAAGGACTACCCCGCTTGCGACGACGACATCCGCCGGCTGGCCGGCGAACTCTGGGGCCCGCCGGGCAGCTCGCCCCAGCGGCGGCCGCTCGGCAAGGGCAAGGTCGTTTCGAGCATGCACCTCGACGATGCCCTGCGGGGCGAGGGGGTTCTGCCGGACTTCGAAGGCCCCTGGGACTATACGCACCGCCGTGCCGGCGATGCGGAAATCTATTTCGTCGCGGGCCAAGGCAAGGCCGAGTGTACCTTCCGTGTCCAGGGCAAGGAGCCGGAGCTTTGGGACGCCGTGACCGGCCGACGCCGCGACGCGGTCGCGTGGCGTCCGACCACCGACGGCCGGACGACCGTGCCGCTCGAGATGCCTGAAGGTGGTTCGACCTTCGTCGTCTTTCGCCGGCTTGCCGAACCACGGCACCTTCTCGCGGCCCCGCCCGAGGCCGTGGAGCTGGTCGGGCGCACCCCGAAGGGCCTCTGCGTGCGGCTCTGGAAGGCGGGGCCGATCGGGCTCGTGACCTCGCACGACCGGCAGGTGGCGGTCGAGACGGCACCCCTTCCCGAACCGATCGCGATTACGGGCCCGTGGGAGGTCCGCTTTGCCAAAGGCCTTGGCGCGCCCGAGTCGGCGGTCTTCGATCGCCTCGTGCCGTGGAACGAACATCCCGAGCCGGGAATCAAGTTCTTTTCGGGCATGGCCACGTACCGGAAGTCGGTGGCGTTCGATGCGACCCAGGCTGGCGGGATCGTCCGACTGCATCTGGGCGACGTGAAATACCTGGCCCAGGTGCGCCTCAACGGCAAGCCGCTGGGCGTGGTCTGGACGAGCCCCTGGACGGTGGATCTGACCGGCGTCGCCAAGGCCGGCCAGAACGACCTGGAGATCGACGTGGTGAACCTCTGGCCGAACCGCCTGATTGGCGACGCGGGCCTTCCCGAGGAACAGCGCGTGACCAAGACCAACGTCCGGCGCGACCCCTCCTACACGGGCCGCTACGCGCACCTGCGCGGCTACGTGCCCAGCGATCCACTTCTGCCCTCGGGCCTCCTCGGCCCAGTGCGAATCGAGTTCGGCCACGAGCGCGAGGTCGAATTCTGAGGCGACCATGCACAAAAGCGGTCCCGGTCTGCGCGGCGAAGCCCGCGAACATGGGACCGTTCTACCCTACTTTCCGCACATCCGGTTTCGATTTTCGTTTTTCCAACGCCATTTGAGAGTTTGCAAAAGTCCAGTTAGAATTGACCAGGAATCGCCCGACCATCTTCCTGGATGCCCTGGTCGCCATGGCGGTCACGCTCGAACAATTCGTCCGGGAGCTTTCGCACTCCGAGCTGATGTCGGCCGAGGAGGTCGAGGTCTTCCTCGACACCCTGCCCCTGGAAAGCCGCCCCACCCGGGCCGAAGAACTGGCCCAGGAACTCTACCGCCACGGCAAGTTGACCAAGTTCCAGGCCCAGGCCATCTACCAGGGCAAGACCCGCGGCCTGGTCGTCGGCAACTACATCGTGCTGGACCGGCTGGGCAAGGGCGGCATGGGCCAGGTCTACAAGGCCCGGCACCGACGATTGGAGCGCGTGGTGGCGTTGAAGATGCTCCCTTCGTCCGCCACTCGGTCGCCGGATGCGGTGAAGCGGTTCCAGCGCGAGGCCCGGGCCGCGGCCCGGCTCTCGCACCCGAACATCGTGGCCGCCTTCGACGCCGATGAAGCCAAGGGCGTTCACTTCCTGGTGATGGAATACGTGGAAGGCGAGAACCTGGCTCAACTGGTCAAGCAGCATGGCCCGCTGCCGGTCAAGAAGGCGGTGGAGTACATCCTCCAGGCTGCCAAAGGGCTGGAATACGCCCACCGCGAGGGCGTGATCCACCGAGACATCAAGCCCTCGAACCTGCTGGTGGACAAGAAAGGGCAGGTGAAGATTCTGGACATGGGCTTGGCGCGGATCGAGCAGGCGGCCAACGCCCCGGGCGACGCCTCCGACGACCTGACCCGCAGCGGCGAGGTGATGGGCACGGCCGATTACATGTCGCCCGAGCAGAGCGTCAACACGCGCAACGCCGATGCCCGCAGCGACATCTACAGCCTGGGCTGCACGCTGTACGCGCTTCTCGCGGGTCAGCCGATCTATGCGGGCGAGACGTTCGTGGCAAAGATCCTTGCCCACCGGGAGCAACCGATCCCGTCGCTGCGTGCCTTCCGCCGCGATGTTCCTGAATCGCTGGACGCGGCCTTCCAGCGCATGGTGGCCAAGCAGCCGGCCGACCGCCCGCAGTCGATGACCGAGGTCATCGCCGACCTGGAGGACTGCCTCGCTGCCGTGACGCCTCCAGACCGTCCCGGGCCGGTCACGGTGGGGCCTTCCGCCTATGCCGAGACGATCAGCTTGCGCGAGGCTCGCTCGGCCGAGGCTACCCCTCCTGCACCGGCCAAGAGCTTTCTTGACGAGTTGCTCGAAGAGCAGGTCTTCCTGCCCCCTCCCTTGCTCCACCCGACCCGCCGCCGCTTGCTCACCAAGGCCCAACGCCGACAGCTTGCCATCGGCGCCGGGATCGTCGGCGGTGCGATCCTCCTCGTGTTCGTGATCGGCCTGCTGCTGCGGTCCCCTCTCTCCCCGGGAGACGGCAAAACCGGCTCCCCTCCCCCTCCGGAAGAGGGTCGGGGTGAGGGCAAACCGGGGACCGTCTCCAAGCGTAGCGAGGTGGCTGTCGCCTCGGAGAAAGTCACAAGCCCTCACCCTAGCCCTCTCCCTTTGGGAGAGGGACCCGCGCCGCCGCTCGCCATCGCCCCGTTCGACGCCGCCACCGCGCGCAAACATCAAGAGGCATGGGCCAAACACCTGGGCGTGCCGGTCGAGTGGACCAACTCGATCGGCGTGAAGTTTGTGCTCATCCCGCCCGGCGAGTTCGAGATGGGCTCCACGCAAGAGCAGGTCAAGCACTTTCTGGAGGAAGCCAAGAAGCAGGGGCTGCCGCAGTGGTACATCGAGCAACTTCCCGCGGAGGCTCCCCGGCATCGCGTCCGGATCACGCGGGCTTTTTGCTTGGGAGAGCACGAAGTAACGTTGGGCCGGTTCCGCCAGTTCGTCGAGGCCACCGGCTACAAGACAGACGCCGAGAAGCAGGGCAACCGCGCGTGGGGCCTGAACCTGACGACAGGTGGATGGGAAGAGTTACACGAATGCACATGGCGCAATCCGGGGTTTCCGCAGGAGGACCGGCATCCGGTGGTGGCGGTCAGTTGGAACGACGCCGACGCCTTCTGCCAATGGCTCAGCCGCAAGGAGGCACAGACCTACCGGTTGCCCACCGACGCGGAGTGGGAGTATGCGTGCCGGGCAGGCAGCACGACACTGTACTTTGGGGGGGATGACCCAGCGTGCTTGCAGCGGTATGGCAACGTGGGGGATGTTTCTCTCAAGGCGGCGTGCCCCCGGCTACGATCGGAGATGTGTGCCTGGAGGGATGGTCATGCGTTTACTGCGCCGGTTGGGTCGTTCGAGCCGAACGCGTTTGGGATATACGACATGCACGGGAATGTGTGGGAGTGGTGCGCGGACTTCTGGTCGCCGGATTACTACCACGAGTCGCCGGTGAGCGACCCAGCGGGCCCGCCGGCTGGGGCGTCCCGTGTGTGCCGTGGGGGCTCGTGGAACTAC
This sequence comes from Blastopirellula marina, assembly GCA_020721945.1. Taxonomy (GTDB): domain Bacteria; phylum Planctomycetota; class Planctomycetia; order Pirellulales; family Thermoguttaceae; genus JANLFZ01. The sequence continues at coordinate 7,808 of DYLT01000236.1, forward strand.
GACTACCCCGACCTCTTCCGGTGTGCGTACCGCTACCTCAACCACCCGGACCTCCGCGGCCTCGACCTCGGGTTTCGCGTTGCCAGGACTCTCACACCTTGAACCTTTACCCCTTTACCCCTTCTTGGCCCGCGAGCGCAGCGAGCCGGCGCGCGATTTTGAAATACGAAACGTCATCCTGAGCGCACCGTCATCCTGAGCGCAGCGAAGGATCTCCGGCGTGGGCCGCATGAAGGCGAGATGCCTCGCTTCGCTCAGCATGACACTGCATGGAGGGAGTCGAGCCCATGAAGTTCCGCCCGCACGCCTTTGAACGAGTCAGCCGGGCCAACGGGCCAGGGCTTCGCGCGGTCGTCTGGTTTCAGGGCTGCACGCTGGGCTGCCCCGGCTGCTTCAACCCGGCCACCGACGACCCGCAGGGCGGCTGCGACTCCGACACCGAGACATTAGCCGCCGAAATCTCCACCCTCGCCACTCGCCTCGAAGGCATCTCGATCTCCTGCGGCGAACCGTTCCAGCAGCCCGAGGCCCCGCTCGATTTGCTGCGCCGCTTGGCGGATTGGCACCTCAGTCGGCTCGTCTTCAGCGGCTACAGCCTGCCTGAGATCGACCGCTTACCACTCGGCCCGAGCATTCTTCGCCACATCGACGTCTGAACGGGGGACAGGCGCAATACTGTTCGGCTCGGTACTTGCTGTGAGAGCATTGTAAGGCAGTGGAGGTCGATAACGTAGGGAATCATGCGCACCAACGAGGAAAGCGGTTCTAGAGTTGGTAG
>DYLT01000554.1 GCA_020721945.1 Blastopirellula marina
CCTAAGGCAGGCTTCGCGCCGGAGCTGGCGCATTGGCCAGGAGAAGCCGGTTGAGCCGCAAGTTGCCAGCGGTCGGCGAGGCCAAGGAACCGGCCGAGGTCGTGACTTCAGCCATCAGCCTTTTCGGTGGCGAGCAACTCGGCCGCCTTTCGCCGCACTTCATCGGATGCGCGCACGCCGACCTGCACGAGAGGATTCCCGGCGTAGATTCCCCAGGCGTTCAAGTCGTGATGCACCACGGCGCCGGCTGAGACCACGGCCCCCTCCCCGATGTGCACGTCCGGCAGCACCACCGCACTGGTGAAAATCACGGCGTGGGCGCCGATCTCGATGCGTCCCCGCCTTACCGTCCGCCGCTCGCTGGGAACGGTCGGGTTGGTCAGCCCGTCCTGATCGATCAGGTCGGTACCGGAGATCAGGCGCACGCCGCAACCCAGCCCCGCAAAGTCGCCGATGCGGCAGCTTCCGCCGCCGGAGATCGAACTGCCAAACGCCAGGTGCGCGTGTCGGCCAATGACCACACCTTCCCCGGCGAAGATCCACACCCCTTCATCGATTTGGCTGTAGTCGCCCAAGTGAATCCGTTCGGCGTGGATGAGACGGCATCCCGCATAGACTTTCACCCCGACACCGCAAGCCCCAAGCCAACGGCGCACCTCGGCCTCCGGGAGGGTCCTGCCCGTCGCAAACTCCGGCGGGGGCGGTTCAAGGGTCTCCTTCACGCGATCATTCCGCCATCGACGACAAACTCGCCGCCGGTGATGTACTGCGCTTGCTCCGAGAGCAGGAACGCCACGCAGCCGACGACATCTTGGGGGCATCCCAGGCGCTTGAGCGCCGTGCGCCGCGCCAGCCGCTCGCGGAGCTCTTTCGGCACCGCTCGGTTCATGTCGGTCTCCAGAAAGCCCGGCAGCACGCAGTTCGAACGAATCCGGCGCTCGCCATACTCACGGGCGATCGCGCGAGAAAAGGCGAGGAGGCCGCCTTTCGTGGCACTATAGACGCTCAGACCTGCAAAGCCGCTTCGCGCGGCGACTGAGGAGATGAACACCAGACTGCCGCCTCGATCCAACATCCCTTTAATCACCTCGCGAGCGAGCAACATTGGGGCGATCAGGTTCACCTCCACCCCTTCCCGCACGGCCGCTTCAGACGTGAGCGTCAGCAAGCCCTCGGTGCCGATGGCCGCGTTGGCGACAAATCCGTCCACGCCATCGTGCAGTCGGGCCGCTGCGCTCAGGTTGGCCACGGCGGCGGGCCCCGCGAAATCCACCCCGAGGTGTTCAACCCGCCCGCGATGCTCCGATACGAGC
>DYLT01000555.1 GCA_020721945.1 Blastopirellula marina
TGGACCCCAGCGAGGACGGCGTATGGATCATCCCGCCGTTCACGCCGGAGCCGGTGAAGGCTCCGGGAGGCGAGGAAAGCGCTGGAGCTGGGGTCGGTGCTGGCAAACCAGGTGCCGCGGGAGGAACGGGTGCCGACACGCCCGCCGGGGAAAAGTCGGGAATCGCCCCAGTCACGAAGCCCGGGACCAAGGGTACGGTCCGCCGGTTCGTCGTCCGGGGCGACGTTCCGGTCGAGAACTGGGGCGAGCTTTTCCGATGCTTCGTCGGACCCGCTGCGCGGATGAACCTGAAGAAGCTCGGTCTCGGCGTACAGTTTGAGATGGTGCTCCCCGAGGACCGCACCTTGAGCGAGAACGATGCGGCCGTCAAGGCCATGAAGGAGGCCGCGCGGCAGTTGGGGCTCACCTTCGAGGTGGACGCATGACACCCACACGGCACCGTGCTTGGGCGCAAGTCGTAATGCTCACCGGAAATTGTCTGTGACGAATCGTGGCATTGCGGCGCCACACCGATTCTGCCAGCGATTGCACGGCGACCGGCACCCGACGCTCTCCGAACGTCGCAACATCGTGGTCATCGCCGACGAGGCGCACCGCAGCCAGTACGATTTCATTGACGGCTTCGCCCGCCACATGCGCGATGCCCTGCCGCACGCCTCGTTCATCGGCTTCACCGGCACGTCGATCGAGCTCGCGGACGCCAACACGCGCGCCGTCTTCGGCGACTACATCAGCGTCTACGACATCCAGCGCACTGTACAGGACGGGGCCAATCTCCCGCGCCGTCGCCCCCGAAGGCGTCGTGGACATCTTCGTGGCGGCCGGATTGCAAAAGCCCGACATCTCGATTTTGTCGGAGGAGTTCTTGGCCGAGGTGCGCGGCATGCCGCACAAGAACCTCGCGGTCGAGCTGCTCCAGCGGCTGCTCAAGGGCGAGCTGGCGGTCCGCCGCCGCAAGAACGTTGTGCAGGCGCGCTCGTTCGCCGAGATGCTGGAGCAGACCCTCCGCCGTTACCAGAACCGCGCCATCGAGGCGGCCCAGGTGATCGAGGAGTTGATTGCGTTGGGCCGCCAGATGCGCGAGGCCGACGCCCGCGGGCAGATGCTCGGACTCACTGAAGCAGAGCTCGCCTTCTACGACGCGTTGGAGACCAACGACAGCGCGGTCAAGGTGCTCGGCGAGCCGACCCTGCGCACCCTCGCGCAGGAGCTGGTCCGCACCGTGCGCGCCAATATGACGATTGACTGGACGCTGCGCGAGAACGTGCGCGCCCAGTTGCGGGTGCTGGTGAAGCGCATTCTGCGCAAGCACG
>DYLT01000237.1 GCA_020721945.1 Blastopirellula marina
GGCCTTACGGCGGAATGCCCAGGCCATGGGATCGGGGTACTTCTGGAGCCCGCGCGCCAGGACCTCCCCAATGGCTTGGGCCACGGCGGGTGATGGCGGATACGGGTTCTCGTTGGTGTTGAGCTTGATGAAGCCGCCCTCTTGCGGCTGCTCGCCGGGCACATACCCGGCCATCGCGAGAATCTCGGGACGAACGTAAGGCATCGGCTGGCGATTGACGATCGAGGCGGCAGGACGTGCGATTATTATCCGGCATGGCCCCCGAGAGGTTCAAGGGCTCTTGCGGGCTCGTTGCCGTTGGGCCTCCCTGCCGTGCCGGCGCGGTGTTGCCCGTGGCCGCCGTGGGCACGGTTCGGTTTTGGGAAAGGGGACGGGAGAGGGGAATCGTCCGCGGGGACTGTCCCCTTCGGCGGTCGTCGGGAAAGGCCCGTTGGCTCCGGTGAACGCGCCAGGGTGAGTCACGAATCGGGTTCGGGCGATTCCCAGTCGCGGCCGATGCGCGCGGCCAGGAGGGCCAAAAGCAGGGCCACGGCCATCATCGTGGCGGCCGACCAGTAGGGTAGCGCTGGGGCGTGGCGGAAGGTCCGCACGCCAAAAGCCACCCCCACGATCCGCGCGATCGCGCCGACGCTCTCCTGCGCGCCGAGGATGCCGCCTTGTTCGGCCGGGTCGCTTCGCCTGGACAGCAGCGATTGGACGGCCGGAAACACAAAGGCGATGCCGGTGACCAACACGGCCGAGGCCACCATGAGGAAGGCGGTGCCCAGGACCACGGGCTGCACGGAAAGGGCCAAAAGGCCGAACCCGACGACGGCAATCACCCCGCCCACGGCGGCGAGCCAGGCGTCGCTGACCCGGCCGGCGATGCGGCGCACGAGGACCCCTTGAACCAGGCACTGGATGACCCCGATGTAGGCGAACACGAAGAAGAGCCGCGCCGGCGGCGATTCGGTTTCCGCGGTGCCGAAGGCCGACGGGGGCGGCATGGTGGGCTCGGCGAGTTTGGCGTCGATGGCCAGCGAAATCGTGCCTTCGAAACTGGCCAGCGAGAAGACGGCGAGAAACGAGGCGCCAAGCAACGGGCCGATCGAAGGCACCACCAGGGCCTGGCGCAAGGACTGCCAGTCGATGTGCTTGCGCGTCTCGGGCACGCGCGTCGGGTCGTGGGACTCGGGCAGCCGGAACAGCGCCATGGTCAGGGCGATGGCCGACAGGACCGCGGCCAGGTAGCCTGGCCAGGGGCTCAGACCGCCATGGTCCCGCCAAACGCCGCCGATCTCCATCGCCAACGCCCCGATCAGAGGTCCCAGGGTGAACCCGAGGCCGAAGGCTGCGCCGATCAGCGCCATGCCGCGCGCCCGCCTCGCGCGCGGAGTAATATCGGCGATATAGGCCTGGGCTGTGGGGATCGTGGCGCTGGCGATGCCGGCGCCGATCCGCGCCGCGAACATCGCCCCGAGGCTCTGTTGAAGGGCAGCCACGCCGAACATGGCGTAGAACACGGTCGAGGCGGCCAGGCTGGCCAAGAGCACGGGCCGCCGCCCCACGCGATCCGACACCCGGCCCCATAGCGGCGCGAACAAGAACTGCATGGCCGAAAAGCTGATCATCAACAGAGCGAGCGTCCATCCGGCCTGGTCCGCGGGCCGATCGGCCAAGAGCGCCTTGCCGTACAGAGGCAACAAAGGCATCACCAGGCCGAACCCCAAGAGATCGACGCACACCGTCGCAAAGACCACCACAAGCCCGCTACGTCGCGCGAGGTCGGACATGAACACGCTGCAAAGGATGATGATCGAGCCGGAAGAGCGATCGTCTCTACGAGGGCGAGGGGCAGCAGCCGCCGGACCGTCGGATCGTGGCGGCACGCGCCTTGTCGGCCTGGAGTTCGGGCACGTCGCCGAAACAGTTTGCCAGACACTCGAGCAACTTGCGGTGGAACGGGGTCTTGGCCGGCGCCAGAGAATAGTGACTCCATACGCCGGACCTGCGCACAACAACCAGGTTGGCCTTGCGCAGGTAGGCCAGGTGCCGCGAGATTCGCGGCTGCGGGGCCAAGAGGGCCCCGACGATGTCGCCTACGCAAAGCTCGCCGCCCAGCAACACGTGGAGAATCCGCAATCGCGTTCTGTCAGAAAACGCGCGGAACATCAGGTCGATGCTGTCCAGTACCTCAGTCTGCGGCATCTTGGCCATCCAAGCGCGAAGCAGTGGGCCGACGAATAGGCTTTGGCCCCATCCCTGGCCGTGAAACACACCCTCCATCTGAACGAAACCAAGGCGGGCCGTCAAGGGCGAACCCGTTCGTCACGCGGCACCTCGCGATTGTCGCCCTGGCCGCTCGGAGGCGATCGTCCCGCGGTCCAGCCGGAGCACGCGCTTGGCGCGTTCCGCGGCCCCGGGGTCGTGGGTCACCATCACGACGGTCCGGCCCTCGGCGTTGACATCGACCAGGAAGTCGATCAGTTGCCGGCTTGTCTCCGGGTCGAGGTTGCCGGTCGGCTCGTCGGCCAAGATCACCGCCGGCTCGTTGGCCAACATCCTGGCCAGCGCGACCCGCTGCTGCTGGCCGACACTCAACTCGCCCGGCTTGTGATCGAGGCGGTCGCCGAGCCCCACCCGGTCTAAGAGGGCCGCCGCACGGTCTTTCTGCGTCTTCTCGTCCATTCTGGCCAGGAAGAGCGGCACCTGGACGTTTTCCAGGGCCGACAGGTAGGGCACGAGGTTGAACGTCTGAAAGACGAAGCCGATTTTGCGCCGTCGCAACTGCGCGCGGCCGTTGGCGTCAAGGTCGTAGAGCGACTGCCCTTCGAGAAGGACCCGGCCGGAGGTGGGCGAGAGCATCCCGCCGAGCATCAGCAAAAGCGTGCTCTTGCCGCTGCCGCTGGGACCGACGATCGACACGAAATCCCCTTGGGCGATCTCGGCATGGGCGCCGTTCAACGCCGTCACCAACCGCCCGCGATGGCGGTACGTCTTGCTGACGTTTTCCATTCTCAACATGGATCAGACCTCCTGGAACGTGGCGCACGGGTCGAGCCGGGCCGCACGCCGGGCAGGGAAGTAACTGGCCGCCAGGGCCAGCGCCACCGAGATACCGACCGCCAGCAAGGCCAGGATCGGCATCGGCAGCACGAGCACGCCGGCCAGCTTCGGCCCGAGGACCACGGCCAGGACCGTGCCCAACACGTAGCCGCCGACCCCGCCGGCCGCGCCGAGAATCAGGGCCTTGAGCAGGAAGATCCTCAGCACCAGGCCCGAGCCGGCTCCCAGGGCCATCAGCGTGCCGATTTCCCGCCGCCGCTCGAAGACGTTGGCGTACATGTAGTTGGCAATGCTCGCCCCGCCCACGAAGACGATGATCACCAGGAACATGAGCGAGAGGTTCGACATCATGCGGTTGATCTTGATCTGCGCGTCGGCGATCTGCGCGATCGTCACCACCTTCGCGTCGGGCAGCAGGCGGTTGACCTTCTCCACCAGGCCCTTCGAGATTTCCTGGCAGCAGCCGATCACTTCGATGGCGTTGATGACCGGCCCTTTGTTCGATAAGTCCTGCACCACGTGCAGGTGGGCGAAGACGCGGGAATCGTCGACCGTGCCGGTCTGCGGCAAGACCGCGGTGACGTGGAAGGGGCGCCCCAGCACCTCCAGCGTATCGGACTCGTTCAGGCCCAATTTGGCAGCCACGTCGGCACCCACCAACACTTCGTTGTCTTCCAGGGTCTCGATGACCCGCTTGCGAGCTAGCGTCTTCTTGTCGTCCGATCCCATCATGCCCACCGAGGCCCCGCAGCCGATCGGCCGCGAGAAGATGCCGGCACCGCTCCAGGCGGCCTTGGCCTGGAACTCGCTCTTGGGAAGAATGCCCGTGAGCGTAAACGTCTTACCATGGAGCTCGACCGGCACCGAGAGCTTGGGCGAGAGGTTGTCGAGCCCGGCCAGGTCCGACATCGCCAGTTGCGTGACGTATTCCTCGGGGATCGTCTCGCCCTGCATGTCGGCGGCGTAGTAGTCCTGCAAGGTGGCCGACTTGGGGAGCACCAGCACGTTGGCTCCCAGGGAGTCCATCTCCCGGGCCACGGCCTTCTCCGAGTAGTAGGTGATGTTCTTGATCGACACGATCACCGTGATCCCCAGGAGGATCGCCAGAAAGCTGGTCAAGAGTTGGCTCTTGCGCTCGAAAATCTCGCGCAACACGAGCGTTCGCAGTTTCATGGGACAGGGCTCCTATCGCTTGGGTCCGCAGCCGCCGGGACCGCACTTGCCGCCTGCGCACGGGGTGGACCGGGCCGCCTGAAGCGCCGCCACGAGCTGCTCCTTGCTGACCGCCCCCACGAACTTGCCCACGACCGAGCCTGGCGGGGCGAGAAACACCGTCGTCTGCGCGCCCACCCGCGAGTCCACTTGCAAATCTTGCAGCAACGATGCTTCCGCCGGATCGGCGGGGTCTACCGAGACGATTTCCGTCGCCTGGGCAAACCGCGCATCGGCCGCGAAGTCGGCCACGCCCTGCGGGAGCGACGCCTGGCGGACGTACGGCGAACGGCTCTGGACGCATACAAGCACGAGCTTGCGCGCTTGCAGGGCCTTGAGGCACTCGGCCGTGCCGCGGCTGACGAAGGCTTGCGACAACTGCTTCTCGTCGAGCGTTCGCGGGAACGCCTTGGTGATCGCCCCGTTGGGGGCCAGCGCCAACACCAGCGGAACGGGCGACCGGTCGATGCCGAACCGGGCCACGATCGGCTTCTCCGCCGGGTCGGCAACATGGACGGCCACCAGCTCGGCCACGTCGCCAAACTTGCCCATCGCAAGCTGGAGCACGCTCCACATAACATCGGTCTGCGGATTCTGTTCCTTCCAAAAGAAGACGAACAGGTACTTACCGCCGGCAGCGGCATGCGCGATCGCGGCCATGCCTTTACCTGCGGTCGCCGGGGGCGAGCCGGCGGGCGACTGGGCGAAGGCCGCACACGTCGCCGACAGCGTCGCCACAACGATACCGAGGGACCACAACTTCCGTGTCACGGAGCACTCCTTTCACGGAAAAAGGGAAGGAAACGTGCCGCGTCGAACGGCGAAAGCGGTCCGCCGTCCCATGGGAACGGCCATCGCTTGCCGCTCGCGCTACTGCTTCGGCCCGCAGCCGCCCGGCCCGCAGCCGCCCGGCCCGCAGCCGCCCGGCCCGCAACCCGTGTTGGCCTTGCTCAACAGGTCGATGAGGGCGTCTTTGTTCGTCGGCCCTTGGATCTTGCCGATGGCCTGTCCGGGCGGCACGACCAACACGGTGACGGCCTCCACCGTGTCGGCGGGGACTTGGAGATCGGCGAGGAACTCGGCTTCTCGCTGGTCGGCCGGATCGAGGGTGACGATTTCGGTCGCGCTGGCGTAGCGGGCGTCGGCCTTGAAGTCGCGCACGCCCTGCATCGCGGCTTCGTTCGATTTCGTCTTGTCATTCTGAACGCAGACGAACACGAGCTTGCCGTCCTGGAGCGGCTTCATGACCTTTTCGGTGGCCGGCGTGGCGAAGGCGTCCAAGAGGTCCTTTTCCTCGAACTTTCGTGGAAAGCCGCCGGTGATGGCCCCGTTGGGGGCCAGGGCCAACACCAGCGGCATGGGGGCGCGGCTCAAGTCGAACTTCTCGACGAGGTCGTTCTCCGAGGGGTCGGTCGTGTTCACCGCGACCCATCGGGCGCGATCGGCGACCTTCTGCATCGCGTCGTCGAACACCTTGCGCATGGCGAGCGTTTGCTCGTCGTCGGCTTTCGAAAGGAAGACGAACAGGTACTTGCCCGCCCCCGCCGCCTGTTTGATTGCGGCCATGCCCTTGCCCGGTTTTTGGGACGCATCGCTCAGCGTGGTCTTCGGCTCGTCGTTGGGCTTGCGGGCTTCAGCGGCACCCGTGTGCGCCACGCTGCTGCCGCAACCGGTCAGGGCAATCGCTGGGAGGCCGCTGGCCAGCAGCACCACTCCAAGGCCGATAAGACGCGAATGCTCCATAGGATGGTCCTTTCGTTCGCTCGCGGTGAAAGTCGGGCCCGCATCACATGCGGATAGGCGTATATATAGCATTTATTCGGCTGCGCGAATAGATCATCTTGAACCGATGGTCGGTCGGCCCCCCGCCCGAGATGGGCCGGAGCCCATCCGCCAGCGGCGCACCAAGGCCACGCCCTTGACCCGATCGCCAGGACATCAGTAGAATCAGATAACTCTGATATCACTGATTCCGTCAGGGCAAAGGGACCGGCGTGGACAAGTCCAGGGCCAGAAAATGCGGTGCGGCCCCCGACGGGGCCGAGATCTCCTACGCCATCGAAGCCGTCATCACGGTGGACGAGCGGGGCCAGTTGGTGCTACCCAAGGAGACCCGAGCCAGAGCGGGCATCCGGCCTGGCGATAAGCTCGCCCTGGTCGGCTGGCGCAAGAACGACCGTGTGTGCTGCCTCTCGCTAATCCGGGCCGACGACATGACCCCGATGGTCGGCCAGTTGATGAACTCGCTCAGGAACTCGGAAAAAGGAGGAGACTGACATGGACCGCGACGTGGTCGACGTGGTGCGCGACCGGTACGGGGCGCTCGCCCAAAGCGATTGGTCCAGCCGGCACGAGGGCGTTCGCGCGGTGGCCGAGGCGTTCGGCTACACGGCCGAGCAACTGGCGTCCATCCCCGCCGAGGCCAACCTGGGCCTCTCGTGCGGCAATCCCACGGCGTTCGCTGGCCTGAAGCCGGGCGAGGTGGTCGTCGACTTGGGCTGCGGCGGCGGCCTGGACGTATTCCTCGCGGCGGCGAAGGTCGGTCCCTCGGGCAAGGCGATCGGCATCGACATGACCCCCGAGATGATCGACCTCGCCCGGCAGAACGCGGCCCGAAGCGTCGACGGGAAACCGATTCCGAATGTCGAGTTCCACCTGGCGACGATCGACCGCTTGCCCCTTCCCGATGCATCGGTCGATTGCGTCATCAGCAACTGTGTGATCAACCTGGTGCCCGACAAGCGCGCGGTCTTCCGCGAGATCGCCCGAGTGCTTAAGCCCGGCGGCCGCGCGGCCATCAGCGATATCGTGCTCAAGAAGCCGCTGCCGAGAGAACTGGCTTCCGATTGGGCGGCGTACGTGGGCTGCCTGGCGGGGGCCATCGGGGTCGACGAGTACCGCAACGGTCTGCGCGAGGCGGGCTTCGGCCGCGTGGAAATCGTCGATACCAAGGCCGATCTGAACATCTACGCCCGGGTCGAGCCCGAACGCGGGTGTTGTTGCGGCAGCTTAGGACTGCCGTTGGCCCAGCCGGCCACCGCGAGTTGCTGTGCGCCGCCCGCCGCGCCCGAGGACACGGCGTTCCATCACCGGATGGCCGATCGCTGCGATCGCTACGACTTCAACGAGTACGCCGCCAGCGTGAGGATCGACGCGCGCAAGGATTGACGATGGGGTAGACTTCGAGGGGGCGTGCCGTGCGCAGCGGGTCCGGCCGGCGACGGCTGACCGTCGCGTTGCACCATCAGGCCAAACCACCGAAACAGAACGTCCGAAGTCCCTGACCGTTCGACCCGCGATGCGTGCGATCCGCCACCTCCTCGAACTGATCCGCTTCAGCCATACGCTGTTCGCGCTGCCGTTTGCGCTGTTGGCCGCGGCCATGGCCTGGTCGGCCAATCTCCGCAGCGAGCCGCCCGTGCCGTTCCGGTGGCAAGACCTGGCGGGCATTGTGATGTGCATGGTCTGCGCCCGCAGCGCCGCGATGGCCTTCAACCGGCTGGCCGACCGGCGCATCGACGCGTTGAACCCGCGCACGGCGTCGCGGCACCTTCCGGCGGGGGTTCTCCGCGTATCGAGGGTGGTGGCCTTGACCGCGGCGGCATCCGTGGGGTTCGTGGCGGGCACGCTGTGGTTCTTGCCGCACAACCCGCTGCCCCTGTACGCCTCGGGGCCGGTGCTGGCGTTCCTCTTCGCCTACAGTTTCACGAAGCGGTTCACCGCGCTGTCGCACTTCTGGCTGGGGGCGGCGCTGATGCTGGCGCCGGTGGCGGCTTGGGTGGCGATCCGCGCGGCCTTGGCTTGGCCGCCGCTGGTGCTGGGCGCGGCCGTGTTGCTCTGGGTGGCCGGGTTCGACATGATCTACGCGTGCCAGGACACCGCGTTCGATATCGCCATGCGCTTGCACAGCGTTCCCGCCCGGCTTGGCGTGCGCGCGGCGCTACGGCTGGCAGCCCTTTGCCATCTGGGGATGGTTGTGCTGCTGGCGGCCCTGCCGCTGGTGTATGATGGTCTGGGGAAGATCTACCTTGCCGGGGTCGCGGCCATCGCGGCGCTGTTGGTGTACGAGCACGCGATTGTCCGGCCCGACGACTTGTCGCGCGTGAACCGAGCGTTCTTCCACGTCAACGCGGTGGTCAGCATCGGGTTGTTCGTGGTCGGGTCGATCGATCTGGTGATGGGACATGCTTGACGCGATTGCGCGGAAAATCGACTCGGGCGAGCGGCTTTCGGCCGAAGAGGGGGTGTACCTGGATCGGCCCGAGGTC
>DYLT01000238.1 GCA_020721945.1 Blastopirellula marina
GTCGGTGCTCTCGCTGGGAATCCCGTCGATCTTGAGGAATGCGTCGAATGCCATGGGAAGAAGCTCCTTCGCCTGGGGTGAGTGGATGGGACCCGAACCGGAAACGCGACCGCGCCAAGCGTTTCCGTGCGCCGGCCCCCTCCGGCGGGCACGCGGCCCGCGGCAACCGTCGGGCCGGCCGCCGTCACCCTATTTTCGACGTTTTCCCGCGGAAGTTGCTGGAAATCGGACGGCCTCGCCACCCCGTGGCCGAAAGCCCTTACGGTGTGACGGCCCCTTGCGCGTCCCCACCCCCCGCCGGTTCCGACCCGGCCAGTCGCTGGCTGAGCCACTGGCGGCTGTCGCGATACCAGGTCAAGACGCTCAAGATGTTCGAGAAGTCGTCGGTCCAGATGCCCACCAGCGGGTCGGGGGCGATCTCTTCCCAGTGGTCTTCGGCGAACAGATCGCCGAGGTGTTCGGGCTGGCGGACCACGGCGACCCATTCCGAGGTGTACTCGCCAGGCTGGCGCTCGTCGAAGTCGTTGAAGCGGCGCGCCACCAGCCCGAGTTCCGCGGCGAGATTGCCCACCACGGGCGACAGCTCCAAATAGCGATTGGAGATGTGGACCATCAGGATCCCCTCGGGCCGCAGCTTCTGGAAGTAGAGCTGGAAGGCCTCTTTGGTCAACAGGTGGATGGGAATCGCATCGGAGCTGAAGGCATCGACGGCCAGCAGGTCGAAGCGGCCGTCGTTCTGCTCGCGGAGCTTCAGCCGAGCGTCGCCCAACACGATGTCGATGCGCGCGCCACGCCGTCGGGCGTCGTTGACGTAGGTGAACAAGTAGGGGTCTTCGGGCGGAAGGAAGGGGAAGGGATCTTCGGCGATGCGCCGGACCGCGGGATCGATCTCGAAGTACGTAAGCGTCTGCCCCTTCTCGGCATAGGCCGCAGTCGTCCCCGTACCCAGTCCGATGACGGCAAGCTCGCGGTGCCGCTCGGGGTGGATGAGGTACTCGAAGATCTCGCCCAGGGGCCCCGCGCGATGGTAGTAGGTCCAGGGTTCCAGGCGCTCTTCGGGATCGCGGCTCTGCTGGCCGTGGGTGGTGGAGCCGTGCATGAGGGTGCGGGTACTGGGCTCTCGGTCGCGGTCGAGTTGCTCCTCGACGCGGAGCACGCCAAAGAAGCTCCGGTCGCGATAGAGGAGCCGCTCTTGGGCCCCTTCGCCGCCCGTGTCCTGCCCGTACCACACATGCCCGGCCAGCAGCACCACGCCCACGGTCAGCCCGAACCGCACGGGCCGGTACAGGCAGGCCAGGGCGACCAGGCCGCCCAGTCCCAGGACGTACCTCTCGACTTCGGTCTCGTTGAGCCAGTCCTTCGAGCCGACCTCGTGGATCATCGCCAAAACCCTGGCCGGCCAGCCGGATTCGAGGACCAACAGCCCCGAGAACAGCACCACGCCGAGAAGGATCGGCCCGCGGACCCACCACGACCGGAACGCCCAGGCGATCGATCCGGTGGCCAGAAGGACCGCGATCGACCCCCACGAGACCGGAATCCATCCGAGGTCGGCCGGCGCCAACCACTGCGTCAACTCCTTGAGGACGAACCACAGCCAGATCGGAATCACCAGATCGAGCCACCGCGACCGAACGGGGTGCGCAGCCGGGGCGGGCTGGGGCCGAAGCAGGCAGGCCACCACGATGACCAGGGGGTACTCGACCACCGTGGGAAAGAGCGACGGGGCCACCAGGGCGTTGAACATCCCCCCCAGCACGCCACCCAGCGACATCCAGATGTAGAACTCGGTCAGCCAGCGGGCCGGGGGGCGCGATCGGGCCAACTCGCCGTGGCACGCCAGCGCCGTAACGAAAAACATCGCCAGGTGCAACAAGAGCACCGCCCACATCCATTCGGTCAGGTTGGTATGAAAAATCAGGGCGGTTGCCACCACGAGGAACGGCTGGAGCCAGAGGATCCCCCGGTGCCAGACCAGTGGGCGCCGGGCGAAGACGAGGACGAACGTCAACAAGTACAGCGCCAGCGGAACGACCCAGAATAGCGGCACCGCGGCCAGATCGGTCTGGATGAAGGTCGTCACGCCCAATAGCAGGCTCGACGGCGCGAACGACAGGGCCAGCCAGCGGAGCCGCTGGGACGCGGTCGGGGCCGCCATGCGATCCGCCACGTCGGGCGTCCGGTCGATCGGCGCCGCGCGGTCCGCCGCGTCGTCAGCGCGCCGCCAGCGCCACAACAGCACCGCGCATCCGAAGGTCAGCACGCTGAGCCCCGCGTACCCCATCGCCCAGTACCGCGACTGGGCCGCCAGCGCCAGATGCGGCTCGACCAGCACCGGATAGCCCAACAGGGCCAACATGCTCCCCAAGTTGCTGGCGGCATACAGAAAGTAGGGGTCCCGAGCAGACGGATGACCCGTGGCCGCAAACCACGCCTGGAGCATCGGCGCGCTGGCCGAGACCACGAAGAACGGCAACCCCACCGAAACGGTCAACAGCAACAAGAGCCAGGGAACCGGGTTTTCGCCGCCCGTGGGAAGCTGGTGCGCGGCAATGCCGATCGGCAACACGAGCCACGGCAGCAGAAGCACGGCCAGGTGGACCGCCGCCTGGCGGCGCGGCCCGAGCCACTTCGTCGAGAAATGGGCATAGAGATACCCCAGCAAGAGCACCGCCTGGTAGAACACCATGCAGGTGTTCCAGACCGCCGGGGTTCCCCCCAACAGTGGCAGCGCCATCTTGGCGAACATCGGCTGAACCAAGAACAGCAGCGTCGCGCTGGCAAACAGCGTGAGGGCGTAAAAGAGTTGCATGAGGGAGGCAATCGGGGTGAAGAGGACCAGAGGGCCAACCGAAGGCCGGCCCACGGAGCGCGCCTCAGGTCCGCGGACGGCTGCTCTCGTAACGGCCGAAGATCATCCGGCCAGCGCTGGTCTGAAGGACGCTGGTGACGGAAATGGTGACGTATTCGTTGATGTGATCCCGGCCCGACTCGACGACGACCATCGTGCCATCGTCCAGATAGCCGACCCCCTGACCGACCTCTTCCCCGGGCTTGACCACCCGCACCTCCAAGTGCTCGCCCGGCAAGAACACCGGCTTCAGGGCGTTGGCCAGATCGTTGAGATTGACCACGCCGACCCCGTGAAGGCGCGCGACCTTGTTCAAGTTGTAGTCGTTGGTGATCAGCTTGCCGGTGAGGTGCTTGGCAAGCGTCACGAGCTTCATGTCGACGGGCTGACCGGCGAATTCGGGCAGTTCGCGGTCGTAGATTTGCAGGTCGACATTGGGCGAATTGCGCAGCTTGTTGAGGATATCCAGCCCGCGACGCCCCCGGCTGCGCCGCAGCCGGTCGGAACTATCGGCAATCGCCTGAAGCTCGTTGATGACGAACCGCGGCATGATCAATTGGGTATCGAAGAGGTTCGCGTCGACCACGTCGGCAATCCGACCGTCGATCACCACGCTCGTATCGAGGATGTACGGCCGGCGCCCCTTGACCTCTTTGGAAAACTCGACGTAGGGGATGATGAACCGGAAATCGTTGCGCGTCTGGAGGAGCAACGTGATGCACGTGTAACACAGCACCGCCGCGAGAATCAGTTGAACGGGCGAGCGGATACGCTCGGCACTAGGGGGCAGGATCGGCGTCAAGGCCAACCCGGCCACGTAGGCCAGAAACAGCCCCACGATCAACCCGAAATACACCGCGGAAATCACATCCAGCGGCTTGTGGGGTATGGCGATGTCGATCGCGATGACCCCAATGGCGATCAGCAACACCCCGAAGAAGACGGCCCAAGCCATCCAGGGACTTTCGATCGGAAGGATCTCCTGCCAGAGGATCGAGACCGCCAGCCCGATGGCAACCATCAGGAAAATGGCCCGAAGGAGAATCAAGCCCATGGGTATAATCGCCTCGGATGAAAGATGGGTGAAATGATCGGCTGCGTGCTAGCGCCGCGGGAATATCGCGCCCTCGTCGGCTAGTTCCTATTGTAAGCCGACCCACCAGCCGGCGAAAGTCGGCCGTCCCGGCCAGGCCCGCATGGGACAACGCGCTGCGGGCGCCTCCCACGACCGCGCCGCAGGGCATCAAGGTTCGGCAGCATGGTCCGGCTTCTCCCCGGACAGATCCGTGGTCAATAGCTCCCACAGGGCGTCAAGGGCTTGGGGAATGACCTTGACGGCCCCCAGGGCTGGCATGAAGTTGGTGTCCCCGCTCCAGCGGGGGACCACGTGCCAGTGGAGATGTCCGGGCAGGCCCGCCCCTGCCGCGCGTCCCAGATTCAGCCCCACGTTGAAGCCGTCCGGGTGGAGAGCCCTTTCGAGCCGTGCCACCATGTGCGTGAGGCATTGCATCAAATCGAGTTGCTCCTTTGCCGTCAACTGGTCGAGGCTTGCGCGATGCTGTTTCGGCGCGACCAGCAAATGCCCGTTGTTGTAAGGGTAGCGGTTGAGCAACACCAGCGAGCAGTCGCTTCGCCAAACCACGAGGCGGCGACGGTCCGAGGGGCTGGCCACCGCTTGACAAAGAAAGCACTCGGGATCGGCGCCGGGAAGCAGCTCCAGGCGTTCCGAGGGGGGCTCGGGCAGCTCCCCCTGAACGTAGGCCAGACGCCAAGGCGCCCACAGTTGCTCGTATCCCACCGGCGAGGCCTCCTTTACACGCGGATCGCCCGCCGGCGCACCAGCGATTGCGTCTGGCGATGACACAGCAACAAAGCGTCGCGGGCCAACTGGGGGTCCAAGGCGATCGACGGCTCGCCGCTGGCAATCGACCTGGCCACCTCGTTCAATTCGGCGGCGAAGGCGTCGACCGGGTCGCCCGAACCGAGCTTGGGCCGCAACACCCGGCCGCTGTCGGTCAACACGGTCACGGGCGTGGCCAGCACGGCCTGCTTTCCAACCGTGGCGAACTCGAACCAGAGCGTCGCGCGTTCCAGATGGACCTCGTAGGCGTGGGTAAAGGGCCTGCCTTGCTGCCGGATCACGCCCCCGGTCGCCGTGACGGCCAGACGAGGATCGTCGAACAGGAACTGCGAGTGGAACCACTCGGCCACGTCGCCGCGCATCCGGCCGATGGTGTGCACCGTGCGCGGCTGCCCGCACAGCAGCCGGATGAAATGCGCGTCGTGGATGTGCAGGTCGATCATCGGCCCGCCCGTGGTGTCGGGATCGTAGAAGTCGGCCAGCCAGCGGGGGTCGGAAATGACCCGCTCGAAACTTCCCCCCAACAGGCGCCCGTACTTGCCCGTCACCACCGTCTGATACACGAACCGGTACTCGGGAAAGAACGGCAGCACGTGCCCGACCAAGAGCAGCCGTTTGGCGCTTTCGGCCGCGCTGAGCATGCGGTCGGCGTCGGCCGTCTTCAGCGCGATGGGCTTCTCGCAGAAGACGTGCTTGCCGGCCCGGAGCGCCGCGACGGCGGCGGCCGGACGGGCCGAGGGAGGCAGGCAGAGGTCGATCAGGTCCAACCGGGGGTCCGAGAGCATCTCCTCCAGACGCGCGTACCGCGAGACGCCGCTGAGATCCATCATCCGCCCCTGGGGACCGAAACTGCCGCGGATCGACCGCCAGTCGCCCGAGAGCCGCTGGGGATCCTGATCGCAGATCGCGCGCACCCGGACCTTGCTCAACCGCTGGCAGGCCAGGTAGTGGATCATCCCCATGAAGCCGATGCCGGCGATGCCGACGTGGATCATCCTACACCTCGACGAACCGCTTCTCGACCAGCGACCGGGTCTGTTGGTGCCCCAGCACCAGGGCGTCGCGGGCCAGCCCGCCGTCGAGCACCGCCGAGGGGATGTTCTTTTCGATCGAGCGGACGACCTCGCCGATCTCGGCGACGAAGGCATCGACCGGGTCGCCCGAGCCGAGCTGCGGGCGCTCCACGCCGCCATCGGCTGTCAGCACGGTCAGCGGCAGATGGTGCGGATGGTCGGTGATCGCGGCGAAATCGAACAGCAACGTGGCCCGCTCCAGATAGATTTCGAAGGCGTGGGTGAACGGCCGTCCCTGCTGCATGATCGCCCCGCTGGCAGCCGTGACGACGAGGCTGGGATCGTCGAACAGGAATTGGGTCTGAAACAACTCGGCGACCTCGCCCCTCATGCGGCCGACCGTGTGGACACCCCGGGGCATGCCACAGACCAGACGGATGAAATGCGCATCGTGAATGTGGAGGTCGATCATCGGCCCGCCCGTGGTCGCCGGATTGTAGAAGTCGGGTAGCCACAAGGGGTCCGAGATGATCCGCTTGAAATACCCGCCCAACATTCGGCCGTACCGCTTGCTCTTGATCGCCTCGTAGGCAAACTGGTACTCCGGAAAGAACGGCAGCACGTGGCCGATCATCAGCAGCTTGCCCGCGCTCTGCGCGGCCTGCACCATGGCGTCGGCATCGTCCGGCTTCAGGGCGATGGGCTTCTCGCAGAAGACGTGTTTTCCGGCCCGCAAGGCGTCGATCGCCACCCGGGCATGCCACGACGGGGGCAAGCAGATGTCGATCGCGTCGAGATTCGCATCGGCCAGCAGGTCTTCGAGCTTCGCGTAGCGTGCGATGTGGCCCAGCTCCATAACCTGCCCCGGCGGCCCGAAGTTCCCCTTGATCGAACGCCAGTCGCCCGCAAGCCGCTTGGGATCCTGCTCGCACAGGGCCGCCACCTTGGCCCCCTGGACCTTCTGGTAGGCCAGATAGTGGATCATGCCCATGAATCCGACGCCGGCAATTCCGACCTTGATCATGCTTGCGCTCCTTGGGGGTCAGGGGGCCGCGGTCCGCCACGTCGCCCAAGGCGCACGGGACCGCTCGTCGTGGATCTCGTCACGCAGGGTGCGCCGCTTCCAGCGGGATGGCTTCGTCGATCAGCAACACAGGAATGCCGTCGATCACCGGATAGACCACGGCGCCGTCCTCGCGGATCAGACCGCCATCCAACGGCGTCTCCACGAGACGGCCAGCCCGGTTCTTTACCCGGCCGCCAGCAATGCCTTCGTTCAGCCGCGCCACCAGCGCGGCGTCGGCCTCGCGCAACGGCATCCGTGTTTCCGGGCAAAGCACCATCTTCAGCAGGTCCGGGTCCATCACGTCGTGGCCTCTCACCGAAGGAATACCCCTCTTTCACCGCGTCCAGGACCACTAGGTGGCAGGATGGCGGCGGCAACCTCTAGGATTGCGAATCCTCTTCCGTTTTTCAAGGGGGCCAACCCGCGCCAGCAACCAACCCGCCACCAGGGCACCTGCCAACCAGTCGCTCGAACCGCCCGACGCAAGTCGTACGGCGGTTTCGCCTCGCCGAGTTGGAGCGCCCGAAGGCAAAACTCCGATGATGAGGAAGAGGAAACCGAACCCGAAGCGTATGATCCACGCCCCCGCGCCCCATCGCCCGACCGCAACGACCCCGTGCCATCGCGTCATGGTCCCAGGAACCTGGTGTGCCTGGCTCGTGCTGACCGCGGGCATGGCCTTGGGGGCCGACGAAATTCGTTACTTCGAGCACAACGGCATCACCTACCGCGAGACGCGGCGCACCATCGACCCGGTCGCGCCCCCGGTAGCCTATCAGGATTGTCGCCAGACCTTCTACCGAGAACAGGTGGTCCAGGAAACGCGCGACGTGGTTCGAACGTGGTGGACGCCTGTCACGGAGTATCGCTGGGAAACCTATTGGGTGAATCGCTGGAACCCGTTTGCCGAACCCTATCAAGCCGCTCGCTACGTGCCCCACACGCGTTGGGAGCGGCGTACCGAAGTGGTGCAGGTACCCGTGGTGTGTCGGCGGTTGGTGCCGGAAACCCAGGTGGTTCGCGTGCCCGTTGGCGCGTGGTGCCGTGCCCCACAGGAGGTCGTCACGCGGGTTGCGGTCAGCGGCGTCCCATCGTCCGCAGGAAGCCGCAGCACACCCGGCATTTCCACGATTGCCTCGGCTACGTCGGTTGCCTCATCTCGCCTGTCTGCCTCCACTGCACAGACGATGCCGTTTTCGCCAGTGTCCCAACCGTCAAGTGCGATGGTTCCAGTGACGATCCCCGGACTGCCTCGGTCCGATGGCGTCGGCGGCGTGGGACGGCTGGGCGACGAGCCACCCCGGTACGGTCAACGCCCCGCTTGGGATCCGACGCGATAAGGTCGTTGTGCCGCGGTCGGAATCGGGGGGCCGAAGGCGCTCGTCTTCAGTTGTCGCGCAGGCCCACGGCATGGGGGAGACGCCGATCGAAAGGGACTTGCGGGAACCTAACGCGCGGCCGTCTCGGCCGCATCGGTGCGGGCAAGATGCCCGCGCTGCGGCATTTCCCAGAATCGTGCAACCCCATTTAGTACTACAGCGCTAACTCGTATCTGAATCGGCTTTTTTCAGAGTGCGGAGCGTGATTCCCAGTCGCCTGAGTTTTCGTTTCGTGGCCTTGGTGTGGACGAATCCGGGACAGAATCCGGACCGCAGAATCGGGACCGGGTGGCCCCGGGCGGTTGCCCGCCCGGGGCTCCCACAGACCCGA
>DYLT01000556.1 GCA_020721945.1 Blastopirellula marina
GAGGAGCGCGACATCGCCGAGGCTATGCTGCCCGTCGAGCAGTTCCTCGCCGCCCACGCCGTCCTTCCCCATGCCGTCTAACCCGTTCCCCGAAGCTGCCGTGACCCGATGGGCCGACGAACTCACGCAGGCCCTGGCGGAAGTCCCGATGCTCGACGTCCACACGCACCTGGTGGGCGGCCGGCTGGGCGCGCGCGGCCTGCACGAGATTCTCCTGTACCCCATGCTCCTTAGCGACCTCGATGCGGCGGGCTGCCCGAGCGACCCAGAAGCCCACGGCCGGCGCGACGAGAGGATCGGAACATGCCCTTTCGACGAGTCGCCACCCGGCTCAGCCGTGCAAGCGCTCGCGGCCCCGGCGAATCGCGGCCTCGTTCGACTCGACCGTGGGCGGCTCGGGGCCACGGCCCTGTGGGAAGATCGGTTGGGCATAGCCGGCGTAGGCCTCGGTGCGGAGGTGGGCCAACAGATGGTGCCCCCGACGGCGCTGGCGCTGGGCCCGCAAGGCGGCCAGATCGACCGGGCCGACGACGATCCGATCGCCAGGCCCCGGCTCGGCCTGGGCCAGTACACGCCCGTCGGGATCGACGATCATGCTGCCGCCGGGCCAACTGAAGGGTGGATAGTTGCTCAGACTCGCCGCCTGGTTGGCGGCCACCACGGCAGCCATGTTCTCGATCGCCCTCATGCGATTGGTCAGGGTCCACCAGTCCATCGGCACGGCCGTCCCCCACGGATCCATGTAGGCCGAGACGCGCACCAGCACTTCGGCCCCGGCCAAACCCAGTTGCCGCACGGCCTCGGGAAACAACCAGTCGTAGCAGATGCCCACCCCGATCCGCCCGATCTCCGTCTCGGCCACGGGGAACAAGGGCTCGTCGTAGCCGGGCAGGTCGTGCGGGCTGGAGTGGACCTCCCACGGAATCCAAGGATGGACCTTCCGATACTTCAGCACGATCCCCTCGGGGCCAATGAGGCATGCCGTGTTGAACACATGCCCGGGCCATCGAGGCGATGCTTCGAGGAACGTCCCCGGCACAAGGTAGATTCCTCTTTCCCTGGCCTTCTCGACGTAGCGGTCGGTGTGCTCGTTGGGCACCGGCAGCGCCAGCCGGTCGAGCAACTCCTCCGCCGTGGCATAGATGGGAGCCGCGTGGGCGAACTCGGGGAACACGACCAGTCGCACGTCGAAGAACGGCTCGTACCCGACCACCGCCTGGTCGATCATCTCGAGCATCCGATCGACCCGAGCGACGATCGCGCCGCGCGAAGCGGGAAGGGGAAGATCGAACTGGCAGGCGG
>DYLT01000239.1 GCA_020721945.1 Blastopirellula marina
CCGACGTGACCCACGCGGCCGGTGTCGCCGATGGCGACAAAGTCGGCGCCGGGGCCTGTTTCCTCGACATCGACCAGGACGGCAATCTGGACCTGTTCGTGGCCAACTATGTCGATTTCTCGTACGAGACGTACAAGCCGCACATCATCGACGGACGCCACATCTACCCCTCGCCCCTGGTCTACCGCGGCGTCGGCGACACGCTCTTCCGCAACCACGGCGACGGCACCTTCACCGACGTGACCAAGGAGTCGGGAATCATCGAGGACGGGCAGGGAACCGGCATGGGCATGATCGCCGCCGACTACGACAACGACGGCGACACCGACCTGTTCGTCTTGAACGACGTGTCGCGCAATTACCTGTACGCGAACGACGGCACGGGGAAGTTCCGCGAGGTAGGCATCGAACAGGGCGTGGCGTTCGATTCGCAGGGGCGATACCTGGCCAGCATGGGCGTCGACTGCGCCGACTACGACAACAACGGCTGGCTCGATTTCTTCCAGACCTCGTATTCCGAGCAACTGCCTGCCCTCTACCGGAACACCGGCCGCGGCTGTTTCGAGGAAGTCACGGCCCAGGCGGTCCCCGGCAGCTCGCTCGTGCCGTACATCAACTGGGGCGTCCATTTCGCGGACTTCGACAACGACAGCCTGGTGGATCTGTTCGTGGCCAACGGCAACACGCAGGACAACCTCAAGGACTATTCGGCCATCGCCAGCTACGAAGCGCCCAATGCCCTGTTGCGTGGCATCGGGGGCGGCAAGTTCGCCGACGTCTCCGACGCCTGCGGCGATGGCCTGGCCCCGCGGTACAGCAGCCGCGGCTCGGCCGCCGACGACCTGGATAACGACGGCCGCGTGGACCTCGTCGTGCTCAACGCCCGGAACCGGCCCACCGTCATCCGTAACGAATCGCCGCGCGCGGCGAACCATTGGCTCCAGATCGAGCTGCGCGGCACCCGAAGCAACCGCGACGGGGTGGGCGCGCACGTGTACGTCACCGCGGGCGCAACGACCCAGCTCCAAGAGGTCCACAGCGGGCGCGGCTACCAAGGCCATTGCGGCTGGCGCCTGCATTTCGGGCTGGGGCCGGCCGAGCGCGTCGACGCGATCGAGGTCCGCTGGATCGGCGGCCACGTCGACCGGTTCCAGGACGTGGACGTGGACCGGCGCGTGCTTCTCGTCGAGGGCGGCGCCGCCGAGTACCTCCCCAACGGCGGCTGAAACGCGAACCTACCGGCCCTCGCGCGGCCGGGGCGCCGCCGCCTGGTTCTCCAAGACGATCAGGCAGGCGTTCCAAGGGACGTTCTCGTGCGGGAACACGAAGAAGTTGCCCAGCACGATGTCCAGATCGCCGTCTCCATCGTAGTCGCCCACCTCGCCGCACGCATGATAGGGCAGGCCGGTTTCCAGCGAGTACCGGCGAAACGCACCCGGGGCGGTTTGCCGGAGCCAGACGACGCTGTCCATCGACGCGGCCTCGAGCCACTTCGGGTTGAATCCCGGAATCAACGCGCTGGACACCACGTCGACGCGGCCGTCGCCATCGAGATCGCCCGGCAACGAGGTCTGGGCGCCGGGCAGGTGCGTCAAGCGATGATAGGCAAAGGGAAACACGCCTTGGTTCTCGAGCCAACTGACCCCGTGGTACGGCCGGGCGATCGCGGGGAACTGGAATGCGTCGCCGTGGTTGAACAGCACGTCGAGGTCGCCGTCGCCGTCCAGATCGATCAGTTGAATGCCCGTCGAACCCCACCTCGGATGCGGGGCCTTGTACACCGTTTCCACCTGGAAGCTTCCCCAACCCCGGTTCAGAAAAGCCAATATGTGCTCGTGCTCCTGGGCCTGAAGCGCGACGAAATCCCGATGACCGTCCTGGTTGATGTCGGCGATCAGGACGTCGGTGGTCCCGGTCCGCTGATCGACCGGCAGCGGCTCGAACTCGGGTAGCGACCGGCCTTGCGCCACGTTTTCGAGGTAGACGATCATTCCCGTGCTGAGGTTCCCGAAGATGGCCACGACGAGGTCCAGGTCGCCGTCGCCGTCGAAGTCGGCCGCTTGCACGTCGTTGACTCGCCCCAAGCCGTCGATCAGCGTCACCGGCTCGAATTGGCCCTGTCCCCGGTTGCGGAGCCAGACCACCGATCCCTTGGTCGTGTCCACCGGCCAGAAGTCGCCGAGGTTGGCCACGAGGATGTCGCAAAGCCCGTCGCGGTCGAGATCGACCACCTGGGTGCGGCTGGGATGGGGGATGCGGGCGAGGACGCGGTCGGGCGACGCCCGATCCGACGGCGTCCAAAGCACCACCAGCCCGTGCCCCATGTCCGACAGTAACACCTGAACCGGCGCCTCGTCGGAAAGCCGGCAGAAATGGACACACGAAATCGCCGAAGGGCTAGGGATCGATTTTAGAACGACCTCGTGGCGGGCAAAGGGCCGCGGCGACGGGGGCGACCCCATCGCGTCGGAAGGCAACGTCAGATCCTCCGGCGCGCGCGAGCTCCAGTAGGCGATCGCCGCCCTGATCGGCGGGATCTTCTCGGGGGGTTGCGGGCGCGGCCCCCGCGCATAGCGGTACATCTGCCGGATCTTGGCCGGCCAGAGACGCTTCGGCTCGACGTCGGGCGGGGGAAGGACATGGCACGTCGAACAAAACGTGCCGAAGGTCGCCTCGGGGTCGGGCACCGGCGCATCGGGCTCCTCCGAAAGCGCGACACGATCGCCGCCGAAGATCTCTTGAGGCAGATCGCGCGCGTGTTTGGCGAACGGACTCTGCGCCAACAGGGCCGCGATGGCCTCGGTGGCCGCGTCCTTGCCCTTGGCCGACGCAGCCTTGCCCGCCTGGTGCGCGACCGTCGCCCCTGGTTCGGCGGGTTTCGAGGTAGCGCCGGCCTCGGGCGCCGGGCCGGGCCGCAGCGCGCGCACGCCCGCCACGGCCCCGACCACCACCGCCAGCACCGCCAGCACGAGCCCGGCGGATCCCACCATCCCGGGCTTGCCGCGACCCTTGCTGGCCAGGTCGATCTCCGTCGCCTCGCCCCGGGCTTGCCGTCTCAGTTCGCCGAGCGTGGGAACCGCCACGCGGCGGCCGCAGGAACAGACGACCTCCCCACCGGCCATGCCCGCGTCGACCGCCACCGGTCTGCCGCACTCGCAGGTCACGTGCCAATCCACCGCTGGATTCCTTAGGGGTTGGAGGGGGAGGTCAGGGCTTGCTTGCTTCGGTTCGGGCGTTCGGCCGGCTGCCTTCGACGATCGTGATCCCCTGGTCCGCCTCGACGTTCTCGACGACATCGACCCCGCCGCCGATCCAGCGGACCGTGACGCGGTCGGCGCGGTTGCGCGGCCCCAGCCCGAAATGGAGCCGTGTGCCGAAATGGCTCTGGTAACCCCGCCCGCTGTGGACCTCGTCGACCAGCCGGAGATCGCCGGCCACGACGTCGACGCGGGCTCCGACGCCGTCGCGGTTCGACCGGAGGCCTTGAAGCCGCACTTGGAGCCAGTGGTTCTGGCCCTTGGGCGAGACGTTGCGGACCAGGGTCGATTCGCGGCGCGAGTTGAGCACCACGATGTCGATGCGGCCGTCGTTGTCCAGGTCGTCCAGCGCGACCCCGCGGCTGCTCAACTCGGGCCGCGTGCCGTCGCCGCAGGCGTCCGAAACGTTGGTGAAGCGGCCGCCGGTGTTGCGAAGCACGGTGTTGCGCACGTAGTACGAGGTCGAGTCGTCGAAGAGGTGGACGTTGTCGTCCAAATGGCCATTGGCCACGTACACGTCGCGGTAGCCGTCGTTGTCGAAATCGGCGAAGCCCAGCCCCCACTTGACGTGCTGGTACAGGCCGGCGCCTGCGCCCCGGGATCGGGTCACGTCGTCGAACATGCCGTCGCCCGTGTTGCGGTAAAGGGTGGGCAGTTCCTTGCCGAACGAGGTCTGGTAGAGGTCGATCCGGCCATCGTTGTCGAAGTCGGCGGCGTCGATGCCCATGCTCCCGCGCTCCATTCCGTCGACGTTGAACGCCACGCCCGCGCCCAGGGCCAGTTCCTTGAACCTGCCCTTGCCGTCGTTCTCGAACAGGAAGTTGCGGCGCAGGTCGTTCATGACGACGATGTCGGTATCGCGGTCGTCGTCGAAGTCGAGGCAGATGATGCCCATGCCGGTTCCGCGGTACGAGGCGATTCCCGCCGGCGCGCTGACGTCGGTGAAGGTGCCGTCGCCGAGGTTCCGGAAGAGCATGTCGTGTTCGGGGTCGAAGTCCTTGGGGCCGGAATACCGGGGGATGCCGTCGACGACGGGGACCTTGTTGTCGCTGGGCGCGAAGCGCATGTAGTTGGCGCAATAGAGGTCGAGGTTGCCGTCGGCGTCGATGTCGAGGAAGCTCACGCCGGCGCCGACCTTCTTCTCGGCGGGGATGTCGTTGCCGGTCGCCACGCCCGCCCGCTGGGTCACGTCGGTGAAGGTGCCGTCGCCGTTGTTGCGGTAGAGGACGTTGGGGCCGTAGTTGCTGAGGTAGATGTCGGGCCAACCGTCGTTGTCGTAGTCGCCGATGGCGACGGCCAGCCCGTAGCCCGTGTCGCCGACGCCGGCAGCGTCGGTCACATCGCGGAATTGCCAGTCGCCGAGGTTGCGGTAGAGGCGGTTCTTGGGGGGCCGATCGACCTGCATTCCGGGCAGGGGGGCCCCGTTGACGAAGTAGATATCGACGAGTCCATCGCCGTCGTAGTCGAAGGTGGCCAGCCCCGCCGACATCGGCTCGATGACGAAGCGCCGCCCGCTGCTGCCGTCGGTGTGGACGAAATCCAGGCCCACCTCGGCCGTCATGTCCTTGAGCTGAATGGGGCACTCGGCCCGGCAGGGGCCGCCGGGGCCGACCGCGGCCGCGGCCAGGGCGAGGAGGATGGCGGGCGCGGCGCGCCGCGACGTTCGGGGGCGACGGCTATCGCGTGTCTTTCGTAAGCCGCTCATGAAACCCCCGGATTTGCGGATTGCCCGGTTCAAGCTTCATCGCCGCCTCGACGGCCGCAATGGCCCCCTTGCGATCGCCCTGCTCCTCGCGCGCGGCGCTCAAAAGCAGATAGGCCAGCGCCGACGGCGCCAATTGGGCCGCCTTTTCGGCCAGCGGCGCCGCTTCCGGCAGCTTGCGCCGCGCTTGCAGGAACAGCTCCGCGAGGCTCAGGTAGCCGTCGGGCGCTTCGGGCGCGATCTCGACGGCCTTGCGGAACGCCGCCTCGGCGCCGTCGGGGTCGCCGATCCGGGCCAGCAAGCGGCCGCTCTGGATCCAGTACTCCGCGTTGCGCGGCTCGATCGCCAGCAACTCGTCGAGCTGGCACAGCGCCGAGCCCAGCCGGTTCTGCCGCTGGTAGTACGACACCAACGCTTCGCGGCAAGCAACGAGCTTGGGGGCCACGGCGGCGCCCCGAAGCCAATGCGCCTCGGCCTTCTGGGGATCCCCGAAGCTCAGGTGGACATTTCCCGCGGCCAGATGGTACGACGCCGCGATTTGAATCTGGGTCGCCAGATCCAGATAGCCTCGGCTCTTTCCGCGGTCGGCCTCGAGCTCCTTCTCCTTCATCGCGGCGAACTTCGCGCGGTACTCGCGCGATTTCTCGCGCTGGCCGAGCCGCGCGTAAACCGTGGCCAGCGAATGGTACGCGCCCGTATAGTTCGGATCGATGCGGATTGCCTCTTCGTGGCTCGCTCGGGCCTCGTCGTACTGCTCGAGATCCAGAAGGGCCTGGCCCAGCCAGAAATGGCTGTCGCCGGCCTTCGGAAACCGCTTGACGTACTCCCGCGCGGCCGCCAAGGCTTCTTTGGCCTTCCCCTCGCGCAACAACACGTCGGTCAAGAGGCTGTGCGCGTGGTCGAGATTGGGGTCCAACTCGATGGCTTTTCGGCAGAATTCTGCCGCCTTCTCGTGCTCGCCCTTGCCCGCGGCCACCATGCCCAACCCGTTGTAGGCCGGAGCGAACTTCGGGTTGACCTCGAGCGCCTGCTGCCAGCATCGGGCCGCTTCGGCCGTGCGCCCGTGACGGTTGTAGATGAACGCCGCCACGGCATACGCCTCGGGCCGGCGCGGCAAATCCTGGATCAACCGGGCACACGTGGCGAACGCCTCTTGATTCAGGCCTTCGGCCGTGGTCGGAACCTGCGGATCCAGGCCCAGCAACTCCGCGGGGGACCGAAGGTCCTTGCTTGCTGGCGCGGGCGAAGCGTCGCCCGGTCCCCTGGCAGCACGCGGCGCGACGGCCTCGCGATCCGACGGTGGCGCATCCTGGGATTCTGCCCCGCGATAGGTCCAGGCCCACGTCCCACCAATCGCCGCGAGGACCACGACGCCAAGACCTGCCCATGCCGGGACGGGAAATCGGCGCGCCGCAGGCGCCTGACGGCCTGGTTGCATCGCCTCTTCAGGAGGAATCTGGCTCATCGATGGCCCGCAATCCGTATGCCGCGGCTCGGCAACACCGGGAAAACAAAACAGAGGTCGAAAGAACCCGCGCCCTCAACATCCTATTCTACGGTGGTTCACCAGGCTTCGCAAATCGACCACCACGCGCCACCTCCGACGGCCCTTGCCGCTGGGGGAGCGTCGGGCGAGTGGTTACCGCCAGCGCGCCAACGGTGGAAGACGCCGCGCCAGCCGGGCCATGACCGCGCCCAGGACCGCAAACCACCCCACCAGCGCCAGGCAGATCCCGGCCACCTGGTCATGCACCCCATAGTGCAAGAGATTGAAGCTCTGGATCGAAAGGGTTGTCACGCCGGGCGGCACGACGAGAATACTCGCCGCCAGGTCGGCCAGGGCCACCGCAAAGGCCAGAAGCCACGCCAGGCCGAATGCGCCAAGGCGACTGGGCATGACGATCCGCCAGAATCGCGCCGCCGGGCTTGCCCCGTCGACCGCGGCCGCATCCAGCAGCACCTGGGGCGCGGTGCGCAGGGCGTGCCAGAGCACCAGCGTGGCCGGCCCCAGGCCGCGGAACGTCAACACCAGCCAAGGCGCCGCGATCGAACGGTCGTAGAGCCAATGCAGCGCCGGCCACTCGGGCCGGTTGAAAAGGCGGATCGTCGCCAGGGCGAGGATCGGGCCGGGAATGGCCAGCGCCAGGCCAACCGCCCCAAGCACGAGGACGCGACGCAGCCGGCGATCCCGTCCCCACCAGGCCAACGCCGCCCCCACCACGACGGCTGTCCCGGCCGAAAGACCGCCGATCAACAGCGACCAGCCGAACTCCCGTCGGAAACGCCACGGGCCCTGCCAGGCGATCGCCCACGTCTTCAGCAAAGACCAGCCGCGCACCCGGCCCGCTTCGGTCTGCGTCACCTCGGCGCCCGCCTGATACAGCAAGTTCGCCAGGGGCACGCCCACCGCGGCCGCCAAGAGTATCCCCACAAGGATCGCCAAGGGCCAGCGCGCCGCGCCCAGGCGGAACACGCGACGCGGCCGAAGGCTGGGCGGCCGGTCCATGGCCGACAGCCGGGCAGCGACGGTCAAGCCCGCGCAGGCCAACCATACAGTCAAAAGCACGCCGGGAAGCAGATCGAGCGAGGACTCCTCGAGCGATCCGATCGACAGCGCGGTGTAGACCTCTTCGGCGTACGTGCGGACCTGGAACAGGTCGGTCACGGTGATCTCGCCGGCCGCGCCGAGGAGGACCCACAGGGCCGCCACCAGGACCGACCCCGCGGCGCCGCGGGCTGTGACACGAAGGAAGACCCGCCAGGCCGAGGCGTCCAAGAGGGCTTGCTCTTCCAGTTCCGGCTCGACGAGCCACAGGCCGGCCCCGACGATCAGCACGACCCAGGGCAGGGCAGCCATCGCGTGGATCCACGCCGCGCCGCGTAAGCCATCGAGCAGGGGCTGGCCGTGCCAGACCGCGGTGTACCATCCCTGAAGGCCGAAGCCCGCCTGCCATGCCGCGGCTTGAAGATACAGCGGCACGAAGAGCAAAGCCGCCAGCAGGGCCGCGGCGATGCGCCGGCCGGGCAGATCGGTACGCACCACAAGCCATGCCAGCACGGTCCCCAACGGCAAGCTGAGGGCCAAGGTCCCGACCGCCAGATCGAGCGTGTTGCCCAACAGCGACCACGACCGGCGATCCATCCAACCAAGCGGCAGCGTGCCGGCGACGAGGGCCACGACCATGACGGCGCACCGCAACCGGCCCGTAACCCCCATCGTTCCTCCCTCATCGCTGGTCCGCGCTCAGTTCTCGTCCGCGCCCGTCAGCCGCTGCTCGACCTGGTCGGCTTGGTAGGCGATGGCCGCCAAGACGCGGCTGACTTCCAGCGGGTTGAGCGTGGCCGCCAACTGGTGGGCCTGGAGGATGACCATGTCGCGGCCGTTGATCTCTTGGAGCGCGAAGGCGCCGTGGACGGTCTTCGCGTTGTATTTCAGGAGGGTTGCCGCATGGCTCTCGGCGGCCGGACCGCATA
>DYLT01000557.1 GCA_020721945.1 Blastopirellula marina
CGACCCCCTCACCCCAGGCCATGTCGCCCTACCAGTACGCCAAACGGATCGAGAAGACCATCAACGAGATCGTCCGCCCCATGCTCGCCCACGACGGCGGCGACGTGGAGATCATCGACATCAAGGACAACCTCGTCTTTTGCCGGCTCGAAGGGGCTTGTTCCGGCTGCGCCAGCGCCGGCCAGACGTTGAAGCTGATGGTCGAGAAGACCCTCAAGGACCTGGTCGACGAGCGGATTCGAGTCGTACAGGTTTGAGTTTTCTGCCATGCGCCTCATCTACGCCGACAACAACGCCACGACGCCGATCGCCCCCGAAGTGGTCGAGGCGATGACGCCGTTTCTCACGCACGACTTCTTCAATCCCAGCTCGATGTACGAGCCGGCCCGCAAGACCCAAGAGGCCATGGCCCGGGCGCGCAAGACCGTGGCCGATTGCTTCAAGGTCGGCGACCCGCGCCAGTTCATCTTCACCTCGTGCGCCACGGAGAGCAACAACACGGCCATCGTGGGGGTGGCCAAGGCCGTGCCGGGCCGGCGCCAGATCGTCACCACGACCGTCGAGCACCCGGCCGTGCTCGAGGTCTGCAAGGACCTCCAGCGCCAGGGGCATCCCGTGACCTTCCTTCCGGTCGACCGCGACGGGAAGCTCGACGTCCGCCAGTACATCCGGGCGATCGGCCCGGAGACGCTCCTGGTGACGATCATGCACGCCAATAACGAGACGGGCGTGATCTTCCCCGTGGCCGAGTTGGCCCGGATCGCCAAGGAAATCGACCCGGCCATCGTCTTCCACACCGACGCGACGCAGTCGGTCGGCAAGGTGCCCATCGACCTGGAAGGCGAGTTCCGCCATGTCGATCTGCTCTCGTTTTCCGGCCACAAGCTTCACACGCCCAAGGGGATCGGCGCGCTGTTCGTGCGCCGGGGAACGCCCGTGCGGCCGTTGCTTTTCGGCGGACATCAGGAGGAGGGCCGCCGTGCGGGCACCGAAAACGTGCCGTACATCGTGGGGTTGGCCAAGGCCCTCGACCTGGCCGCCGCGAACCTCGACGACGAAGCCACCCGCATCGGAGCCCTGCGCGACCGGCTCGAACGCGCCCTCGTGGCGACCATTCCCTGGGTGCAGGTCAACGGCCAACGCGCGGCCCGATTGCCCAACACGCTGAACATCTCCTGCCACTTCGTCGAAGGCGAGGGGATGCTGTACCAGTTGAGCGACGCGGGCATCTGCGCGTCGAGCGGCTCGGCTTGCACCTCGGGGTCGCTCGAGCCGTCGCACGTCCTGCGGGCGCT
>DYLT01000240.1 GCA_020721945.1 Blastopirellula marina
TTCCGGAACGAGGCCACCATGCGCCGCAAGGGATCGATCATAAGGCGGAACGCCGTCACGCCAGCGTCTTGCGGAAACGCCCGATTACCAATCCGAGGATGGTCGTCCCCAGAATCGCCAGCGCCGCCATTTCGCGCCACAGGACCTCCGGCCCGACCCCCTTGAGGAAGATCGCCCGCACGATCACCAGAAACCAGCGAAGCGGGTTCACGAGCGTCAGCCACTGGACGACCTGCGGCATGTTGGCGATCGGGAACGCGAAGCCCGACAGCAGCATGGCCGGGAAGAAAAAGAAAAACGTGCTCATCATCGCCTGCTGTTGCGTCTGGCTGACGGTCGAGATATACAGCCCCGCGCCCAGGGTCGTCATCAGGTACAAGCCCGTGGCGAAGTACAACAGCCCAAGGCTGCCGCGGATCGGCACGCCGAACCAGAGCGTGCCCACCAGCGTCACGAGGGTCACATCGACGAACCCGATCAGGGCAAAAGGCACGGTCTTGCCGAGGATGAACTCGCCCGGCGTGATCGGCGTCACGAGGATCTGCTCCATCGTGCCGATCTCCTTCTCGCGGACCACGGCCATGCTGGTCAACAGCAGCGTGACGAGCGTCACCACGATGACGATTACCCCGGGCACGAAGAAATGGCGGCTTTCGAGGTTTTCGTTGAACCACGCCCTGGGTTCGAGATCCACGAGGCTCGCATCGCGCACGCGACCGGTGGTGCGTTCCAGCCGCCTCAGGACGATCTGCTCGGAAACCGCCGCGACGATCCGCGAGGCGTAGCTCATCACCACGGCCGCCGTGTTCGAGTCGGTGCCGTCGACGATCACCTGGACCCGGGCGGTCCGGCCCGCACGCAGGTCTTCCATGAAGCCGGGGTCGATGCGCAGCAGCATGCTGACGCGGCCGCGGTCGATCAGTTCCTGGGCCCGCGGTTCCGAATCGACATATTCCACCACGTCGAAATGACGCGATCCCGTAAACCGCGCGATCAACGCGCGGCTGTCCTCCGAACCGTCCCGGTCGTACACCGCCGTGGCCACGCGGTCGACATCGAGCGTGACGGCGTAGCTGATCACCAGGGTCTGTACGCACGGGATGACGAAGACCACGGTGCGCATGCGCGGGTCGCGGAAGACCTGGATGAACTCCTTGATCAGCATGTGGCGAATGCGTTCGAACATGCGGGTCGGCAGTCCGGGGTCGGTTGTTCACGGCGTGGCCCGGCAGGGGCAAGGGCTTCCACCCGTGGACCATGCCCTTTACACGAGTTTCTTCTTGAACTTCACATAGGCCACCAGCACCATCACCGTGCCGTAGACCGTCAACAAAGCGGCCTCGAGGGCCAGAAGCTCCAGCCCCACGCCCTTGAGGTAGATGCCGTGAAGCACCCGCACGAAATACCGCGCGGGCACGATGTAGGTAATCGCCTGGATGATCCGCGGCATGTTGGCGATGGGCACCATGAATCCCGAAAGCAAGAAAGCCGGCAGGAATGTGGTGATCATCGCGATCTGGCTGGCCAACAGTTGGCTCTTGGTGACGATGCTGATCAGCATGCCCATCGCCAACGAGCCGGCCAAAAAGATCGAGCCGATGCCAAAGATCAAGGCCGGGTTGCCTCGCAGCGGCACCCGGAAGACGAACTCGCCCATCAACACCGCCAAAAGCACGTCGAACATGCCGATGGCGAAATAGGGAATCAGCTTGCCGAGGATCAGCTCCGGGCCCTTCACCGGAGTCGAGATGAGCTGTTCCATGGTGCCCCGCTCCCACTCGCGGGCCACGGTAAGCGAGGTCAGCAGGGCCGCGATGACCATCATGATCACCGCGATCAGCCCGGGGATGATATAGTTCTTCGACTCCATGTCGGCGTTGAACCACACGCGAGGCCGAAGATCCAGCGGCACGCGCATCGGCGAGCCGGCGCAGCTCGGCCAGGGCCACTTCCTGGCCATAGGTGCGCGCAATCGCCTCGGCGTACCCCAGGGCAATGGTGGCCGTGTTCGAGTCCGTCCCATCGACGATGCACTGGACCGGCGCGCTGCGGCCGGTCTCCAGGCCCCTTGCGAAGTCGCTGGGAAGCACCATCGCCACGATCGCCCGGCGGGTACTTAGCGCCTCGTCGATCTCGCGCGGCGACTCGACAAAGCCGACCAGCGAGAAATACGGCGACAGGTCGAAGCGGCTGACGAACTCACGGCTGGCGTGTGTGCCGCTCTGGTCCCAGACGATCATCGGCACGTCGTCGACGTCCATCGTCAGCGCGTAACCGAAAAGCACCAGCATGAGCATGGGGATGGCGATCGCCATGCCCAGGCTCCGCGAATCGCGGACGATATGCAGGAACTCCTTGCGGGCGATGGCCGCGACGCGGCGGGGTTTCATTGCCGGACCTCCGCTTGGGGCGCTTGGGCCCGATCGTGGGCCTCGATGAGCGAGACGAACACGTCTTCGAGCGAGGGGACGATCCGCTCGACCCGCTCCACACGATAGCCCCGCTCGGCCAGCAGGCTGCGCACGCGCGGTACCGCCTCCGAGGCGTCGTCGACGACCGCGTGCAGCCCCTTGCCGAACAGCGCGACCTCGTTGACAGCCCCAAACCGCTCGAGCTCGCCCATTGCCTGCTCGGTGCGGTCGCAGACGATCTCGAGAAGGTGCGCTTTCATGCGCGTGGTCTTGAGGGTCTCGGGCGTGCCCAGGGCGATTAGCTCGCCGCGGTAGATCAGCCCCAGCCGATCGCAGTACTCGGCTTCGTCCATATAGTGCGTCGTGAGGAACACCGTGACCCCCTCGCCGGCCATGTGGTAGATCAGGTCCCAGAATTGGCGGCGACTGATGGGGTCGACCCCTGAGGTCGGCTCGTCAAGAAACACGAGGGGTGGGTTGTGGACGATGGCACAGCCTAGGGCCAGACGCTGCTTCCATCCCCCCGAGAGCACGCCCGCCAGCCGTCGGCGGTGCTCGACCAGCCCAGCCATCTCAAGTACCCACTGCTTGCGCGCGGGCTTGTCGGCGGCTGGGATGCGGTAGATGCCGCTGTAGAAGTCGATGTTCTCTTCGACCGTCAGGTCCTGGTAGAGCGAGAACTTCTGGCTCATGTAGCCGATGGTGGCCTTGATCTGCTCGGCTTGCGTGCGGAGGTCGAAGCCGCCCACCGTGCCCGAGCCGGACGTCGGGGCGAGGATCCCGCAGAGCATGCGAATGGTCGTCGATTTGCCGGCCCCGTTGGGTCCCAGAAAGCCGAAAATCTCGCCTCGCGGCACGTCGAACGTCACGCGGTGGACGGCGACGAAGCTGCCGAAACGCTTTTCGAGGTTGTGGACGCGAACCGCATGCATGATGGCGCATTCGGGGCGACGTCCGGATCACGGACCGCGGACCTCGGACTACCCCTTTCCGTTTGCCAAGACCGAGACGAAAACGTCTTCCAACGAAGGTTCGATGGGGCGGATTTCCTCGGTGGCGATCCCCTCGGCCCCAAGCAGCGACTGGATTCGGCGCATGGCGGCATCCGGTTCGGTGGTGACCAGGTGGACGCGGTCGCCGAACACCCCCACCGAGACGCCCGACATGCGTTGGCGCAGCACCGCCGCCGCCCGGCGGGGTTGGCCCGCGCGGACCTCGAGGATCGTCCCCCGCATGAGCTGCTTCACCTCGTCGGGTGTGCCCAGGGCAAGCAGTCTTCCCTGGTGGATCAGGGCCAGCCGATGGCAGCGTTCGGCCTCGTCGAGGTACGCGGTCGAAACGAAGATCGTTACCCCTTGGCGCAGCAGTTGATACAGGATTCTCCAGAAATCGCGGCGCGAGACGGGGTCCACGCCGTTGGTCGGCTCGTCGAGGAAGAGCACGCGGGGCGTGTGGACCAAGGCGCAGGCCAGGCCGAGCTTCTGCTTCATTCCGCCCGAGAGGTTCCCCGCCAGGCGCCGGCGGAACGGCGCGAGGTTGCTGAAGGCCAAGAGCCGGTCGATGGTCTCGTCGCGCCCGCGCCGGGGTACGTCGTAGAGGTCGGCGTAGAAATGCAGGTTTTCGATCACCGTGAGGTCCGGATAGAGGCCGAATCGCTGGCTCATGTACCCGATGTGCTCCTTGATCGCCTCGGCGTCGCGGACCACGTGATAACCGGCGACCCAGGCGTCGCCCGACGTGGGCTCCATGATCGCCGTGAGCAAACGCATGGTGGTCGTCTTGCCGGCCCCGTCGGGTCCC
The DNA here is from genome assembly GCA_020721945.1 of Blastopirellula marina. Classification (GTDB taxonomy): domain Bacteria; phylum Planctomycetota; class Planctomycetia; order Pirellulales; family Thermoguttaceae; genus JANLFZ01. The sequence continues at coordinate 4,212 of DYLT01000240.1, forward strand.
ACCAGGCCGAAGATCTCGCCTTGGCCCACCTGGAGCGTAAGCCGGTCGACGGCCGCGAGGTCGCCGAACGTCTTGGTCAGTTGCTCGGTGCGGATGGCGTCTTGACTCACGGCGGGTTTCCCGGGCTTTCGTGCGGCGTATTGAGGACGATCTCCGCGTCGGCGGGCATGCCGCGCTTCAGCTCGAACTCGGGGTTCTCGACGTAGATCTTGATGCGGTAGACCAGTTTGGTCCGCTCCTTTTCGGTCTGCACGTTCTTGGGGGTGAACTCGGCCTCCGAGGCGATGAAGCCCACGCGGCCCCGGTAGACTTTGCCGGGCGATCCGTCGGTCGTGACCCGCGCCTCTTGCCCGTACTTGACCCGCTCGAGGTCCTCCGCGTCGATGTATGCCCGGAGCCAGGGGCGACTCAAGTCGCCGAGCGTGACGACCGGGGTGCCGGGGGCGACGTACTCGCCCGGCTCGACGTTTTTCGAAAGCACCACGCCGGCAAAGGGGGCCACGACGATGGCATAGCTCAACCGCGTCTCGGCCAGTTCGAGGGCCGCCTTGGCCTGCGCGACCTTGGCAGCGGCCTGGGCGACGGTCTCGCGCCGGGGACCCGCCACCGCCAGATCGTATTGCGCCTTGGCCTGGAAATACGCCCGGCGGGCCTGCTCTTTCTCTTCGGTCCGAGGGCCCTCTTTGGCCAACTCCAGGCGCTGTTGGGCCTCGACGAGCTGCGCGGCGGCCACGTCGAAGGCCGCCTTCTGGCGATCGTAGGTCTCTCGGGAGATGACGTGGCTTTGATAGAGCTTCTCGGCCCGGGCGAGTTCGGCCTCGAGGCGGATTTTCTCGGTTCGCGCGCTTTGCACCGCCGACTCGGCCACGCGGATCTCTTGGGGCCGCGAGCCCTTCTCCGCGGCCTCCAAGGCCGCGGCGGCTTTCTCCATGGCGGCCTTGGCCGCCGCAATCTCCTCGGGCCGGGTCCCGGCACGCAGTTCGTCCAACAGCGCGGTCGCCGCCTCCAACTCGGCACGTCGCATGGCCACCTCGGCCTCCAGATCGCGCTGGTCCAATCGCGCGATCACCTGGCCAGCTTCGACCACCATCCCCTCGTCGACCAGGCGTTGTTCGACGCGGCCGGGGATCTTGAAGCCGACCTCGACGTCGGTCACCTCGATGTTGCCCGACACGCGAATCACCTCCGGTGGGTCGTGGTTCGAGCGGGCGATGCCGAACCGGTAGACCAGCGCGGCGAGGAGCAGGGCGGCCACGACCAGCACAGGGACCACGTTTCGCGGGTTCATCCCGGGGGTTCCTTGTGACGAGATATTCACATCGGGGGGACTGCGGCCTAGGCGTCCTTCGCGGCGATCGCACTCCGGTAAACCTGCCAGGCCCGCTCCGCGTGCCGGGTGACGTCGAAACCTCCATCGCTCAGATGCCAGAGGATCGCCGCGGGCATCACGATGCCCAAGAAGAGCAATGCGGCGGTGGGTGCATCGAGATCCTGGCGGATGCGGCCAGCGGCCTGTCCCTCGGCCACCAGTTCGGCGATCTTATTCAGGTAGGCGGTGGCGATCCGTTGCACTCGGGCCTTGCGCCGCGGGTCGTCGCTGTGGGCATCGTCGGAGAACACAATCCGCGGAAAGGTCCTTCCCTCCCGAATAAACCGCACGTGCCGGAAAAGCACGCCCCGGAGCCGGTCGAGCGGGTCGGCCGCCTCGTCGCGCGCGGCCTGGACGTTGGCCAACAGGCGCGACTCGATCAGATCGAGCACCGCCATCAGAATCTCGTCCTTGCTCTTGAAGTGGCGGTAGATGCCCGAGGGAACCAACCCCACGCGCCGGGCCACCGCCGCCACACTGAGCCGGTTGACGCCCCGGGCCGCAACCAGCGCCAAGGCCGCCTCGGCAATCTGCTCGCGACGAATCTCGGTATCCAGCTTCTCCTCAGCCATCTCGGTACCTCTATTGTGATTCTATATTCACAATGGAGGTAAATCAAGAGGCGGGCCTGGGAACAGGCTCGTTCCTCGGCCCCCCGCCGCATACCAACCCGAAGCGCCAGCGAGGGTCATGCACCGAAGCCCGAAGCGCCAGCGAGGGTCGAGGCTTCTCCCCCGCTAGCGCGTCGGGGGCTGGCCCCGGGGAACCCCCGCGGGCGCGTCGGCGGGGGGCGGAAACAGCGAACGGCCGGGGAGGTGCTGGCCCCGGGGAACCCCCGCTGGCGCGTCGGGTGAGTACGGCCGTGGAATCGCGCTGCGTCTCGGCGGCGAGCCATCGACGGCGCTAGGTCGCGGACGCCTGGGACCGGCACCGGGCAAGCCCGATCCGGGCATCATCGGCATCGAACGCACCATGCTGGCGGTGCTACGGCCGAACGCCTCGATCTCGTTGACGCTCCAGTGGACGCTGGCGTCGAGCCGGCTGCCGCTTTGACTCAGACGGACGCCGCGGAGTAGCTTGGCGAATTGCTGCATCATCTCGCGCATGGGCGGTGGCACCTTGCCGACGGACTGGTCCAGGTTGGCCATGCCGCTGTCGAACTCGCCTTTTGCCTTGGTCGCGTCGGCCTCGGCGACGAAGACGAGGGCGGCCTGGCCACGCACCGACGTGCCGAGTTCGCCTGCCACCGCGAACCAGCGGAGCTTCGAATCGAGTCCCTGGGCTCCCCCGCCGGGAATGGGCATCATGGGCAAAGTACCGGGCACGAGGGCTCCCGCGACAAAAAAGTGGTCGCCCTTCGGCGTGTTCTTGAGGGCCTCTTGAAGGTCGGACCCCAGCGGCGGCGCCTCGTGGCGTTGGAAACGCTCCAGGGCCTCTTTCAGATGGCCCTCTTGTTCGGCAACGCAGTAGGTGCAGGCGGAGAGCTTGGCCACACAACTGGCAGGTGCCTTGACGTACGACACGCCCGCGTGGTTCTGGATGGCCGGCGACGTGCTGCCCGGCGCGGCCCCGGGCAGGCTGCCGGGCGCGGCGCCGAAGAAGGGGTTGGGCACAACTCCCGGCCCCGAGAGCGTGGCCCCGATCGTCTCCAGGGAGAGATCGTCCCGGGTGCGGAGCACTCCGACGCTGGTGCCCTTGTTGAACGCAAGGAAGACGTCCTTGAAGGGCATCATCTTCGCCTGGATATTGAAATCTTGGGGAATCTGGGCCTTCCCGAACTCCTTGCCAAGGCGCTCGAACATCTGGAGCACTTCGCTTTCGCGGAGTTTGTCGATGTTCACGTAGGCGATGGCCGTGGTGTCGGGCGACACGCAGAACGCGGCCCAGTCCGGCAGGCCGTTGCTGGAGGCCTCGCCTTTGCCCCCGGCGATGGCCGAGACGCCCGCCCCACCCGTGCCTCCGCCGCCGGCGAACACCGCCAGGAGCACCGCCACGACCACCAAGAGCACCGCCGCGCCCGCGGCCCCGGCAAGGACCACCGGTTGCTTCCACTTCGCCCGGCGCCGCGCGACCCGCGCCACCGCCAGGGGCGCCGCGCCAGGCATGGGGGTGCCGTGCATCGCGGCCGCCGTGGGTAAGGGAGGAATGCCGGCCGTCCCCGGTATGGCCGGGCCCGATGGGCCGCCCAGTTCCGTCGAGAGAAGATCGTCCAGCGGCGAGGCCAACGGCCCGGCAGGCATCGCGGCGGGCGGTGCGGGAGGCAAGCCGGGCACGGGGCCCTGGGGAGTTCCAGGCGATGGCGAGAGCGGCATTCCCCCAGCCAACGTGATCGGCATCCCCTGCTGCGGCACCTGCGCCGGGGCAGTGCCTGGCGTCGCCCCAGAGGCAACCGTGAACGTCTTCTTGCAATTGGGGTTCGCGCACCGGACCTGCCGGCCTTGCGCCTGGTCGCTAACCTTGTATCGCTTGCCGCAATGAGGGCAGATAGTCTCCATAAGCCGTGCCTTTCCAGCCACCGCCGAACAACAGGAGCATACCGACCGTTTCCCAACAGCTCGACCTGCCCTCGACGAGCCAGACGCACCTGAGGGGTACCCAGGCTAGTCTATGTTGGGGACCCCGCGGGGTCAATGCAACGGCGGGCGGTCCGCAGGAGTTCCTGGCTCGGGATCAAGCGGCTTGGTCGGCCGGCCCCAAGGGGACAGTCCCCGTCTCGCGGGCTTCGCTCGAAAACGGGGACCGCCGCCGTGAACGCTCGCCCTATTCCGGCGGGCGCCGCTCGCTATGGCG
>DYLT01000241.1 GCA_020721945.1 Blastopirellula marina
GGACACAATACTGATTTCTGTGAGACATCTTCCCCCGATTGCCCTCATTGGTATGGTGTCCCGGAATTCGCCGCGGGAGCCTGGCCGCCGTAGCGTGGGTCGAAGGGCTGCTCCGCGGCAGCGGGGTGGTGCTGCTTTACGAAGACCCGCTCTGGATGGCGCTCGATCGGTGGCTTTGCGACCTCGGCCCGGAAACATTCGTCGAGCTGTTGCCGCTATTGCGCCGCGCGTTCTCGGGCTTTACACCGCCCGAAGGCCGCGCCATGGGCGAAAGAGTCAAGCGGCTGGATCGCACGTCGCAGGGGAAGGCGACGACGGCGATCGAGCCGTACGCGTCGATCGACCCTCGGCGGGCCGATCTGGTGTTGCCGGTTTTGCGCCAGATCCTCGGCGCGGTCGACGGTGGTTCGACGACGTGACCGTCTGTCTTACATGACCATCGGGAAAGGAGAGACCTGCGATGTCGACCCAAGACGATCTGCAAAACGCCTTCGCCGGCGAAAGTCAGGCCAACCGGAAGTATCTCGCCTTTGCCGCCAGGGCCGAGGCGGACGGCTATCCGCAGATCGCCAGGCTTTTCCGGGCGATTGCCGCGGCCGAGACCGTACACGCCCATGCCCACCTGCGCGTCATGAAAGGCGTCAGCGACACGCGGGCGAACCTCCGAGTGGCCATCGAGGGCGAGGCCTACGAGTTCCAGCAGATGTATCCGGCATTCATTCAACAAGCCGAGGCCGAGGGAAACAAGGCGGCATCGACGTCGTTCCGCAACGCCAACGCAGTCGAGAAGACCCACCATGGCCTCTACCAGAAGGCGCTCGAGGCCCTGGAAGCGGGCAAGGATCTCTCGCCCGAGCCCATCTACGTCTGCGACGTGTGCGGTCACACACACGTGGGCGTTCCCCCCGAGCGATGCCCCGTGTGCGGGGCCGCCAAGAGTCGGTTTCGCGAAGTGGCCTGACGCCGGCTTCTCGCCGCCGCCTTCCCTGTCGCACATTGCCGGGTCGGGTCGCCCGGGCCGAGCGTCGAAATCTTGCGCAAGCCTAACCGTTCGCTAACCGAGACGGTTTAGAGTTCGGTGCATGGCAGGCGAGTCGATCCTTGTGGTGGAAGACGAGGCCGAGATCCGGGAACTCGTCGCGCTGCACCTGCGCAAGCACGGATACCGCGTTCTGTGTGCGGCAACGGGCGAACAGGCCTGGGCCTTGGCGGCCGAGAGCGCGTTGGATCTGGTCGTGCTGGATATTCTGTTGCCCGGCATCGACGGCCTGGCCCTATGTGCGCGCTTGAAGACCGATCCCCGCACTCGATCGGCGGCGGTCATCCTGTTGACGGCCAAGGGGGAAGAGGCCGACATCGTGGCGGGTCTGACCGTCGGCGCCGACGACTACATCACCAAACCCTTCAGCCCTCGGGTGCTCTTGGCTCGGGTCCAGGCGGTCCTCCGCCGGCAGGACCGCGATCGGGCGGGCGACGAGGACGGCGACGAAGACGAGTGCATTGTCATCCACGATTTGAAGATCCATGTCGGCCGGCACGAGGTGCTGGTGGCCGGCGCGCCGGTCGACTTGACCGCCACCGAGTTTCGGGTTCTCCGCTTCCTCGCGCGCCGGCCCGGCTGGGTCTATACCCGCCAACAGATTCTCGACGGTGCCTATGGCGACAGCGCTGCCGTGACCGAGCGGGCCGTCGATGTCCAGATCGTCGGGCTCCGCAAGAAGCTCGGCGTGGCCGGCAATTACATCCAGACCGTGCGCGGAGTGGGGTACCGATTCAAACGCTGACGTTCCAGCGTCCCATCGAACCGAAGGAAAAGAACCAAGAATTAAAGGAGAGGAAGATGCGACGGCATCGAAAGGCGTTTTCACACCTGCGAGGGCTTGTGGGGCGGACGTGCCTCGTGGCGGTGGTGGTGGTTGGGATGGTGCCGGTTCTGGCTGGCGTGTCGATCGCCTCGGAAGGCGGCGCGGTGGGGCTCGATCCGGCGCTGGCGCCGTACAAGCCGGTCTCGGGCATATCGGGCAATCTCAATAGCATCGGCTCCGACACGCTGAACAACCTCATGACGTTCTGGGCCGAGGCCTTTCGGAAGGTGTACCCCAATGTGAACATCCAAGTCGAAGGCAAGGGATCGGCCACGGCGCCGCCGGCGCTGATCGAAGGGACGGCGCAGCTCGGACCCATGTCACGCCCCATGAAGGCCGAGGAAGAAGAGGCCTTCGCGAAAAAGCACGGCTACAAGCCGACGCAGATCGGCGTGGCCATCGACGCCTTGGCGGTCTTCGTCCACCGCGACAACCCGATTCACGGCCTGACGCTCCAACAGATCGACTGCATGTTCTCGAAGACCCGCAAGAGCGGCTACCGCGAAATCACGGTCTGGGGCCAGGTCGGCCTGACGGGGCCGTGGGAGAAGCTGCCGCTAAGCCTGTATGGGCGCAACTCGGCCAGCGGTACGTATGCGTTCTTCAAAGAGCATGCCCTACTGAAGGGCGATTTCAAGGACACGGTAAAGGAACAGCCAGGTTCGGCGGCCGTGGTCAACGGCGTCGCCAAGGATCGGGCCGGCGTGGGCTATTCGGGCATCGGCTACCTGACCTCCGAGGTCCGCGCGGTCCCGCTGGCACTCAAATCGACCGAGCCGCTGGCCGAGCCTACCTTCGAGAATGCCATGAGCGGCAAGTACCCGCTCGGCCGCGTCCTGTACATCTACGTCAACAGAAAACCGAACGAGCCGCTTCAGCCGCTGGTGGCCGAGTTCCTCAAGTACGTGCTGTCGCGCGAGGGCCAGGAAATCGTGGTCAAGGACGGCTACGGTCCGCTGCCGGCACGGATGGTCAGCCAGCAACTCGAATCGCTCCGGTAGTCGTCGATTCATGCCCACGATCAGCGATCGGATGCTCCGGAGGATCAAGCGGCACGACCGCGTTGCGCGCTGGGTGATTACGCTGGGCGGCACCGCGATCATCGCCAGCGTGGTCTTGATCCTCGCGCTGGTCGCGGGCAATGCGATTCCGTTGTTCCTCCCGGGCCGGGCGCGCGAGGTCGCCCGGGTCGCGCTGGTCCAACCGACGTCGCACGACGTGCTGGCTGTTGGCATCGACGCGCTGGAGGGCATGCACGCACTGGCGGGATACGTGGTCGCGCGAGACGGCCGCATCCGGGTGCTCGACCTGGCGACTGGCGAGATCCTTGCCGAGCAGCAGATCAGCCCCCCGCAGGGATCGCGCGCCCGCACCCTGTGCGCCGTGGAACGCCACGCCGGCGAGTTCGTCCAGCGCCAGGGCGGTCTGGTCGTGGACCGCCGTGCGACGTCGCGCTACACGCTGCTCTGGGACGACGGCTCGATCACCCTCGTCGACCTGGTCCCGACGCCGGAACACCATTCGGCCGGCAAACCCGTTGCGAAACATGCCATCGTGACGCGGGCGAATCTCGCCGCGGAGGGCCAGGGACCCGTTTTGCGGGCCGTGGCCCGCCACGCCGAAGTCACCCGAGGGTTGGCGATCGACGAGCCGGTGACCGCCGTCCGGCTGCTGCCGGGCAACCGGCTCGTCGTCACCCGCGCGGTGGCCGCCAAGAACCTGCTCGGCGAAACGGTCCTGAAACTTTACCGCGCGACGATCGAGGAAGAAGGCCTCGGGGCGATCACCGCCTTGACGATGGACCGCCAGGGGACCTGTCTCTACGCCGGGACCGACCAGGGCCAGATCGCATGCTGGCAGCTCGACGACAGCGCGTCGGTCGTCTCGAAGGAGATCGTCGCGGCATTCGACGACGGCCGCGCGGTGACCGCCCTGGCGATGGTCTTCGGCGATGTGTCGCTGGCGGTCGGCGATTCCCAAGGAGGCCTGACGACGTGGTTCCCCGTGCGGGTCCAAGGGGGCAGGCCGGTGTTGACTCGGACCCACGCGCTTCGAGTCCACGACGGCCCGGTCGAGGCGATTCTCCCCTCGGCCCGCAACAAGTCGCTCTTGAGTCTTGGAAGCGAGGGCGCCGCGCACCTCGACCACGTCACCAGCGAGCGCCACCTGCTGGCGCTTGGGGCCGAAGACGAGCCTTTGGCGCGGGTCGGGTTCGCGCCGCGAGGCGGCGCGGCGATCGGGCTGGACCGCCGCGGCGAGTTGATCGCCTGGGAGATCGACGTGCCGCATCCCGAGGTGAGTTGGAAGACGCTCTTCGGCCGTGTCCACTACGAAGGCTACGACGCACCGAGCATGACCTGGCAGACCACGGGCGCCGACGACTACGAGGCCAAGATCAGCGTCGTCCCCCTGGTCTTCGGGACGTTCAAGGGAACCGTCTACGCCATGCTGTTCGCGGTCCCCCTGGCCTTGTTCGGGGCCGTCTACACCAGCCACTTCACCACGCCGGGATTCAAGCGGGCGATCAAACCGGCCATCGAGATCATGGCCGCGTTGCCCTCGGTGGTCATCGGTTTTCTGGTGGCCTTGTGGCTGGCCCCGATCGTCGACCGGTGGGTTCTCGCCGTGGCGGCAAGCGCCCTGACCATCCCTTTGGCGTTCGTGGCTTTTCTGGCGCTCTGGCAACGCGTGCGCCGGTTCGATTGGGCCAGGCGGATCGAAACCGGCTATGAGTTCCTCGTGTTGATCCCGGTGATCGCCGCGGGCGCCGCCCTGGCGACGCTGCTCGTCACCCCGATGGAGCACTACCTCTTCGACGGCGATTTCAAGCTCTGGATGTACCAGACCCTGGGCATGCGGTACGACATGCGGAACGCGATCATCATCGCGTTCGGGCTGGGATTCGCCGTGATCCCGATCATCTTCTCGATCGCCGAGGACTCGCTCTCGACCGTGCCGCCCAGTCTGTCCGCCGCGTCGATGGCTCTGGGCGCCAGCCGCTGGCAAACCGTATGGCGCGTGGTGCTGCCTTCGGCCAGCCCCGGCATCTTCGCGGGCGTGATGATCGGTTTCGGCCGGGCCGTGGGCGAAACGATGATCGTGTTGATGGCCACGGGCAACACCCCGATCCTCGACTGGAGTCCGTTGAACGGAATGCGTACCCTCTCGGCGAATATCGCCGTGGAAATCCCCGAAGCCCCGGTCGACGGAACGTTGTACCGGGTGTTGTTCCTATGCGCAGTGCTCTTGTTCCTGATGACCTTCGCGCTGAACACGGCGGCGGAGCTGGTCCGCCAGCGTCTGCGAAAGCGGTACGGCAGGTTCTAGGCCAGGCGCCCCGCGGCACGCCGTGGTGGCGCCGAGGCGAACCGTTCGTATGGCTTTGCGGCGGCGCCGCCGCCTCGGTGCTCTTGATGACCGTAGGCGTCATCGCGGTCACGGCGGCCAATGGCCTCAGCGCGCTCTGGCCCGCCCACGTGGCCCAGGTCGAGCTTCGGGACGGCTCGTCGGTGCTCGGCGAGTTGGTCGAAAGCGACGTCGATCCCGGCACGGGCGTCCGCAGCCTGCAACTGAAGACAGGCAATCGCGAGTTGGACCCCCAGCGCCAGGATTTTCGCTGGTACAAGGAAGACGACATCGCCCAGATCACCTATCCGGAAGGGATTCTGGTCCTCGAGCGGACGGGCAACGGGAATTTTTACGGCTTCCTGGCCGATGTTCGGGGACCGTTGGCCGAGGGGGTGGAAGGCGATGCGCTAGCGCGTTTCCAGGTCGCGCTGCGCGCGGTTCGAAAGGCCCAGGCCGAACAGGTCGCCCCCATGGAGGCCGCGGTGTACGCCCTGACCCGGGATCTCCAAACCCTCAAGGGCCGGATCCGCTGGCTCGAGTACCAGTTCCAGCGGATGCGCGAGGCGGGGTCCATGGGAGGGTCGTCGCGCGTCGCCTCGCTGGAGGCGGAATTGGCTTGGTGCGTGGCGCGACGCGACGCGATCCGTGCCGAATCCGAGCAGAAGACTGCCCAAAATAACGCATGCATGGCGGAACTTCGAAAGAACGTGGCGGTATTTGCCGTGGGCCCCGACGGAGCCTACGCGGTGCCGCTGGTGGACGTCGTGCGGTATTACACGCCGAACGACATGGGTGCCCTGAGCAAGATCGGCCATTACGTGGCCCGAGTCAAGGAGCTGCTCTTGGGCTGGCCGCGGGAATCGAACACCGAAGGCGGGCTTTTTCCGGCCATCGCCGGCACGGTGATGCTCGTGTTTCTCATGTCGGTGTCGTGCTTTCCGTTGGGAGTGCTGGCCGGCGTGTACTTGGGCGAGTACGCCCGCGAGGGAAGGCTGGTCCGCCTGGTGCGAATCGCGGTCAACAATCTGGCCGGTATTCCGTCCATCGTCTACGGCATGTTCGGCCTGGCGTTCTTTGTCTACGGGATCGGAAGGCTGGTCGATCGCTGGTTCTTTCCCGAGTGGTCCGAGGTGCGCCAGCCGGTTTTCGGCACCGGCGGGGTGCTTTGGGCGAGCATGACCCTGGGGCTGTTGACCGTGCCGGTGGTCATCGTCTCGACCGAGGAAGCCCTGCGGACGATCCCCCGCGCCATGCGTGAAGGCTCGTATGCCCTGGGCGCGACGAAGTTCCAGACGCTGGTGCGCGTGCTTCTGCCGGTCGCTTCGCCCGGCATCATGACCGGGTTCATCCTGGCGATGGCCCGGGCGGCCGGCGAGGTTGCCCCCCTGATGCTCACCGGGGCGATCAAGCTCGTGGGCGATCTGGCGATCGACGGGAGGTTTCCCTTCTTCCATCCCGATCGGAAGTTCATGCACCTGGGTTATCACATCTACGATATCGGTTTCCAATCGCCCAACGTCGAGGCCACCAAGCCGATGGTTTACGTGACCGCGCTGCTGTTGGTTGCGATCGTCCTCGGGATGACCAGCGTGGCGATCGTATTCCGAAACCGCATGAAACGACATCATCCGTCGCAGGCGATATGACAAGAGCCCTCGCGAAATCGGACCAAAGCGCATTCGCGCCCCCCCGTGAAGCAACGTGCCCTGCGCCAGGCAATCGCTCCTGGTGGCAGCCCGAACCGGTTCCGACGACTACTGACTTTCTCGAGTCCCCGATGAACTCCTCCGACGGGCACCCCGTTCCTCCGACAGGTACCGAGCCGGCCCCCGGGCCGGCCGACCCGAGTGCGATCGTTCCGATCGACGACGCCGTGGTCCAGGTGCGCCACCTCTCGCTGTACTATGGCGACAGCCGCGCCCTGAGCGACATCACGATGGACTTCCCCCGGAATCAGGTGACCGCCCTGATCGGCCCGTCGGGATGCGGCAAGTCGACCTTCCTCCGCTGCTTCAACCGGATGAACGACCTGATCGACGGCGTGCGCACCACGGGCGAGATTCTGCTCGACGGCCAAGACATCACCGACCCGGCGATCGACGTCATTCAGCTTCGCCGCCGGGTCGGCATGGTCTTCCAACGGCCCACGCCATTCCCCAAGTCGATCTACGAGAACGTCGCCTACGGACTGCGGATCGCGGGGATTCGCGACCGGGCCACGCTCGATGCGGCGGTCGAACGCAGCCTGCGCCGGGCCGCGCTGTGGGACGAGGTCTGCCAGCGACTTCACGGCTCGGCCTTGGAGCTCTCGGGCGGGCAACACCAGCGTGTGTGCATCGCCCGGGCCATCGCCGTCGATCCCGAGATCATCCTCATGGATGAACCATGCTCGGCCCTCGATCCCCGCTCCACCACGCGCATCGAAGATCTCCTCGGCGAGTTGCGCGGCGACTACACGATCATCATGGTCACCCACAACATGCAGCAGGCCGCGCGGGTGTCGGACTATACCGCGTTCTTGTACGAGGGGGTGCTCATCGAGTTTGGCGCCACCAAACAAATCTTCACTCGGCCACGTCGCTCGGAAACCGAGGACTACATCACGGGCCGGTTCGGGTAAGATGGGTCGTGCGCGCGACGCGCGTGATGCATCGTCGGCGGGCGGCTTGACAGGGACCGGGCGACGCCGCAGAATAGCCACCGCGCGCCATGCCCGCACGGTCGCGCCATGCGTGTCGCCTTGCCGAGGTGGCAGGCGTTTTTTCGGGCCTCCTTCCCCACGGCCTGTCAACCCGAACTCTGGAGTACGCAGCCATGCAGCGAACCTCGCGATCGCCGTCCACACGCCGGCCGTCACGCCGGGAGTTTCTCGAGTGGGGCGGTAGGCTGGCCGCAGCCTCGGCCCTGGCCGGGGTGTCGATTCCGCATGTGCATGCCGCCGAGGACAACACGATTCGCCTGGCGTTGATCGGCTGCGGCGGACGCGGCAGCGGAGCGGCGGCCAACGCGATGTCGGTCCCTGGCATTCCGGCCAAGCTCGTCGCCATGGCCGACGTGTTCCAGGACCGCCTGGCCAGCTCGCACAAGAACCTGAGCAAGGAGTTCCCCACACAGGTGGACGTGCCGCCGGATCGCCGGTTCGTGGGTT
>DYLT01000242.1:0-7787 GCA_020721945.1 Blastopirellula marina
CGACCGCGATCCAAGAATAGCCCGAAAGACCCGAGGTTTCTCCGCTTGGCAAACCCGAACCCCAGCGGCTCAACACTGAACATGGGCTAGCCTCTCGGTCCGATGCCAGCCGACGCTATGCGTCGGCCGGTCCCGAGGTGGTTGGCTCGCCGCCTTGGGCACGTCGCAGGAGTTTGCGCAAGAGCCAGATTTCGCCCGAGTGACAGGCCTCGTCGTGCAGGCTGTGAACGATCGCGTATCGCACCGTGCGGCCGCGACCGCCCGGCGTCGGGCCCCTAAGCAGCCCGTCATCAAGCCCCGCGATGAGCCGGCGCAGACGCTGGTGCTGCCCGCTCAGCTCGGCGACGACGTGTGCCAGCCGGGGCCAGCGGTCCGGAGAAACCTGGGCTGGATCGCTTCGCCAACTGAACCGCGCGAACCAGCCCTCGGGGATCTGGGGGCGCTTTCCGACGGACTCCATGACGAGCGACTCGACCAGCACGTAGGCGTGTCCCGCATGCCAGAGGATGTGATTGTGCAGGCCCGGCGGGGTCCACCGGGCCTGCCGGTCCGTCACGCCATCGAGCAGGCGGAGCGTCTTGCCACGCACCTCGTCGAAAAGCAATAGCAAGGATTCGTCGGGCATCGGGCGACGGGATTTCGGGGTCGTTGGGGTCGTGGGCCCTTACCAGGCGTTTCGATGGACCCGGTCGGGCCGATAGCGGTCCTGGCTCGGGGGGTGTTCGGCCGGGTAGCCGAGCACGACCAGGCTGTGGGGTTGGACGTCGTTCGGCAGATCGAGAAGGCGCCGGAACCCGGCCATGCGTTCCTCGCGGGGATAGATGCCGCACCACACCGCGCCGAGCCCTAGCCCGTGCGCGGCCAGCAACAAGTTCTGGGTCGCGGCAGCGCAATCCACCGGCCAGTACCCTGGCGAGAGTTCGAGCCGCACGTCGGCGCAAACCAGGATCGCCGCCGGGGCGCTTCGGACCATGGGGGCGTTCGGGGCGAACTTGGGGATCGCGTCGAGCAGCTTGCGGTCGTCGAGCACCACGAAATGCCAGGGCTGCGCATTGCGGGCGCTCGGCGCTGCCATGGCCGCGCGAAGGAGCCGATCGATCAACTCGCCGGGCACGGCGCGGTCCTGGTACTGCCGGATGCTGCGTCGGGTGTGCAAGGCTTCGAGTATGTCCATTCGGTTCTTCTCCGAAAAGGGCTGGCTGAATCAGAATTCGCCGCTGGGGCTCGTGCCGACGTTGTCGGCGATGCGCACGTTGCCCTTGGTGCGGTTGTCGATCCGCACCGCGCCGGCGACCACGTTGCCCGTGATGACGGCCCGGCGCACGGCCGCGCCCAGCTCGATCTGGGGCTTGTCCTCGCGGAACTCGCAGCCGCGCACGAGCACGGTGCCTTCGGCAACCTGGAGGGCGGCGCGGCCCTCCTTCTTCGCGTCCCACTGCACGAACGTGCAATCGCCGAACCCCACCGTGCCGTGTCCCGCGATCCGCGCGATCTGGTGGCACGGGCCCCAGAAGGCGCAGTTGACGAACCGCACCGTGCCGGTATGCGTCTTGGCCACCTCGACCATGGTCGGGTTGGGCCCGCGGAACGAAACGAACTCGCCGTTGGTGATCAACAGTCCAAAGGGCGCGCTCTGATCGATCACCACCGCCGTCTCGCAGTCGTCCGCGCCGATCCCCAGAAAGTTGCCGTTGCACACGCCCGCCTGGCTGGCAAGGAACCGGTAGCCCACCTGGTAGCCGAAGCAGAAGGTGTTGAGCACGTATTGCCAGTCGCTGCGGGCGAAGAGGAAGGCCTCGCCGTGGGCCTTCTGCCAGGCGAAGAGCTTGGGTTGGGTGCTCCACCAGGGATTGAAGTGGACGTTCTCGATCCGGCCGATGTCGTAGATCGCGTCGACCCAGACGCCGCGGCGCAGCGGCTGCCCCTGGACGTTGCGGATCAGGTGCCGCTCGTTGTGCGTGGCATCGATGCCCTGGTATGGGTTGAGCAGCTCGCAGTCGAGCACCGCGGGGTTCTTGCCTCGCATGGCGATCGCCCAGGGGTAAGGCTTGGGGGCGTCGTCGGCGATCTGCTCGGGATAGTAGAGCACCACGCCCTTGAGGGTGCTGTTCGTGTTGAGCGTAATAAACGGCGTCCCGTCCTCCTTGCCCGCCCCCTCGGTCACGAGGAACGTCGTGCCATCGTCGGTGGGCTTGGGCAGGCCGCGGTCGCGCAGGCCGTTGTGCGCGGGGACCGACTCCCAGATGCCTTGGAGCGTCACGGCGGGGGGGACGTTCAAGTGCCCGGCGAAACGGTACACGCCCCGCGGCGCCAGCACCGTCCCGCCGCCGGCCTTGCCGGCCGCATCGAGGGCCTGCTGGAAGGCCGCCGTGTCGTCGGTCTGGCCATCGCCCTTGGCGCCGTGCTGGAGCACATTCCACGCGCTGCCGGGTTCCGCCGCGACCAGCGACATGGCAGTCAGCGAGCCCAGCGCGAACGTCACCATCCGGAGTCGTCGCATCGGAGTCGTTCCTTCTTGGTTCATGTCCGAGCAATCCTCACAGCAGATGCCCCAGCGCCGCGGCCAGACGGCGGTACTGGTCCAGCCCATTGTACGCCTGGGCACTGATGCGCAGTAGGCGCTTGGGCGGACTGGGCCAGTAGTACACGGGGACCTCGATGCCGAACTCGTCGAGCAGACGCCGTTGGAGGCGATGGACCGGGCTGGGGATGATCGACATCTCCATCGCGCCGCCCTCGCGGTCGTCGGGCAGTGGCACGGCCGCCATGGCGCCGAGCATCTCGTCCGGACAGGGCGGCCCGATGCCGAGGGTGTCGCACACGACCCGCCGCGCTTGAACCGCCAACGCGTGATTCCGCCGCATCCGTTGCGGCACTCCGCCGGGCAACGACTCCAGAAACCGGATCGCCTCGGCCACGCACAGCCAGGGCGTGGGGTCGTCGGTGCCGGCCCAGTCGAACTCCTCGTGAAGCCGGTTCCGCCCCAGACGCCGCAGGTTGTAGCCGTGACTGAGCACCGCGGGGTGCAGGCCGCGCTGCCGGTCGGGCCGCACGTAGAGGTAGCCCGCGCCTTTGGGCGCGCAGAGCCACTTGTGGCAGTTGCCGGTCACGTAGGCCGCTCCCAGGGCCCGCAGGTCGAGCGGCACCATGCCCGGCGCGTGGGCCCCATCGACCAGGGTGTCGATTCCTCGCTCGTCGAGCCGCCGGACCAGTTCCGCAATGGGGAAGACGATCGCCGTGGGGCTCGTGATATGATCGAGCAGCGCCAAGCGCGTCTGGTCGCTGGCGCAGCCGAGCACCGCGTCGAGCACCTCCTCGGGTGACCCGATCGGAAACGGCACCGCCGCGCAGACCACGCGGGCCCCGGCGCGCGAGGCCACGTAATCGACCACGTTCCGGCAGGCATGGTACGCGTGGTTGGTGACGAGGATCTCGTCGCCCGGGCCGAACTCGAGCGACCGCAGCACGCTGTTGACGGCCACGGTCGCGTTCCGCACGAAGGCCAGGTCGGCCGGATCGGCCCCGACCAGCGCGGCCAGCGCCGCGCGCGAGGCGTCCAAGAGCGGTTCCAGCTCGTAAAGGAAGAACCGCACCGGCTCGCGTTCCATTTGCCGGCGAAAGCGCGCTTGGGCGTCGAGCACGGCCCTCGGGCAGGCGCCGAACGACCCGTGGTTGAGCATCGCCACGCGGGGATCGAGGTCCCAGAGGGCCGCATAGGGTGAGACACTAGAGCAGTCGAGGCCGTGCGCGGTCATCCCGTCATTGTGGCGGCTCGCCCCGCCGCGTCAACCGCCGGCGTTGGGGGCAGGTCGAACCCGCTTGGACGCGACGCGGGCGCGCTGCTCGCGACGCAAGGCGACGCCGCCGGGCACCGAGACTCCTCGGCCCCAAGGGCCGAGCCGCCGCACGGCGCAGAACCGCTGGTTCGCCCGCCCCAGGCGTAATACTCCGCGCGACCCCCCTTGGGAACCGCCCAGCCCCGCCAGTCGAGCAGACCCGCGGCCGTAAGAACGCACCTTGGGGAGCTGGAATGTCCGGCGGTTTGGGTTAGCATACATTCTGGCGAAGGTTGGTTCTTCGTGAGGAACGGCAACCCAGGGCATCCGCCATGAACACCCCTTGTGGTTTGTACTTGGTGATCGCGGTGTTGGGGGTTGCGCCCGCCGGCGCGACGTCGCACCCCTTCTCAGTCCACGACATGCTGGCCATGGAGCGGATCTCGGAGTTTCGCGTTTCGCCCGACGGGGCCTGGATCGTGTTCACGCTCCGCACGACCGACCTGGCCGAGAACCAGGGAAGGACCGACCTCTGGCTCGTGCGGGCCGACGGAAGCGGCCTGCGGCGTCTGACCACGCACCCGGCCGGCGACCACGGCGCGTGCTGGTCGCCCGACGGCCAGAGCATCTTCTTCCTCTCGACCCGGTCCGGCTCGTCCCAGGTCTGGCGGATCGGGATCGACGGGGGCGAGGCCGAGCAGGTGACGGCGCTGGCGCTCGACGCGGGGAACCTCGTGCTTTCGCCCGACGGACGATTCCTGGCCCTGACGATGGAGGTCTTTCCCGGGTCGAGTCCCGAGGACACGAAGAAGCGGCTGGACGAGACCGCCCAGCGCAAGGCGACCGGTCGCGTCTACGACCGGGTCTTCGTGCGCCATTGGGACACGTGGAAGGACGGCCGCCGCAGCCATTTGTTCGTGCTGCCGGCGTCGGGCCAAGGCCGGCCGGTCGACGTGATGGCCGGGATGGACGCCGACTGCCCTTCGAAGCCGTTCGGCGGGACCGACGAGTTCACCTTCACGCCGGACGGCTCGGAGCTGGTCTTCACGGCGCGCGACGTGGGCCGGGGCGAGCCCTGGTCCACCGATTTCGACCTCTACCGCGTGCCGATCGACGGTTCGCGCGCGCCGGAGTGTCTGACCGAGGCGAACGAGGCCTGGGATACTCATCCGCGCTTCTCGCCCGACGGCAAGACCCTGGCGTACCTCGCCATGCGGCGTCCGGGCTACGAATCGGACCGATTCCGCATCGTGCTCCGCGCATGGCCCGGCGGCCAGGAGCGGGTCTTGACCGAGGCCTGGGACCGCTCTCCCGAGGAAATCGCCTGGTCGCCCGACGGCAGGTCGCTCTGGGCGACCGCGGCGAACCTGGGCCAGCGGTCGCTGTTTGCGATCGACGCGGCCCGTGGCGCGCCGCGCGTGGTCGTCGGCGAGGGCGACGTGCACTCGCCCGCGCCGTCGGGCGAAGGCGTCGTGTACAGCCTGAGCCATCTCAAGTGGCCGGCCGAACTCCACTGGGTCCGGGCCGACGGCGCCAAGGCGCGCGCGCTGACGCGCCTCAATGCCCAGCGCGTGGCCGCGGCCCGCATGGGCGACTTCGAGCAGTTCACGTTCGCCGGGCACGGCGGCGAGACGGTCTACGCGTACGTGGTCAAGCCCGCCGACTTCGACCCCGCGCGCACGTATCCCGTGGCGTTTCTCATCCACGGCGGGCCGCAGGGATCGTTCGGCAACACGTTCCATTATCGCTGGAACCCGCAGGCGTATGCCGGGGCAGGGTATGCGGCGGTGATGGTCGATTTCCACGGCTCGGTGGGCTATGGGCAGGCGTTTACCGACTCGATCCGGGGCGACTGGGGCGGCAAGCCGTTGGAGGACCTCCAGAAGGGGCTCGACGCGGCCCTGGCTCGATACCCGTGGATGGACGGCGACCGGGTCGCGGCCCTCGGCGCGTCGTACGGCGGGTACCTGATCAACTGGATCGCGGGCAACTGGCCCGACCGCTTCCGATGCCTGGTGAACCACGACGGCAACCTCGACGAGCGCATGGCCTACTTCGACACCGACGAACTGTGGTTTCCCGAATGGGACCACGAGGGCACGCCGTGGACCAACCCCGAGGGCTTCGAGAGGCATAACCCGGTCTACCACGTGGGCCGCTGGAAGACACCCATGCTGGTCATCCACGGGGCCCGCGACTATCGGGTCGTCGACGCCCAGGGCCTGGCCACGTTCAACGCACTCCAGCGCCGGGGCATCCCCAGCAAGCTATTGTACTTCCCCGACGAGAACCACT
Source organism: Blastopirellula marina (assembly GCA_020721945.1). Classification (GTDB taxonomy): domain Bacteria; phylum Planctomycetota; class Planctomycetia; order Pirellulales; family Thermoguttaceae; genus JANLFZ01. The sequence goes on from DYLT01000242.1 coordinate 6,072, forward strand.
GGGTGCTCGCGCCGCACAACTCGATCTTGTGGCACGAGACGGTTCTCGGGTGGCTGGACCAGTGGACCAAGGGACCCCGGCCCGCGGGTGGAAGGTAATCGTCGGGGATCGCGGCCCAACACGACTTGCCCGGCCCGCCGGATCGCGTACGATACGACAAGACGTTCACGCCGCTGCCCTCGTGGGGGTGGTGGCACGGGCAAGCCGCCCCATCACGTCCTGGAAGCCCGGCCCTTGCGACATCTCTCGACGGTTTCGCGCCATGCGGACCGCACCGGAGCGAGGTCCACGGCACACCGCGGGAGATGTCTCCATGCGCAAGGTTCTCGTGTATTCGCTGCTCCTGGTGGCTGGGCTGATCGTTTCCCAATTCTTGGGCGATGCGGGCGCCCTGCCGATCAAACTCGGGACCATGTTCGCCTTGACGTTTATCATGATCCACGTCGGCTACGAGTTCGAGATCGACAAGAGCCGGCCGGGGCAGTACGCATGGGACTACGTGGTCGCCGCGACCGCGGCCATGTTTCCCTGGATCTTCTGTGCCGCGTATTTCGTGTTCGTCATGGCCCCGCTTGAACTGTGGATGCTCGGGGTTCTTCATCTGGACGGTCCAGAGATTACTGACGGGCGTGTCGCGCGGCGCGCCATAAGCGCCTTCTCCCCGCCCGCCCCGCCCGATCGCGGGCCCTTACCCCGGCAGCGGCTCGATCGTGACGCCCAGAGGAAAATCGACCCGCCTGGTCGCATAGAAGTCGGGACCCGCCGAGCGAATCTGATCGCGTTTCAGCTCGGCGACTTCCTTCGGGCCGGACCAGACGATCCCCCGACCCGCGTGGTGGATGGCCAGCGCCAAGAGCCAGCTCTTCTGGGCCGTATAGCCGAACACCTTCATGAAGGTCTCGACCACGTAGGCGAAGGTGTGTTCGTCGTCGTTGAATACGACGACCGCATAAGGTGGCAGTCGCGCCGGTTCCCGCTCCGCGGGCGCTGGACGCTTCGTCTTCCGGGTCTTTGGCGGGTTGTCGACCTGCAATTCGATCGCGGCATCCATCGCACGTCCCTCCAGCGCACTGGCGCCATTGCCTGTGTCCTATTCTCTGCGCCTTCTTCTTCCGATACAAGCGAGAGCCGCCGCGACCGTTACGGCGCGCCGCGAAAGACCCTAACGCCAATCTTGCGCTTCTGCCAGCACCAAGTCGGCCGCCGAGACCTCGCGTCGCTTGCCGGACGTCGAGCCGTCGACATCGCGAATTCCCGAGCCAGGTGCGTGCGCGTACCACGCCGCGACCAGCAGTTCGTCGGCGTCGACCTCGGTCAGGCCGGTAACCGCTTTGGACCTGCCCCCCTCCCCGTCGGCCAGCGCCGAGTCGACCGCCCCAGGCGCCAACGACGGCGCCCCCGGAAGGCTCGCGGTGCTCGAAATGTCGCCGGTCCCTTCGGGACCGTCCCAGTCGCCCACGATCGCCTGGTAGCCCGACAGGTTCGCGCCAAACGCCACCGTGATATCGTTGGCCGGATCGAGCACCGCGTCGTTGGCGTCCTTCAGGTAGAACAGACCCGTCGAGGGAACGAAGACGCCGAGCGTGTCCACCCCGTCGCCGTCCCAGTCGCCCACGATCGCCTGGTAACCCGACAGGTTCGCGCCGAACGCCACCGTGATGTCGTTGGCCGGATCGAGCACCGCGTCGTTGGCGTCCTTCAGGTAGAACAGACCCG
>DYLT01000242.1:7887-8301 GCA_020721945.1 Blastopirellula marina
TCGAAGGGCCGAACACGCTGAGGGTCTTCTGATCGGCATCGACCGTCACCTGGGCGTACGCCGACGCGCTGGTGCCCCCGTCCTCATCGCGGGCGCGAAGCGCCACGGTGAGCGTTTTGGCGCCGTACAGCCGGTATGCCGAGAACCAGACCGTGGCGCCGGTCTCGTCGCCGCGCTGGGCGTCGGGGCCGGTTTCGCCGAAGACCGCGTCGCCATCGAGGTCCCACTCGAAGCTGAGTGTGTCGTTGGCCCCGGCAGGATCGGTTGCCCAGCCACTCAGTTGGACCGTCGCCCACTCTTCGACGCGATACGACCCGCCGACGGTAGCGGTCGGGGCCACGTTATTGACCGTAATCTCTTTGGTCCCCGCCGCCAGGTGCGTGCCGTCCTCATCCTCCAGGTCCACCACGATCG
>DYLT01000243.1 GCA_020721945.1 Blastopirellula marina
GAAGAAGACGGTGGGCAAAGCCCGGGCGAAAAAGGGCGAAGCCAGCGACGATCCGGCGCCGGCCGACGAGGCGCCCCCGGTCCCCAAGAAAAGCGCCAAGAAGCCCGCCAAGTCTCGCTTGAAACCGGCTTCCGACGCCGACGAATCCGAAGCCAAGGAATAGGGCCCCCCGGGCCGCGCCAAGTCCGGCCGCGCCGCGGCGGGCCGCCTGGCGCCGTGGGTCACTTCTCTTCCTCAGGCTCCTCCGGCTTCCTGAACCGATTGGCCTGGGGCCTCGAGGCGATCGCGTCCATGGCCCGGGCGGCGGCCATGCGCACCAACGCGTCGCGCACTCGGGTGTACGGCCGGGTCGGCGCCGATCCGGGCATTGCGCCTGGCATGGGGGCCTGGAACGTCGTTCCGCACTTCTTACTCTGCACCCATTTGCCCGCGGATTTCGCCCTCATTATGTACTGCTGGCCGCAATGGGGACAACGAACCGCGTCGGACAGGATCCTCTACCCCCGGGGGAGCCCCAGAAATGCCCTGAAACCGGATCGCCGATCGAGTTCGATTCGCGACGAGCCGGCTCGGCGGAGCAAGGGCCACTTGAAGAATTTCTTCCAATTTGGAAGCTACCCCCAAGCAGAGGGTACCTGGGAATCTCCCCGGTTGCATTGGTGGATACCTCGGGGTGGTTTGGTGGCGTGTCGGCGATTCACGCCACGTGGCGATGGGGGATCGGCTCCAGCGCCTCGGGGGGCGGCGCGAAGCTCCACTTCCAATGCCAGCGGAGATACGATCGCAAGTGCCGCCACGCATCGAGCGAGAACACGTTGCGGCTCGATCGGCGCTCGAGGTGATAGCAGTACGTCGCCCCGTGATACAGCACCTGCCAACCGGCCCGGGCCATGCGCAGGCACATATCCACGTCTTCGAAGTACTTGACGAACGCTTCGTCGAAGCCGCCGACTTCGTCGATCGCCTCGCGCCGCACCAGGAGGAAACACCCCGACAGCCAGTCGCACGGCCATGTCCCGTTGACCGGATGGTCGCGGTACAGGTAGTGATCCAGCGTGCGGCGCATCCAGGGGCCCAGGCCGAACCTTCGGGCGACGATCATCGGGAGGGTCTGGAAACGCCGGGCGGGGTAGGCGTAGCCGCCATCCTCGTGATAGATGCCGCATCCGGCCACACCGCACAACGGCCGGCTATCCATGAACCGGACCATGCGCGTGACGCACTGCTCGTCCGGATCGAAGAACATGTCGGTGTTCAACAGAAGCACGTAGCGGGCCGTCGACGCCCGCAGTACCCGGTTCAGATTGGCCGCGTATTGCAGCCGCCGCGGGTTGCGCACGACGAGGGTATCTGGCAGATACCCCAACCAGGGTTCGACACCGTCGGCCGAGTCGTTGTCGACCAGGATCAGCCTGGCCCGAATACCCGGACATGACCGGCAAAGCGAGTTCAACAGGCGAGGCATCCACTGGCGTTCCCAGGTGTAGACGATGCCGACATCGACGTCCGGTTCCGACGACGAGGCCGACCAACAGCGCCCGAGAGATTCCATTCTTTTCCCCTGCCCCCATTCCTTGGGGGCATATCGGTCTTGCAGGAACGTTGCGGATGCCGCGTCTATGCCGCGCGCCGAGGTGCCTCGGAGGAGGTATCCTTCGGCTGGGCGATGAAGTGGGAGGCGAAGCGTTTCAGCACGCCGTCCAAGCCAGGACGATGCGTTTCGGGTGCTGCCGTGCCGCAGCCCGCCGCCCGGATCTCGCACCATCGCCCGTCCTCTCCATACGAGAGGACGGTCGCGGTCCACGTGTGTCGGCGGTCGCCACGACTCGTTGCGTCCACCCAAGTTTGCCGCCATCGGATTTCATCGGCATCTGCGACCAGCAACTGAAGTTGGCCGACGTTCCAGGGGCGCACCCGGTCGACCAAAACAGCCCAGGCTTGCGCGCGCGAAAGCGATTCGAGGCCCACCAGCGCTTCGAGCGGTTCGTCGGCCCGGGTTGCTTGGACCGCGCTGGCCGAGGCCAGTCGGGCGGCAATGGCGGCCAAGCCGCGGGCCGCGCTCCCCAAGAGCATCGCCAACTCGTGATGACCGAACCAGCGGAGACGCATCACCGCGATGACAAGGATCAACGCCGTGATCCAGGCCAGCGCCTCCCACCGCAGGATGGTCGCCACGGTGGCCGCAACTCCGGTGGCCAGGCACAACGTCCCCAACAGCGCCAGCACCCACCAGGGGTCCAAGCCACGGTCGAGCAAGCGATGGTGGATGTGCTGCCGGTCTGCCGTGTCGAAACGCCGCCCGGTCAATCGGCGCCGGACGATGGCCAAGAGGGTGTCGAACATCGGGAAGGTCATGGCGACCAACGGCGCCGTGATTGACAAGGTTGCCGAGGTCTTCAGCGTGCTCTGGATCCCCAGAATCCCCACGACCAGCCCGATGACCATGCTCCCCGAGTCACCCAGAAAGATGGCGGCTGGTGGGCGATTGTGGACAAGAAACCCCGCCAAGGCCGAGGCCAAGACCACGGCGACGACCGTCACATACGTGTTTCCCAGGTAGGTGGCGATCACGCCCATCGTGGCCGCGGTCGAGATGCCGACGACCGATGCCAGCCCGTCCATCCCATCAAGCAAATTCAGTGCGTTGATGCACCCCATAAGCCAGAGCACGGTGACAGGAATTCCCAGCCAGCCGAACTTGATCGTGTACCCTAGCACGATGATCTGCTCGACGCTGTACCCGGCTAGCACGATAGGCAAGATCGAGAGCGTCTGGAAAAGCAGCTTGACTCGGGGGCTGAGGCGAAAGGCGTCGTCGACGCAGCCTGCGAAGCACACGACTCCAGCCGCCGCGATGACCACCGATGCCAGGGAATCGAATCGCTCGTCGATGCCGTACGATCCGAACCGGGCGACCAAGAGGCCAATCGCCATCGCCAGATAGACGGCCACGCCACCCCACAACGGGATCGGACCGCGGTGGCGTTTACGACCGCCGTCCGGGCGATCGAGCACACCCAAGCGCCGCGCGGCCCATCGCACCACTGCCGTCAGAACGACCGACGCCCCGAAAGCCGCGGCGAACATCAGGCCCAGTGACTGGAGTGCACTCATCGTGACGGCGAACCGGCGCCGGGGATGCCTGCTTGGGGCGAAATTCGCAGTGCCCTGGAAAACGCGGACGGAGAGCTATACCCAAGATGGCGGCCCGCCGCAAGGCCAGTCTTTCGAATCTCAAAGGACGAATGACCAACGACCAAGGACGAAGGCTATTGCCGCCCCCCAGATGCTCGCCGGGTCATGCGACCGCATTCAAGCGGCCCGGCGTGCTTCCTGCCCCGGCGCTGCCAGCCACACCACGCGGCAGCGCCAACCATCGGGCACTCCCAGGGAACGGAAAAACGGCGAGAACAGATAACGCCATGAGATGCCGTATCCTGGGTTGCGGGCGAAGGTGAACTGGATGCTGTCGGCCCCGGCCCCATGCGCCAGCTCAATCGCCCGTTCGATGTACTCGCGCCGGTCGTTCCAACGGAAGACCACGTACTTCCAGTCGATCCGTGGTTTGCGCACACCTCGCCGATTGCGAAACTCGACCATGTTGCGCAGATTGGCATACGCTCGGTCGAAGTCGCCGCCCCGCTGGTAGCGGCGAACCATCGGCGTGTCGATGCCGTCGATCGAGAACAAGAGGTGGTCCGCAAGCAGCGCGGCTTCGCGCTTTTCGTCCGTGTCCAAGAGCAGGCCGTTGGTCGAGGCTAGGATGTGCATGGCGGGCCGATGCCGGCGGAGCACCTCCAGCTCGCGGAGAATCGCCTTCGAGAAGAACGGCTCGCCGAGATTGTAGAATCCGCAGTAGTCGGCGTCGAGCCGGGCAAGCGTCTGACCGACGATCTCGAAATCGGCCAGCGACAGCGCTCGTCCGTGCTGCCGCGTCTTGAGGATCTGCTGCCGGCAGCAGCTTAGGCACCGCAGGTTGCAATGGACGGTGTTCTCGACGCTCAATCCCCGAGGCAGCGCGACATCGACCACTTGCGATTCGGCTTCGCTGCGCGTGGCCGTGCGCAGATGGAAGCACACGGCGCATCGATCGATGGGCAGCCGGCCGGCGGCCAGTTCCCGGCGAAGCCGCTCTGCGGCCGGGCCAGTGAAGAGTCGCTCGAACGGCGTCGTGCGCAGGTTGCCGAGCTGGCCCGCCCCGTCGATGTCCTGGCAGTTGCAGCTCACGGTCATGTCGGAGTTCACGAAGATTCCATCGCGGACCTTGCCGGCCAGGGCCAGGCAATAGAACCGTCGGCGCGTCAGGCGCGCGTGGATTTCGCGCAGCCTGCGCAGCACGCCGAGCACGAGTCGCCGGTACACGTAGTTCAGGGATTGGGGCATGGCGTGGTCACTGCGCCCAGCCGAAGCGGCGCGGGCCGTCGGGGTAACGGGCGGCCAGATCGGCGAACTTCTCTCGGAAATAGCGGACCAATCGCGGCTTGTAGTGCGACGTGATATGAACCATCGACGCGCCGTGGACCCGGTATTCGGCCACCACCTCGGGACAGAACGCACCATCGTAGCCCGCCTGAGCCAACTTCAGCCAGAGGTCGTAATCCTCCCAGCCGAACCACCCATACCGCACCAACTCGGTCGAGTACCCGCCCAGGTCAAGCAGCGCCTGCCGGTCGAACATCGCCATGGCGTCGAGGTACGGGGCCGCGACGAGTCTGGCAGGATCCCAGGCGTGCCACGATACGAGGTCGATCCCCTGGCCGGTTCGGTCGTCGAATCGCCGGATCATGCCGTAGGCCGCCGCGGCACCCGATTGGCGCATGGTTCGAGCGAGCTTCGCCAGACATCGCGGATAGACCAGATTATCGGCATCGAGGATGAACACCAGCGGTGCCCGGGCCAGCACGAGGCCCAAGTTTCGGGCATCGGCCAGGCCCGTGTTGGTCGCCTTGCGCACGAGGCAACCGGCGCCGGCTTCGCGCCGGAGCCATTGGTCGGCCACCTCGGCGGAGTGGTCGGTCGAGGCGTCGTCGACGATCACCGTCTCGAAGGGGCCCGGGAGGCCCTCGACGTGCGATCGGGCTACGCTCTCCAGGCACGCCCCGACAAAGCGCGCGTAGTTGTAGACCGTCACCACGACCGACACCGCCGGTGCCACGGCCGCGCGATAGCGCCCGTTCGGCAAAAGCTCGTAGTCGGAACGTACGCCGCCGTGGCGGTCCGCCTCGGCCACGTCGAGCCGCTCGACGATCTGGCGCCGCCGCCGTTCGATTTCGGCGAGCGACCACCGGCCGCGAAGCCGGTCGAGAAGCGATTTCGTGGGGTAATAGAGCGTGTGGGCAAGGCGGCAGCGGCGCAGGCGAGGCCCCAACGACGACGGGAGCGTCTTGGCCTGGAAATACGCCGCCCGCACAAGCGCCGCGGTATCGCGGCGCCATGACCCGCGGCCCGGCCGCGCGCCGTTCGGCCCTGGGGTCGGCCCGCCAGGGCGCCCATGCGTCTCGAGGATCCGCCGGCACCCTTGTTCGATGGTGAACTCCTCGCGGAGAAAGCGGTACGCTTGGTCCGCCAGAGCCCGGCGTTTCGGCTCGTCGTGCAGGTACTCCTCGCAGCGATCCATCAATTGGTCCTCGTCGGCGAAGACGAGGTGTTGGCCGTTGACCAGCGGTTCGGCGCCTTGGCTGGTTTCGGAGACGACCAGGCAGCCATTGGCCATCGCGTAGAGGGCCCGCTGCCATTCGAAGTAGTGGCGCTGCGCCGAATGGAGGTTCAGCAGGATGCGCGCACGCCGCAGGAGCAGGTTCCTTGCGTGGCCGCTGACGAAGCCGGGCGTGCCGGCCCGACGCGGCTCGTGGACGTCGTTGAGCACCAGGTGGCAGTTCCAGGCGGCCAGCCGGGGTGCGTGCCGGGCGAAGAACCGCGCCCGTTTCGTGGAATGGTGGCCCAGGAACAACACGTCGATGTCGCGCCGCCCGTCCACCGTCTCGGGCGCTTCGGCCGAGGAAGCATAGCCCAGCGGGACGTACTCCGCCGGCACGCCGCGCCGCCGGAACTCGCGCACGCCCAACCCGTTGATGTCGAAGACGCCGCGGCACCGGGCGGCGAATCGGAAGGCGGCCTCGAAGCAGCGGCTTCCTGGTTGCTCCGTGGCCAGGCACCAGCACGCGGCGGCCGTGGCGGGCCACTGCGTGCGCAGCTTCGGCACCAGAAACAAGGGAAAGAACTCATGCGGCGCGACCACGATCGAGAGTTCGTCGTCGGCCGGCTCGCGCGGTGGAACCGCGTCGAATTCGAGCGAGGCTCGCGCGCCGAGACGGTCGAAACCCTCGGCAAACAGGCCGGCCAGCTCGGCCATGAAGTAGTTTCCGCGCGACGCGAGATAGAACCGCACCCGAGGCAGCGCGACGGCGGCCGGCGCGGTGCGCGGCAGGAGCCGGGTCGTCATGCGGGCCACCTCGCCCGTCCGGCGGCGCCGGTCTTCGCGCCGGGCCCGGGCCGCCAGGTGCCGTCATTCGGTGCGGATCGCATAGTCCTCGGTGCGCCGCGTGAGGTGGGGGCTGTAGTACGGATCGCGCGCGACGAGTGCCGACCACTTCGAAATCAAATGCTCGACCTCCGCCCGGTTCGGCGTCTTCTCGCTCTTCGTCACCGATTCGTAGTGGTAGAGCTTCGCGTGCGGCGTGTACACGTTTCGATAGCCGCGCGCGAGAATCTCGAGGCAGAGGTCCACGTCCTGGAAGGCGACGGGCAGGTGTTCTTCGTCGAATCCGCCGGCCTCCCAGAATACCGCGCGCCGCACGAGCAGGCACGCCGCGGTCACGGCGCTCGTATTCCGCACCAGGTGCGGCAGGCCGAAATAGCGCCATCCGAGCGACTCGTCGCCCGGCGCCATCTTGAAGGCGTGCCCCGAGGACCCGAAGATCCCCATGACGACCCCGGCGTGCTGGATCAACCCGTTGGGGTAGAGGAGTTTGGCCCCCACGGCGCCGACCTCGGGCCGCTGGGCGTGCTCGAGCATGGCCTCGAGCCAATCGCGGTTGATCGGAACGACGTCGTCGTTGAGCAAGAGCAACATCTCGCCCGAGGCCGCTTTGGCTCCCCAGTTGTTCAGCATCGAGTAGTTGAACGGCAACCCGCGGCAGTCGAGGTAGCGTGTGCAAGCGAGCCGGCGCGAGAGCACCATGTCGTAGAACGCCTTGACCTCGCCGCCGCGCGAATTGTCGAGGAGGAGCACCTCGATGCGCTCGTACGACGTCTGATCGCGCAGCCCGTCGATGCACTGGCGAAGCAGGTTCACCTTGCCGCCGCAGGGCAAGAGCACCGAGACCAACGGCCGCTGGCGCAGGCGGTAGCGCACGCGCCACGTTCCCGGGCCGGGGCCAGGCTCGACCGCCGCATCGAGGCCGCGCCGGTGCATGGCCGCCACGAGGGCCCGTTGGGCGGCGCTGGCCGACCTCGTCTTCAGGCCCGGCGCCAAGGCCGACGAGCCCTCCGCGGCGCGCCAATGGTAGAGCACTTTCGGCACGTGGACGATCCGCCCCGGCTGCTCGGCAACGCGGAGATACAGGTCGTAGTCCTGGCTGAAGTCGTAGGTCGGCGAAAACCCACCCAGCGACCGCAAGACCTCGGTGCGAATCGCCGTCAGGTGATTCAGGTAGTTGCAGGACAAGAGCAGATCGGGCGACCAATCGGGCTTGAAGAACGGGTCGTAGCGGACTCCCGCCGCGTCGATCTTGTCCTCGTCGCTGTAGATCATCGTCACCTGGGGATCGGCGGCGGCCCGGGCGATTTCGTACAGCGCGTGCGGGGCCAACAGGTCGTCGTGGTCTAAGAGCACCACGAACTCGCCCGAGGCCTCGGCCAACGCCAGATGGCTCGCCGCCGCGATCCCGCGATTCTCGGGCAGGCGACGGACCTTGATCCGTGGATCGGCCGCCGCGGCCTCGAGGGCCTCGCAGGTCGCGGGATCGGTCGAGCCGTCGTCGCCGATGCACAGTTCCCAGCGATCGTACACCTGCACGCGAAGCGACTCGATGGCCGCGCGCAACAGCGCCGGCCGGGTGTTGAACGTCGGCATCACGACGCTCAACAGGGGCCGAAACTCCAAGGCCGGCGCGTCGCGGCGCGCCTGGTCGATCTCGGGCCGTTCGACCCGCTCGATCCATTGCCGATAGCTGCTTCGCCGGTCGTCGGCCCCAACGACGTAAAGCGTGCAAACGGCGGTTTTCTCGCGACCGTCGCGGGTCCTGGCGCGCACGGCCAG
>DYLT01000244.1:0-4497 GCA_020721945.1 Blastopirellula marina
GTCGGACGTCCTGGACGAGTTGGTCGATGGCGTCGGCCAGTTGTTGCCCTTCGGCTGCCGAAGCCCAGACGAGTCGCACGCGCTGGTCGTCGACACCCATCGCTTGGAGGGCGTGCTTGAGCATATAGAATCGCCGCATGGCCTTGTAGTTCTGTTCGAGGTAGTGGCATTCGCCCGGGTGGCACCCAGCGATGAGCACGCCGTCGGCGCCGCAGGCGAGGGCCTTGAGGACGAACGTAGGGTCGACGCGGCCGCTGCACATCACGCGGATGATGCGCACGTTCGGGGCGTGCTTGATCCGCGCCGAGCCGGCCAGGTCGGCTGCCCGGTACGAGCACCAGTTGCAGAGGAAGCCGACGATTTTCGGTTCGAACGGTTCGCTCATGGTTCAGAGCCCAGGTGGAGTTTTCGGTCCGTTGTGGTAGCGGTCAGAGGGAGGCCGCGGCGTGTTCGGGTTTCGGGGCGGTAGGGCCGTTCCCGTGGGCCGACGCGTCCGCGTCCCAGAGAATACCTTCGATCTCGGCGAAGATCTGGTCGTTGTTGAAGTGGGCGCCGGTGATCACGCCGGCGGGGCAACAGGCCACGCAGGTGCCGCAGCCCTTACACAGGGCGGTGAGGACGCGGCTCGTTTTCTTCACGGGGTCGAACTCGATGGCGTTGTAAGGGCACATCGTGTTGCAGATCCGGCAGCCCGAGCACGACTCCTCGTCGATCGAGGCCACGACGGGTTCGATCATCACCTTGCCCTTGGTGATCATGCCTTGGACGCGGGCGGCGGCGGCCGCGCCCTGGGCGACCGAGGCGGGAATATCCTTGGCCCCTTGGCAGGCGCCGGCGACGAAGACGCCGTCGGTCATGGTGGCCACGGGGTCGAGCTTGGGGTGGCGCTCGGTGTACCAACCCGCCATGCTGCACGAAATGCCCAACTTCAGCCCGAACTCCTTGGCGTCGGCCTGGGGCTCCAGGGCGCCCATGAGGATGACCATGTCGACGGGGATGCGTTGTTGCTTGCCGAGGAGCGTGTCCTCGAACTGGACGATCAGTTTGCCCTGTTCCGAGGGTTTGCGTGCGGCATCGGTGACTTCGGCGACCTTGCCGCGCACGAAGACCATTCCCTCCTCGAGGAGCCGCTGGTAGAACTCCTCGTAGCCCTTCTGGTTGGTTCGCATGTCGATATAGAACGAGTAGACCTTGGCCTGGGTCTTTTCGAGCACCAGGTGGCCGAATTTCAAGGCGGCCATGCAGCAGATCGCCGAGCAGTGCTCGTTGTATTTCACGTCGCGGCTGCCGACGCAGTGGATGATGGCCACCTCTTGGGGTTCGGTCTTGCCGTCGCGCAAGACGATCTTACCGCCGGTCGGGCCGGCGGCGTTGCAAAGCCGCTCGAACTCGAGGCTGGTGTAGACGTTCGCCAGGCGGCCATAGCCGTATTGGGGGATCCGCTTGCAGTCGAACATCTTCCAGCCGGTGGCCGCGATGATGTTGCCGACCTCGACCTCGATCACCTCGTCTTGCTGGTCGAAGTCGATGGCGTCGGTCGGGCAGAGTTTCTTGCATGCGCCGCATTTCTGGCGTTCGAACCAGATGCAGGAGGCGCGGTCGATCACCGGGACACGCGGCACGGCCTGCGGGAAGGGGGTGTAGATGGCCTTGCGCGTGCCCATGCCCGCCTCGAACACCTCGTCGACGACCTTGCGGGGGCACTTCTCGCTGCAAATGCCGCAGCCGGTGCATTTCTCGTAGATGACCGAGCGGGCCTTCTTGCGGATCTTCACCTTGAAGTTGCCGACCGATCCCGAGATTTCCTCGACCTCGGCGTACGTGAGCAGCGTGACGTTTTCGTGCTGGCCGACCTCGGACATTTTCGGGGTGAGGATGCAGGCCGAGCAGTCGAGCGTGGGGAAGGTCTTGTCGAACTGGGCCATGTGGCCGCCGATCGAGGGCTCGCGCTCGACGAGGTACACGGGGTAGCCGGCGTCGGCCAGTTCGAGCGTGGCCTGAAGCCCGGCGATTCCGCCGCCGATCACGAGGGTGGCCGGATTGACGTTGACGTACATGGGTTCGAGGGGCGCCTGGCGCTTGACGCGTTCGACCGAGGCCGAGACGAGGGCCTTGGCCTTCTCGGTGGCTAGTTTGCGGTCGACCGAGACCCACGACACATGCTCGCGCAGGTTGGTCATCTGGCACAGGTAGGGGTTCATGCCTGCGTTCTGGCAGGCCCGGCGGAACGTTTTTTCGTGGAGATGCGGCGAGCAAGCGCCGACGACGACGCGGGTGAGTTTCTCCTTCTTGATGTCCTCCTCGATCATGGCCTGGCCCAACGAGGAGCACATGAACTTGTAGTCGCGTGCCACGGCGACGTCCTTGAGGTTGGCGCCGGCCCAGCGGGCAACCTCCTCGACATCGACCATGCCGGCAATGTTGCTGCCGCAATGGCACACGTAAACGCCGACTCTCTCGGCCATGGTCCTTCTCCCGAAATGGCGGAGGAGGAACGGGGGATCAGGGATTGGGGCTGGGAGTGCGTGTCACCGCCGTAGTTCCCGGAGTCCCCGTGTGGTCATCCCTCAGTCCTTGCGCCTCATCCGTTGGATCTCATCACCTTGGGTCTTCTATCCGATCTGGAATCCCGATTCCGCCTCGTCACCCTGCCGCGCCCAGTTTCGCCTGGATGACGGGCTTGGCCGCGATCAGCTCCTTGCCGAAGCCGAGCTTGGCAAAGTCCAGCCCGAAGGCCACCCCGAGCATCTGCGTGAAGAACACGATCGGCACGTTGAAGTTCAGGCCGAAGAAGTGATTCACGCGGTTCTGGTAGCCATCCAGGTTGAGCTGGCACATGGGACACATGCAGAGGATCAGGTCGGCCTCGTAATCGACCGCGTTTTGCAGCAGGCGGCGGATCAGCTCGAACGCCTGGGGTTCGCTGACTTGGGTCATGTGGCCGCCGCAGCAATGGGCTTTAACCGGGTAATCGACGACCTCGGCCCCGAGCCATTTGAACAGCTCGTCCATCGTCATCGGGTACTCGGGGTTGTCGACGCGGTCCAGAGGCCGCACCCACTGGCAGCCGTAGTAAGGCGCCACGCGCAGTCCGGAGAGGGGGCGGACCACCTTGTCGCGCACGGCCGCCTCGCCGATATCGCGGGAGATCACGTCCAAGAGGTGGCGCACGCGCACCCGCCCCGCCTGGTAGTTGAGCCCCCCCGCAGCCAGCGCCTCGTTGATGTGGGCGTTCATTCTGGGATGCTCGGCCATCAATTGATCGACCTTCTTGAGATTCAGGTAGCACGCGGCACAGGGCGCGACGACCTGGTTCAACTGGCGATCGACCAGGGCGAGGTTGCGGGCGACGACCGAGCAGGCGACCAGCTCGTCCTGGGAGAAGAACTCGGTGGCGCCGCAGCAGTTCCAGTCGTCGATTTCCACGAGCTGAATGCCCAGCACGTCCGCGACCGCCCGGACCGACACGTCATACGCGGCACTGTTCTTCTCCAACGAGCACCCGGGGTAGTACGCGTATTTCACGCCGCACCTCCGATTTCGCGGGCCTTCTGGATGATGGCTTGAAGCTGTTCGACCTGGCGGATTTTTTGGGGCAGAATCGCCATGCGGCCCCGAAGGAACATCGAGACGCCCATCGGACCGGCGCGCAGGGCCGACATGGGCTTCTTGAGCCCCAAGTAGAACAGGGCGATGCCGACCTCATACGCCCGGCCGTACTTCTCGACCAGATCGGTGAAGGTCTTCGCCAGGGCGGGGGCGTCTTCGCCCCTGGCCATGCCGTCGCGGATCGCAAGCCGCTTCAGCGTGTACATGATCTCGGTAATGGGGATCTTCTGGGGGCAGCGGGTCGTGCAGAAATAGCACGAGACGCAGCTCCACATGGTGTTGGCCGAGAGCACCTCGTCGCGGCGGTCGGCGTTGATCATCGCAAACAGCGCGCGGGGCGTGTATTGCATGTCGGCGCCGCTCGGACAGCTCCCGCCGCAGCTCCCGCATTGAAGGCAGTGCACCATCCGCTCGCCGCCTGGGGTGTTCGCAATCACCTCGGCGAGGAACTTCGAGCCGTGCTTGTGGCCTTGGTGAGTTACCATCGATGACCTCCGGCGCTTGGGGACACGTTCTCGAAGTCTCGAAGCCAACGATCCCCTGGAATTGGCCATTCCGCTAGCAACCGACGTACCGAAACGCGAAGGCGGTCGCTGAATTGCCCCAACGTTCCGTCCGATCGGCAGTTAGGCGCGTAGGAATGGAGCGGTCCCCAGCGCGCGGCGTCGAACGACCCACGGCAATCCGCGAGTCAGACGCGGAAACCCGCGCGGGCAGTAACCGGCGACGGGGGTGTCGTCCTTCGCCGCAAGGGGCAGTGCGACGCGCCGGTCCCCTTCGCGCTCGAACGCACTTTGGCAGGCTTCGCCGCGCACCTTAGCAGAGGCTCCGAACGGTTACGGCCACCGCCGCACCGGCCGAGGTGCGGGCCCTTGCTTGCGCGCTTGT
>DYLT01000244.1:4508-8238 GCA_020721945.1 Blastopirellula marina
CGGCCGCCGCGCACCCGATAATTGGCGCGTCTGGGGTTTGCTCCTCACAGGCGTCAGGGAGGCCGGTAGTGCGGTTGGGTCTATACGGCGGGTCGTTCGATCCCGTGCATTACGGACACCTTCTCTTGGCGGAGTGTTGCCGCGAGCAGGCCCATCTGGACCAGGTGCTGTTTTTGCCGGCCGCGGTGCCGCCGCACAAGCGTGACCGTGTGCTGACGCCGGCCCAAGAGCGCATCGAAATGCTGGAACTGGCCGTGGCTGGCCACGAGGCCTTTGCGGTCAGCCGGTACGAGGCGGACCGGGGGGGCATCAGCTACACGGTGCAGACGCTGGAGCACTTCCGGCGGGAGCAGCCCGAGGTCGAACTGTTCTTCCTTCTGGGGGCCGACATGCTCAACGACCTGCCGGATTGGTACGAAGCCCGCCGCGTGTGCGAGTTGGCCATGCCGCTGGTGGTTCGCCGTGCGGGCGCGGAGGACCCCGACTACGATTGCCTGCGCGAGATCGCCTCGCCCGAGCGGATCGACCAGATCCGCCGCCACCAGGTCGAGATGCCGGCGATCGGCCTGTCGAGCACCGACCTGCGCCGCCGCGTGGCCGTCGGCGCGAGCATCCGTTTTCGGACGCCGCGCGCCGTGGAGAAGTACATCGAGTCGCACGGGCTGTACCGTGCGGAGCACGGCGCCGCATGACTTCCAAGGAGATCGCCATCATGGCACGATTTGCGGCATGGCTGGGGGTTTGGCTGTTGCTGGCGCTTTCCGGGGGGCGCGCGGCGGACGACGTTCCCCGCGAAGTGCTGCGCAGGGCCGCCCGGGTGACGCCCACTTCCCAGCAAGTGGCCTGGCAGGAACTCGAGTTCACGTGTTTTGTCCATTTCGGCGTGAACACGTTCACGGGAAACGAGTGGGGCGACGGCAAGGAGTCGCCGCGTCAGTTCAACCCCACGGCCCTCGACGCGCGGCAGTGGGCCGCGACCTGTAAGGCTGCGGGCATGAAGCTGTTGATCCTCACGGCGAAGCACCACGACGGGTTCTGCCTCTGGCCCAGCAAGTACACCGAGCACAGCGTCCGACACAGCCCGTGGCGCGACGGCAAGGGCGACGTGGTGCGCGAGGCGGCCGACGCCTGCCGCCAATTCGGCCTGAAGTTCGGCGTGTACCTTTCGCCGTGGGATCGCCACGAAGGGACCTATGGATCCGATGCCTACAACACGTATTACAAGAACCAGCTCCGCGAGTTGTTGACCGAGTACGGTCCGATCGCCGAGGTCTGGTGGGACGGCGCCTGCGGCGAAGGCCCCAACGGCAAGCGGCAAGTCTACGACTGGGAGGGCTACCTCGCCGTGGTCCGGCAGTGCCAACCCGACGCGGTGATCTTCGGCATGGGGCCCGACGTGCGCTGGGTCGGCAACGAGGACGGGCTGGCGCGCGAGAGCGAGTGGAGCGTGTTGCCCCAGCGCGGCCCCGGCGATCAGACGGCCGCGGATCTCGGACACCGCAAGTATCTCGCGGCGGCCAAGGACCTGGTGTGGTACCCTGCCGAATGCGACGTTTCGATCCGGCCGGGCTGGTTCTACCACCCGGAGCAGGACAATAAGGTCAAGTCGCTTGCGCATCTGGTGGACATCTACTACCGTTCAGTGGGCCGCAATTCGGTGCTCTTGTTGAACGTGCCGCCGGACCGGCGTGGGTGGTTCCACGAAAACGACGTGGCGCGGCTGAAGGAGCTTCGCGCGGTGCTCGACGAGACCTTCCGCACGAACTTCGCTCGGGGAAAGCCGGCGCGCGCGACCAGCGCGGCGCCCGGCCATCCGGCCAGCGCGGTCGTCGATGGCGACAAGGCCACGCACTGGGCGCCCGACGAGGGCGTCGTCGAAGCCGCGGTGGAGATCGATCTGGGCGCGCCGGCGACGTTCGACCGGGCGATGGTCCAGGAGCAGTACCCGCTGGGCCAGCGCGTCGAGCAATTCGCCCTGGACGCCTGGGACGGCCAGTCGTGGAAGCAAGTGGCTCAGGCGACGACGATCGGCGCCAAACGGCTCTTGCGGTTTCCCGCGGTGACGGCAAGCCGAGTGCGCCTGCGCATTCTCGATAGCCGCGACACGCCGACGATCCGCGAGTTCGGGCTATACAAGGCCTCGCCGCGGGAACCGAAGTGAACCACCGATGGCGTTGGGTCGAGGCTCCCGAGCAGGTCTGCCGGTCTTGACGGCGGGTTTTCCCCCAGCCCATACTGGGGTGGTGCATGCCATGTCCAAGGCGAATCCCCGCACCGATCCGAGCCGTGCAAGCCGTCCGTCAAGCAATGGAGGTGTTCCCGTGAATCAGCCGAAGAACCGTCGCGAGTTCCTGGAGACTCTGGGCGCGCTGGGCGCGGCCTCGTTTCTCGCCGGGGCGCCCACGGCCAGGGCGGGCGCGCCGGCCGGCGAGAAACTCGCCATCGAGGGTGGATCGCCCGTGCGCAAGACGCCGTTGCACTCGGCGCCGTACGGGCCGCAGTTTTACGACGAGGCCGAGAAACGCGAGCTGATCGAGGTGCTCGAATCGAGGTCCCCGTTTCGCTCGCGCCGCGAAGGCTCGAAAGTGTTCGAGTTCGAGAAAGCGTACGGGGCGTACCTCGGGGTGAAGCATGTGGTCGGGGTGACCTCGGGAACGACGGCCTTGTACACCGCGATGGCGGCTCTGGAGATCGGGCCGGGCGACGAGGTGATCCTTCCGGCCTGGACCTGGTATGCCGACTACGATGCCGTGGTGCTCTGCGGGGCCCTGCCGGTGTTCGTCGAGATCGACGAGTCGCTGGCCATGGATCCCAAGGAAATCGAGGCGAAAATCACGCCGCGCACCAAGGCCATCGTCCCCAGCCACCTCCAAGGCGGCGTCGCCGACATGGACCCGATCCTCGAGATCGCCCGCAAACACAAGATCCGCGTGGTCGAAGACTGCGCCCAGTGCTGCGGGGGACGCTACAAGGGCAAGTTCGTGGGCTCGATCGGCGACATGGCCATCAATAGCTTCCAGCTCAGCAAGACGATCACCTCGGGCGAGGGCGGCGCCGTGTCGACCAACGACCCGAAGCTCTTCGAGCGGGCCGTCCGGTTTCACGACGTGGGTACGGTGCGCGTCCACGGGCCGGACATCGGCGGAGGGATCTTAGCGGCGTTCGCCTCGTGCAATTTCCGGATGAACGAGTTTACCGGCGCTGTCCTCAAGGCGCAGGTCCAGAAGCTCGATACGATCTGCAAGCGTCTGCGGGCCAATGCCCGCAAGGTCCGCGAGGGCATCGCCGACTTGCCAGGCCTGAAGATGCGGAAGATGCCCGATCCCGAGGGCGATCTCGGCGTGACGGTCTTTCTCGACCTCGGCACGCGCAGGCGGCGCGACCTGTTCCTGCGGGCGCTGCGGGCCGAGGGGATTGGAGCCTCGGGGCCGGGCGGCTCCGTCATCCTGCCGACCGATCCACGCATCGAAAACAAGGTGACGATCCACCCCGGGTGGCCCTCCTTCAATAGCCCCGAGGGCAAGGCGATCCGGTACGGGCGCGAGTGCTGCCCGCGAACGATCGACATCCTGGGCCGGATGGGCGGCGTGATCATGGATCCCAACTTCAGCGACGACGACGTAAACGACATCCTCCGGGCGATCCGCAAGGTGTACCCGGCCATATCCAAGGCGTAACCGTTGGCTGGCTGGGGACTGGCTCGTGACCGGGCCGTTTGCCGGCCGAGAGA
>DYLT01000245.1 GCA_020721945.1 Blastopirellula marina
GGACAATTTGCTGTTGTTCCACGGCCGGGTGAAGTTGGCCGACTTGGGGCTGGCGAAGTTCGCCGGGGCGTCCACGGCCTCGCACACCGGCTTGGGCACGCTGGGGTATTTGCCGCCAGAGGCCTACGACCAGCATCGCCTGTCTAACACAGTGGACCTCTACAGCCTGGCGGCCACGTATGTGAAGCTCCGCACCGGGCAGGAGCCGTTTGGGGAGAATCCAACGGAGATCGTTCGGCGTCAGGCCGCAGGTGAGCCGATTGTGGAGGGTCTGGAGCCTTGGGAGGCGGAGTGGGTGCGGGCGGCCCTGGCGGCCGATCCCCAGCAGCGCCCTCCGGACGGGGCAGTGAAGTGGGTCCGCCGGCTGTACGAGGTGTTGCGAACCGGAGGGAAGGCGGCAGGCAATGGGGGCCAGGCCACGCAGGCCGTCGTAGGCGGCAAGGCGGAGTCTCAGCCGGCAGGAAAGCGGCCCGAGGTGCGGGTGGAGCCGTTAGGGGGCGATGCGGCAAGCCTCGAAGACGCCTTGGCCCTGGTGGCACCGGGCGGGGTCATCAAGCTGGCAGAGGGAACGTACAGGCTTAGGGCGCCGCTGATCATCACTCAGCCGGTAAGCATTGTGGGCCGGGGAGCCGACCGGACGCGGGTGGTTTGCGACCAACGGGGGTTTTTGCTGCGGTGTTCTGCCGAGGGCCGGTTCGCGGCGCAAGGGGTACGTTTTGAGCACTCCGGCAATGCCCCTGCCAATGTGGTGGAGGTGGCCGCAACGGATGTGTGCATTGAAGCGTGTTGGTTTCTAGAGGGCGCGGCCGACGCAGAAGGGACGTTAGGCCACGGCCTTGTGCTTTCGGGTGGGGTCCGGGGGCTTATGCGAGCATGCACCTTTGCGCGTAACGGCGATTGCGGGGTGCTGCTTATGGAGGAAGCCCAGCCGGTCTTGGAGGCCAACCAGTGCCTGGAGAACGCCCAGTCCGGCATCGCCTACTTCGGTAGTGCCTCGGGCACAGCCCGGCAGAACGTGTGCCGAAATAATCAGTACGATGGCATCTACCTGGCCGAGCAGGCCCAGCCGGTCCTGGAGGCCAACGAGGGCGATCTGAACTGCAAAAGGTCGAAGACGCCGGGGGAGCGGGCGCGGGAATCGGCGGGGTAATGGGCTGGGTAATCGGCGGGGTAATCGTCGTGGCACTCAGCGACGAAATCCAAAAAGAGACCAAGACGTAGGACGAGCAGCATGAGATAGCCCGCGCGGCTTTTTTGCCCCCCCAGAAGCCCAGAGCCCTTCGGTGCTCCGCAAGGCAAGGCTGCTTAGGAGGCTGGAGGGCCCTCGGCCAGCTCGGCCCGGCAGATGGCGCAGCCGGCTTCTTCCACGTGGTAGCGGACGTCGCGATACTCGGCCGCCTGGGGGTTGGCCAAGTACGCGGCCAGGCGCTCGGGGCTGGGGCACATCGCCCCCAGCTCGTCGATCACCCAGCGGACCACTTCGGCGAAGGAGGTAAGTTGCGGTGGGGAGGTGCTCACGGGTGCTCTTCCGGTTGGCGGCCGAACAGGGTCAAAAACACCGACCGCTCCACGTCGGCCCGGCGGACGCGCTCTGCCACCCATCGCCGGGCGCGGTTCAGCAGCGTGTAGGCCTGATCGGCCGGAATGCCCATGGCCGCGGCAATCTGACCCGGCGCCTGTCCGCGGAGACTCCGCTCGTAGGCTTCTTTGATGGGCGCGCGCTGGGGCCGCTCTTCGCACCAGCGGCAAAAATCTTCGAGCACCTGGCTCAACAGCAGGCCCTGACGGGCGCGGCGTTCGGCCTCGGCCAGTTGGGTCGGAGGCCCGGGCCCGGGCGCGGCCGGGTCCGACCTCTGGGAGGTCGAAGGGCTTAAGCGGCCAGGGGCGTTCGCCCCCCCGCTGGCCACCAGCCGTTGGAACAGGTGCCTTTCCCACGCGCGGAGGCGGTCGATCGCCCGATGCCGGGCCACCATCCGCAGCCAGGCGGTCCAGGCGATTTGCGGCCGAAACCCCTCCTGGCGGACGCGGCAAAGGGTTTCCAGAAAGGCTTCCTGGAGGATATCGTCGGCCTGGTCGCCGATCCGCCGAAAGGCCCGCTGGAGCCAGCGGAGCAAGTGGGCCCGGTGTGCGGTGAACGCCTCGGTCAGTTCGGCTTCCAGCCGAGCCAAATCGCGGGCCATGCGGGTGCCTCTGGGCTGGCCGGTGCCGGCCGGCTGCGGGGCCGGAACCTGCTCCGCCGCGGCTCCCACCCGGGCCCCCAAGCCGGCCGTCTCAGGCCTTGACCAGCCTGCACTGCGCCCAGGATACGCCCAAGGGTTTTATAGAGCAATGGCCGGCCCCGGCGATGCCGTGTGGCCGATCGAAGGGCCAGGGCCCCGCAGGCCGCCACCCTGTTTGCCCCCGAGCTTGCGGCCAATTGCGGAGTATTGCGGTTTTTTCGGGAGCATTGCGGATGGCGTCGATGTGGCTTCCACGGCGATCAGCAAAACGGCACAATGCCGCGCGAACCTCTGCGTGGCCGATCGTGAATGCGGCGCTTAGGCGATCCCGCGGGGGGCTGCGGCGGGGTCGGCCAGTTCCAACACCAGGCGCGGGGCCGGTTCGCATCCGGCCACGATCCGGCCCAGGTGTTCAGCCTCGTCCAATTGCGGCTCGATGACCAGTCGGCTGGGCAGATACACGTGCGTGCTCGGCTGCGGAAACGTTGGTCCCGAGAACTCGGCGCGGGCCTGGCCGCCTTGGACCCGCCACTGCACCCCCCCGCCTTCCCAGTGGAACGATAGCTCCTGGCAAGGCAAGTCGCGTAGCACGATGTGGGCCGGCGGCGCCGCACGCAGCACAAGCTCGTTGCCGAGCAACACCACCGCCGCGACCGCCCGGCCCGTGGCCGTCCACACCACCCGGCCGCTGCCGGAACCGAACTCCACCACGGCCGTCTCCGACCCTGCCACCGGCAGGCGGAATTGGCCCACGCATTGCCGGGTGCCCAGCGCGATGCGGTCCCCGTCCATCAGCCGGCAAAGCGTGTCGACCTTTCGCCCTTCCACCCATACCGGGCAAGGCCGGTCCTCGGAGTCGCGGCAGACGGCCAGTTGCCAGCCTTCGCGATCGCGAAAGAAGACCGCATGACGGCTGTGCAAGTTTCCCAGCAGCGGCACCTGGACGCCCTCGGCCCGGGGGCTGCCAAAACAAACCTCCCCCGCCGAGACCACCAGCGCCAGGTCGCCCAACAGAAATCGCTGGCCCCGGTCCCGAATGGCCGCTGCCACGGCCGGCGCCCGAGCAGCCGCGGCCATGCCCCGGGCAATCTCTGGGGCCAGTTCGGCCAGTTGCGGGTCGTCGTCTGAAACGAGCTTTCGCGCCTGCTGCCACTGCCGGTAGGCCACCTGGGCTTGCCCGGCTTGCAACGCATCCTTGCAGGCGTCCAGGTGCCGCCGGAACTTATCCAGTCGCTGGTTGACGGTGGTCCGCAGGTCCTCGGCGGGCGGGTAATCGCGCAGCGAAGCCAGCACGTCCAGGGCCGTGCGCGGGTGCCTGGCATCGGCCCACTGCTGGGCCTGTTGGAGCCTGGCAGCGCGGCGCGCCTCCTCCTGGCGCGCGCGCTCCAACACCTCGGTAATCCGCTCTTTTGCCATCAGGGCTTCGCGCTCGAGGGGGGTACATTGCTCGGCCCAGTGGATGGCGCTGGCCGCCGCGGGCGATGCTGCCGCCTCGCCCGCCTCGTAGCGGCGGTACAGTTCCTCCGCCTGTCTGGCCAACTGCTGGCCCACCTCCAATCGCAGGTTCCGAACCGCGCGGTGCTGCGGATTGCGGCATCCCAGGAGCACCCGGGCAGCCTCGACCAGGTTGCCTTGCTTCAGGCAATCGCGGGCCGCTGTACACTCGTTCGGTTCCAGCCACGCCATCGCTGTACCTCGTGGAAGATCTCGGCAGCTTGGGCTGCACCCTCGCACAATGCCGGCCGTGGGCCGGTATTCCCCGCGTCCTAACGCCAGGCCACCAGCCACGCCCAACCCAGCCCGCTGGCCGCCAAGAGCACCCCAAACACGGCCAGCGCGAGCATCGCGGTATGATACCCGTTGGTGGCCCGATCGAGCTTTACCAGCACCCCTGCTCCAGCCAGCCATGCCACCACCGTGGCCGCAATGGCCCCCAGCGTCAAGGCCGTTTGCCGTCGATGCTCGGCGACAAGGCGGGCGGCCCACTGGGCGACCACCGCTTCGGGCAGGCTCAGGCGGATGGTGTGCTCGGCCACCGGGCCGTATTCTTTGGTCTCCGCCGCCAGATCGTGCTGCTCGTCCACCCCCGGTTGCTCCAAGAGCCACCCGCGCTCCCTGACGATCTGGCGGGTCGAGGGTCGGTAGCCCGACAACTGCTCGGCCAGTTCGGCCAATCGGTCGAGCAGTTGTTTTTGGGCCTGCTGCTGGGCCTCTTGCGAGACCTCCTCGTCTTGCAGCCCCACACAACGGCCGCTGGTTACCACGATCGTTCGGACCGGCGGCTGGCCCGTGGCCGCGCCCGCCGGCCTGGCCGAACGGGGGTTGCCGGCCACGGCCGGGGCCTCCCGCTCGGCCAGGGCGATCGTCGCCCCCAGGAGCATTGCGAGCATCGAGCCAGGGAGTTTCATCGCCGGACCCTTTCCTTCGCACCGCTGGCCTTGGACAGGTTGACCGAGCCCGGCCACGGCCCCCACCGGGACCGTGGCCGACAATCGCCGCCCTCAGGTCTTCGAAGGGGTCCGAGTTGAGGCCTCGCCCTTGGGGCCGAACAGTTCGTCGAACCGCTCGGTGGCCGGCCGGTCGTCGGCGCGGACCGGGATATGGTCGTCCACTTGCCGCTCTTTGTCCAGCGTTCTCTGGAGGACACGGATCCGCTTCTCCACCTCTTCTTCCAATTGCTTGGCCTCGCTCAGTTTCGACTTATCGAACGCGAGCTTCCCGGCCGCCTGGGCCGCCTCGACCAGCTTCAATTCCGCCTGGAGCGACTCGGCCTTGGCCGCCAGTTGCTCGTATTGGCGACGGTATTCGGTTACCTTGGCCTGGGCCGCCTCCAGCGTGCGCTTGCGCTCAGCCAACAACTGCTGTTTGGCGTCGAGCTGCGCTTGGCTTTCCTCGTAACGATCCAGCCGCCGCTGGAGATCGTCTTCCACTTGCTGGCGGCTGTAGGTCTGTGGCTGGCGAAGCGGTACTCGGACTTTTTCTCACCCAAAGCGTCGCGGAGCTTTTTCATCTCGGCCAGGGTCTCTTGCTGCCGGGACCGCATCTGGGCGATTTCCCGCTCCAAGTACTCCGTTTCGACCTCCAACTGCGCCACCGCCTGCTGGTTGCGGCGGATTTCGGGCACCAGGTCGGAGATCATGCCGTCGAGCCGCTTCAAATCGAACGAAATCGGCGTGGCGTCGCGAACCGACTCCCCCACGCCCCTCCACAGCGTCTTCACGTAGCTCCAAGTGGTGGCTACCCCCAGACTGCTGGCCACTACTGCCACGGCGGCTATTGCAATCCACCATCGACCCACGCGCTCAAACATCGCTTTGCCTCCTATGACCGGAAGAGGGGAAAGTGCCCGGCCGGGACGGCCACGGCCGAGGGACCGTTGGCTGCCGAGCCGGGAGCCGGCCCGCGTCGCCCAGCACCCGCTGGGACTTGCCCACCACGGCCTCTATCCCAAAGGGCGAAGCCGCGGGGAGGATCTTGCAAAAAATTGGCGAAGGTTTTTCGAAGTGCCTGGGGTTAGGGGGTCCTAAATGGACTTGCGGGATCCTGAGCCATTGCCTCAGCCGGCCCCGGCCGACTACGATGAGGGCCTTGCCGCCCGGTATGGGAGCCGGGTCGCGCCCACTTCCTGGCATGTCCGGTGTCTTCGATGAATGCTCGCTGGTTCGCATGGTTCGTGTTCGTGTGGTTTGTCGCGGGCATCCCGCGCTTGGTCGCCCAGCCGATGTGCGAGCCGTGGCAGACGGAATACACGGGCGGCGAGGCCGCGGGGCCCGAGACGATCGCCCTGTGGCAATTCAATGCCGGGGCCGAAGCGCACGATGCGTCGGGGCATGGGCACGCGCTTGTTTTCGAGGGAGCCCGTGCCGCGCCCAAAGGCCGCTTTGGCGCGTGCCTGGAGTGTTTCGCCGGCTGGCCCGTCGAGGACAAGCGGCACCGGGCCTTGGCCAAGAGCGACCCGAGGCTCAGCCCCCCGGGCGCCTTCACCCTCGAGATGTGGGTCCAGCCCAAGCCGGAACTGGCCGCCGACTACCCCGAGGCGTTCTTGCTGGACAAGAAATACGTGGCCCACCAGGATTATCAGTGGATCCTCGGCCCTCGGGAGCGTGACGGGAGCCGGGCATTGCGGGCGTGCCTCGGGTTCGGCGAGGATTCGGCCACGTGGTTTTCGCGGCCTGTGCGTCTGGAGCCGGGCCAGTGGCACCACCTGGCGTTCACCTACGACGGGGCGGGCACGGGGAGTTTCTTCGTCGATGGCAAGCCCTGGGGCAGCCGCCGCATCGAAGGTCGCGGCAAGATCGCCCCAGGAAAGCACCCTCTCTCGATCGGCGACCGCATGGGCAGCTACTACCACGGATTCCCGGGGTGCATCGACCAGGTGCGGATCTCCGGCGCGGCGCTGGAGTTCCGTCCGGTGCGTCTGGCCCTGGTTTCCGACCGCCGGGTGTTCGTGCGCATGGAGCGCGGCACCTCCTTGCGATTCGAACTGGCGAACCTTCGCCCCAAGCCCATCGAGCAGGCAAGCCTGGTGGTGTCGCTGGACGACATGGCGGCCCGAGAGGTCGCCGTGCGGCAGCTCGCCTCGGGCGCCACGTGGCCGATCGACTACGCGCTCGACACGAGCGTGCGTCCCGACGAGTATCCGGTGGTGGTGCGGCTTCGCATCCCGGGCCCAGATGCCTTCGAGAGCGAGGAGCGGTTCGCGGTGCGCATCGTGCCGCGCCGCGTTCCCCGGTTCCCCGTGGTCATGTGGGGCGGTGGCAGCCCGGCGTTCGTCCGCGCGGAGATGGACCGGCTCCAGCGCATCGGCTTCACCCACGTGCTCGGGGTGGGGGCCGACTACGAGAAGATCTGGGCCGAGGGCAAGCCGACCGAGGCTGCCCCGCCAGAGACCGTGGCCCAATCGCGCCGGATGCTCGACGAAGCCTTGGCGGCCGACTTGGGGATTGCGGCCAGCCTGTCGCCCGGGCACGCGGCGGCGAGCAAACCCGAGTTCCGCCGCGTGGACCGCCACGGCAAGCCGTACCAGCAGGCCGACGTGTGCGGGCTGTTTCCCCGGATTTCCGCCTTCTGCGAGAACGTCGGCGCGTCGGTGGCGCAAACGTACGGTCCTTTTCCCGCGCTGGAGGCGGCGATGCTGCACACCGAGGTCCGCGACCACGCCGCACCGTGTTTTCATCCCCATGACCTCGAGGCGTTCAAGAAAGCGACGGGCCTCGAGGTGCCGCCCGAGGCCGGGGGCCCTCGGGGCGTCGATTACCGTCGCCTGGCCCACTTCCCGGCCGACCGCGTGGTGGCCGACGACCATCCTCTGTACCGCTACTACCAGTGGTACTGGAAATCGGGCGACGGCTGGAACGCGCTGAACTCGGCTCTCGATCGTGGACTGAAATCGACTGGGCGCAAGGACCTTTGGACGTGGCACGATCCGGCGGTGCGGGTGGCCAGCGTGTACGGCAGCGGGGGCTCGGTCGACGTGCTGTCGCAGTGGACGTACTCGTATCCCGACCCGATCCGCATCGCCGTGGCGACCGACGAACTGTTGGCCATGGCCGGGGCGACCGGCGGCACACAGCAGGTGATGAAGATGACGCAGATCATCTGGTACCGCAGCCAGACCGCTCCCGCGCCGAAGCCGGGCGAGGCGCCGCCGGCGTACCAGGCCCGCTGGGAGCGCGAACAGCCCGACGCGCCATTTATCACCATCGCGCCGATGCACCTGCGCGAGGCGTTCTGGACGAAGATCGCCCGGCCGATCCGGGGCATCATGTACCACGGCTGGCAATCGCTGGTGCCGACCGATTCGCCCAGCGGCTACCGCTACACCCACCCCGAGACCCAGCACGAGTTGGCCCGGCTGGTGCGCGAGGTCGTCCAGCCGCTCGGCCCGATGCTATTGGCCGTGCCCGGCGCCTCGAGCGATGTGGCGTTTCTCGAGAGCTTCGCGTCGCAGGTGTTCGCCCGGCGGGGCACCTATGGCTGGGGCGGCGGCTGGCTGGGCGATGCGTACCACGTG
>DYLT01000558.1 GCA_020721945.1 Blastopirellula marina
TGGCAGGACCCGTCGGCCCAGTGTTCCTGTTTCCAAATCGGTACCGATTCCTTGAGCCGGTCGATGAGCCACTGGCCCGCCTCGAAGGCCGGCCCGCGGTGAGCCGAACTGACGGCCACCGCGACGCTCGCCTCGCCGATCTCGACCCGGCCCAGCCGATGAACGATCGCGCAGCCGGCCAGAGGCCACTGGCGGCGGGCCTCTGTTTCCAGGTCGGCCAGCAGGCGTTCGGCCATCTCGGGATACGCCTCGTAATCGAGCCATCGGGTGCGCCGACCGTCGGTCATCTCCCGGGTGGTGCCGACAAACAGCACGACGGCCCCGGCTGCCGGCGATTGGACCGACCGGAGCACCGACACCAGGTCGATGGGCAAGTGCGTCAGTGCGATCACGCTAGCCTCCGCTGACGGGCGGGATGCACGCCACGCTGGCGCCGGCGGGAATGGTCTGGGTGTCGGCCGCGTATTGGGCGTCGATGGCGAACCACATCGCCGGAAGAAGCGGCGCCAGGGCCTCGCATTGGCCAGCGAGCCGGCGCCGCAGTTCGGCGATGGTCGCGCCCTCGGGCAGGTCCACTTCGACGCAATCGCGTGCCGCGGCCTGCCGGGCCATAGCGAACAACCGCACCGTGGCCTTCATGAGACGATCCGCTCCTTTCCGGGCACAACCCACCCCCGCTCGATTTCAGGCATCAGGCCGTAGGCCAGCGCCAGCAACTTAATGGGGTGGATCGTGGGTTTGTTCGTTCCCTGTTCCATCTGGATCTTGCAGGTGCTGCACTCGGTGGTGCCGGCCTGGAGGTCGGGGTGGCGAAGCCGGGTGATGAGCCCCCAGCCGATGCGCAGGCTGGTACGGTAGTTTTCGCGTTTGAGCCCGAACATGCCCGCCATGCCCGAACAGCCCTCTTCGATCCGGCTGACCGACAGTCCGGGAATCAGGCGCAGCAAGTGTTCGCCGG
The DNA here is from genome assembly GCA_020721945.1 of Blastopirellula marina. GTDB lineage: Bacteria > Planctomycetota > Planctomycetia > Pirellulales > Thermoguttaceae > JANLFZ01. The sequence goes on from DYLT01000558.1 coordinate 959, forward strand.
GCGCGCCGCAGCCCAGCGCCTTCATCCGGCAGGGCATGTGGTAGCCCAGCGTGGCGTTGATAGGCCGGAAGTCGAGTTGGAGGCGGCCCTGGGTGTGCATTCTCCAGAGGTAGGCGCAGGCCTCGCTGGTGTGCGCGGCGACGAGGCGGCAATCGTCGTCGTCGAGCAGGTGGGGGTACTCGCGGATCAGCGAGAGCGCGGCGGCGGGCTCGGTGGCCACCACGTGGTAGCCCTGGCGCACCGCCTCGGCCAGTACGGCGACATTGCGCTGGGCCAATCGCCGGGCGAAATCGAGGGCTCCCACCGAGATCG
>DYLT01000246.1 GCA_020721945.1 Blastopirellula marina
GAAGAGGAAGTCGTGGCTGGCGATTTTCGACTCGCCGAAGTAGAAGGGATCGACCGCCAGCACGCGAGCGCCGGCGGCCAAGAGCTTCGCCACCTCGTCGGCCGCGCCCGACCGGCCGGAGTCGGCCAGGAGAATCACGGTCTTCGGGCCATCGTCGGCCGGCTCGTTCGCGCGAGCCTTCTCGCCCGCGGCCCCTTTCCCGCCTGCGGGGGCCGGGAGGAACTCCACGGCGGGCACGGTCCAGGCCGAGCCAAGCTGGAGCTTCCACCACGTGATGTTCAGGCCGTCCCTCGCTTCCGAGGCGAAACGGATCGCGTTGACCGGGTAATCCTTGACTCGCACCACCTCGCGGAGCCGTGCCCGGAGGCGGCTCTGCCACGCAGCCGCGGCGGCCTTGTCCTTGGGCAAGTCGGCGTGGCGGGGCAGGTCTTTCATCAGGGCCAAAGCCAGCGTATGAAAATCCTCGTTTTTCTCGGGCAGCGGCACCTGGAGCTGCTCGGGGGTCTTCAGTTCCTTGTCGGATGGGATCTCGCGGGCGTTGAAATCCGTGGCTTGCGGGTAGAAGAAATCTTGCACGGCCCGATAGAACGCCTCGCGGTTGTCGAGCAGGTAGTTGTGGTCGCCGGGGTCGGCATTGACGTGGGCACGCAGCGCGTCGGGGCGACCGTAAAGCTTGTAGATCGGCTTGGCGGCCTCGAGCAACGGCGGCAAGGCGTGCGGGGCGGCAAAACAGCAGTTGTCGGTCAGGTTGTTCGTCAGCAGGGTAGCTCGTGGGGCCCGCATCGCGGTCAGATGCGTGTAGTCCGCGATCATGCCCAGGTCGGTCGGGGTCTGCTCCGAGTCGCCCAGGTCCATCAGGTGCATCGCCCGAGTGCGGAAACTCGAGTAGCCTGCCACCGGGTTGGCCAGGGTGACGCGCGGGTCGAGCCCGCTGATAAAGATCGTTTGCCACCCGCCACCCGAGAGCCCCGTGACGGCCACGCGCGCCGGGTCGGCGTGCTCCAGGGCGAGCAAGAGGTCCAAGGCCCGGCTCATGCCCAGGTAGTGAACCGCCACGCCGCTGGTGCCGCACAGGTCGAGCTGATTCATGCGGTAATGGCCGAAGCCGGGCGTGCCGAGCTGGCCCATGCCGATCCACTCGACGTTCAGAGCCAGCATTCCCCGCTTCGCCTGATTGATGCAGCGGATCTGTTTGGGCTCGTAGGCCTTGCCAGGGCCCCCGGCGTGGCCGTTGACGTTGAGGACCACGGGCACCTTGCCCACCAGCTTCTCGGGCTCGTAGAGCACGGCCGGGATCCAGAGCCCCGGCAAGGCTTCGTAGCGGAGCTTTTTCAGGCGATAGCCCGGACCGCCAGCGACCGTGTCGAGCCATTCGACCTTGACCTTCGCGTCGCGCCACCGGACGGCCTCGCCGCGGAAGACGACCCGCGCGAGCGTCTCGGCGCGAAGGCGGGTGGCCTCCTTTTCCCACTCGGCGACCGTCTTGACCGACGGCATGCGCACCACGGCCGATTCGCAGTACCGCTGCACCTCGGTCAGGGGCAAGGCGCTACCCACCACGGGGCGTTCCAAGAGCGTCTTGATTTCCGCAACCGCGGCAGCCAAGACCGGGCAGGCGGCAAGGGCCGCCGTGGCGAAGCACCCCATCAACCAGGCGAAGCGGCGCATGGCAACCTCTCCAAGGTGTCGATATGGGCCATTGCGAGCCACGTTAGCAAAGCGGCACGCCGGCTGCAATGGCCGCATGGCAGACCAACCGATCAGCAAGTCGCCGACGCTTCCTCCCGCGCATCGAACGGGTAGCGGATCTCACCGCCGACGAGCACCATCGCAGCCCGGCCTTTGAGTTCCCAGCCGGCAAACGGGGTATTGGTGCTCTTCGAGCGGAAGCGTGCCGGATCGACGCGCCAACGGGCCACGGGGTCGATGAGGGTGATATCGGCGTCGGCGCCAAGGGCGAGAGTTCCCTTGGGGATGCCGAGGATGCGCGCGGGATGGCACGTGAGTTTGGCCAGCGCCGTGGGCCAGTCGAGCAGGCCCGGCTCGATGAGCTTCGTAATCACCAGGCCAAGCGTCGTCTCGAGGCCGACGATGCCGAACGGGGCCTGGTCGAGTTCCTGCATCTTCTTTTCCTTCGAGTGGGGGGCATGGTCCGAGGCAATGGCGTCGATCGTGCCGTCGGCCAGCGCGGCGATGCAGGCCTCGACGTGGTCGCGGCTGCGCAGGGGCGGGTTCATCTTGTAGTTCGAGTCGAAGGTGCGCAAGCACTCGTCGGTCAGCGTGAGGTGGTGTGGCGTGACCTCGGCGGTCACGCGCACGCCGCGCCGCTTCGCCCGGCGCAGAATTTCCACCGCCCCGGCGGTGGAGACATGCATCACATGGAGCCGCCCGCCGGTGGCCTCGGCCAAGGCGATATCGCGGCTGACCATGACGTCCTCGGCGGCCGAGGGCATGCCGGGCAAGCCCAGTTGCAGCGACACGAGGCCCTCGTGCATCACGCCGTGCTGGGTCAGTTCGCGGGTCTCGGCGTGGTTCATCACCGGCTTGTCGAACATCAGGCAGTACTCGAAGGCCCGGCGCATCAGCTCGGGGTTGTAGACCGGGGCCCCGTCGTCGGTGAACGCGACGGCTCCGGCCTCGACCAGAAGGCCGATCTCGGCCAGCTCCTTGCCCTCGCGGTTCTTGCTCACACAGCCCATCGGGAACACGTGGCAGTTCCGCGCGCGAGCCGCCTGATGGCGGACAAACTCGACCGCGCCCTGGCTGTCGATGGGCGGATCGGTGTTGGGAATGCACGCGATCGAGGTGAACCCGCCCGCCAAGGCCGACGCCGTCCCGCTCTCGATCGTCTCGTCCTCCTCGCGACCGGGCTCGCGCAGGTGGACGTGCAGGTCGATCAGCCCCGGAGCAACAATCTTGCCCGAGGCGTCGATCACGCGATCGCAGCCCTCCGGGCCAGCGTCGTACGCGGCGATCCGGCCATCGCGGATCAACAGGTTGGTGACCCGATCCATCGACTGGCTCGGGTCGATCACGCGGCCATGGGCGATCAGGAGCGTGGGCATGGGCATGGGCTTGGGGGACGTGCAGGCTGGAGGCGATCGTTCACCGAATAGCGCGCAGCATCCGCCGTACTCTCTCGTGGGAACAGGACCGTGAGCGAGCAAGGTCCGACACGCGAATCGACTCAGCCGAGGACATCGACAGGTTTTCTGGGGACGGCGACCATCTCTTGGAAGACTTCTGTGCTTACGCGGAGCCTTGCTTTCCGGCTCCCATCAATAGCCACAGCACGGCCATACGCACGGCCACGCCGTTGCTGACCTGATCGAGGATCGCCGATTGGGGGCCATCGGCCACCTCGGCCGTCACTTCCACCCCGCGGTTGATGGGGCCGGGCGCGAGGATCAGGATCCCCGGTTTCGTGCAAGCCAACCGGCGGCTATCCATGGCGTACAAGAGGGCATATTCGCGAACCGAGGGGAACGGGCGCGTGGCCTGACGCTCGAACTGGATGCGCAGCAGGTTCAGGACATCGACCCGATCGAGGATGTCGTCGAGCTTGTACGAGTACTCCACCCCCAGCTCCCGCCACCGCGGCGATACCAAGGTCGAGGGACCGCACACGATGACATGGGCGCCCAACTTGCGGAGCCCCCAGATGTTCGAGCGCGCGGTGCGGCTGTGCATGATATCGCCCACCAGGGCCACGGTGAGTCCCGCCACCCGGCCAAAACGCCGACGGATGGTGAGGATGTCGAGCAAGCCCTGGGTGGGATGCTCGTGCGTCCCATCCCCCGCATTGATGACCGACGAGCGGAGGTTCTGGGCCAGCAAGTGCGGGGTACCCGGGGTGCGGTGGCGAACCACCACGGCGTCCACCCCCATCGCCTCGATGTTCTTCGCCGTGTCGATCACCGTCTCTCCCTTGGAAAGACTGCTCGTGGCGGCGGAAAAATCGATCGAATCGGCCCCCAATCGCCGAGCGGCCAGGGAGAAGCTGGTCCGGGTGCGGGTGGAGTTCTCGAAGAAGAGGTTGACGCAAGTCTTGCCGGACAGGAGGGAAATTCGGCGCTGACCGCCGTCCAAGGCCCGCCGAAAGACCTCCGCCTTGTCGAGGATCAGCGTGATCTCGTCGGCCGACAACTGTTCCAAACCCAACAAGTGCCGCTGCTTCCAACACTCGGGCACCGTCCCTAGATCGACCAGTTCGGCACTCATGGCGGCCTCGATAGCCCAGACCCCTGGCGGCGCGCGCCGGCCTGGCCGGCCCTCCGCCCGCTTCCCTCGCGGAGTGATTGTAAGACGCGCGGGCGGACAACACAAGGACCCCTGCCTTGTGGTGAGTCGAAAAGAGGCGGAGGCAAGGGGCCAACCGAGATGGCCCTTCGCCGGGTACGGCTACCGCGAGGGCCCCGGCCCGGCCCCGCTGACGAGGATTTTGCCCACGAGGCGGTCCGTCGGGAAGTTCGCCAGGACGTAGGTGTTGCGGCCGTCTTCAACGGTCACGGCCGCCGATTCCTCGCGGCCGAGCCATCCGCGATGCCCGGTCGGTCGGAGGCCGATGCGGTGCTGGCCGGCGGGCAGTTCCAGCCGGAGTACCTGGATGCGGTCGGGCAGAAGTCCCCAACATCGGGTATCGGCCGATTCGGTCGCCTCCCAGAGGATCCCCGCCAGGTCCATCCCCACATTGACCAGCGAGTGGTTCGCCACGCCGAGCACCTCTTTGCCGGCGTAGAACGCGCCTTTCTTGATGGCCCGCCGGGCGACTGCCCGCGCGAGCACCTGGGGATAGATCGCCTCGTACTGCTGGATGGCCAGATGCCCCACATCGGTGATCGTTGCGGCGCTTCCCGCCGCGTGGCCATCGACGAACACCTGCACCCCGCGGATCTCGTTATGCATGACCGCCACCTTCGGGACCTTGATCGGGGCGACGGTGGGGGCAACCGTGTGCCGCGCGGTGTGGCTGAGGATCCGGTCGGCCATGAGCAACGCAACCGTACTGGGCACCTCGGCCGTTTCGATCTTGTACGGCCCGCGCCCCACCAGGGCGAACACGTAGACCACGCCGTTGCCGGGTTGGCTGTGTCGGCCGTAAACGGCGCGTTCGACGTCGTATCGCCCGAAGGGGAAGTCCGGCTCCCAATCCACGACCCGTGCCCAACCCCTGGCCGCGTCGTCGTAGTTCGCGTGGGTCTCTTCGCGCAGTAGGGCGTAAAGGTACGCCCCCAGCGCGACCCGCTTGTACGACAGTTTGGGGTTTTCTCCCTCGGGTCCGGCCCCCGATTGGATGATCCGTTCCTGGCAATCGTTGACCTGGAGCGCGTACGCCAAGGCGTCGCCGCCGTCGTGGAACAGGTTCGACAGAGCCAAGAATGCGCGGAGGAGGATCTTCTCGTAGTCCTCGCCCGCGTAGGCCCTGCGGTTATCGTCGGTGAGCATGGCGGCGAGGCCCTCGACGGCGCAGGCCTGTTCGAGGTGGTCGAACGCATCGCGGACCTCGCGGAGGGTGCGTTCGGCATCCTGCGGGCGCCCGGCCGCCAGGTCGATCATGGCCCGATCGAGCTTCAGCACGTCGGCGTCAAGATCGCGCCGTTGGAGGTGCTTGTCCACCACGGCGCGTGCCGCGTCGAGATGGCCCGCGTAGAAGTACTCGCGGACTTCGGCCAGACGGTCCGCGTGCGTGGCGCACCCCAGAGCGGTGGCGACAAGCACCAGGCCGGCGGTGCGGATCATTCGAGCGCGCCTCATGCGTCCGTCATTCGTTCTTCGACCTTCCTTCGATCATTGGGGGCCCAAGTGCTTCAGTTTGGCCATCACCGAGACGTTGTAGCCTTTGCGGATCTCGGCCGACTCCTTATCCGAGCGGCCGCTGCGCACGTCGACCATTTCCAGCGTCAACACATAGTCGCGCTGGTAGTCCTTGTTGCTGCGCGTCGTCCCCGAGGTCAACGTGGCAAAAAGGAGGTAGTCGAACGGCTGGCCCATCTGCTCCATGACCGCCGTGAAGCTCCGCATGTTCTCGGGGATGAAGAGATCGTCGGGCCGGTAGCGGGTCTGCCGCAGACCGGCCTCGACGAACCGTCGGCTGATCGGCTGGTAGACCTGCGACTGGACAATCCGCGTGTCGATCTGCTGGTAGAGCTGCTCCTTGAAGTCGCCGATTTCCTCGGCGCTGCGGTTCTCGACGCCCACGAAGCAGATTCGCAACGGGCCGGGCTGCCCTTCGGCAAAGCCGGCAGGATGGATCCCTTGCGAATGCCTCGCCAGCAGGTTCGATACCGCGGCATCGACCAGCGGCTTGTAGGTCTCGGCGCCGGCCGCGTGACTACCTACCAGGTCGGGCTCATACGGGCTCTTGATCTGAGCCGTCTGCCGGCCTCGGCAACCGGCCGCCAGACCACTTGCGGCCAGCAGCGCCCCGCCCAGAAATTGCCGTCGATGCATGGCGAATCCTTTCGACTTGCACGCAGGATGCGATGAGCTACGTGTTTTCGGACAACCCGGCCGAACCAGCGCGACCGTTGGGACCGCCGGGATCAGGCGCAAACCGCACATGATGGACCCAGGCCGGCGGAACATTCGGCCAGATCCACTCGCGCCGGATCTCGTGCTCGCGCAGCAAGGCGTTGAGAAGTCGCGCGATGTTCCGCAGCCGCTGGCGCTCGCGCCGCCCGCTGACGATGGCGCGGGCGTACCGAATGCCGATGTATTCGAAAAACGAAAGCGTTCCGCCCGGCCGCACCAGCGACCGCAGCGCCGCCAGGATCCGCTCCACCTCGTCGGCGGCGAAGTTGTTCAGCGGCAACCCCGAGATGACCACGTCGTAGGTGGCGTGGCCGGCGAGGTCCTCGACCGGGCCGTGGTGGATTCGCGCCCGGCCCGCGGCCGGCTGAAACGCCGGATCGGTCTCGAACCGCTGGCGCAACCGCGCGACGAAGCGGTCGTTCAGTTCCACCAGATCGATCCGGTCGTCGGGTCCGAGGCAGGCGAGGATCTGGTGCGTCACGGCCCCCGTACCGGGGCCCACTTCGAGCACGTGCTTTGGCGACGGGCGATCGGCCACGAACCGCGCCAGGGCCCGGGCAAGGCTTCGCCCGCTCGGCAAGACGGCCCCCGTGGTACGGTAGGTGCGCACACACTCGCCCAGAAACAGCCCGTACTCCGAAAACCGTGTCCTCAGCGTCATGGCGATTCCCAGGGGCTTGCACGTCCCTTATCCAGCCGTTCAGTAGTCGTACCACAGCCCGGCGCCGATCTGCTCCTCGTGTTCGTTGAGGAATTGCACTTGATCGCTCTTGCCGTTGAAGTAATGGAACCCCGTGCGGAGGAGCTGGCCGGACTGCCCGCGCCATTGCCAGCCGGTCTGCACGGCGAGACTGCCGGAGTAGTCGATCTCCTCGCGGATACGGCCATGCACCGCGAAGAACGGTCCGCCGCGGCACCCGTTGGGCAAGGGCGGGCTCACGTCGATGCCGAATTGAAACTCCCAAGGTTGGCTCGGACCCTTGGTGCGAAACGCCCAGCCCGCCTCGCCATACACGCGCATGGCCTCGGTGGGGCGCAGTGCCAGGCCCAGTGCCAGGGCATCGCGCACGTAGTCGTTCCCTTGCGCCTCAGGCCGGATCCGTCGGATGTACTCGTCGCCCAGGTGGGAGCTGAGGTGATGGTAACCGAACTTGGCCTCGACGTACTCCCGCCGGAAGGTCAACGGCAAGCCGAGCCGGAAGTCGGTCGAGATCAGGTCCCATTGGTCGTCGAGCGTCAGGCGGGGAAATGCCGCCACTTCGCCATCGAGCTGCCAGCCCTCGGGGCGCAAGGCGTCTTGGGTTCCGTAGCGCAACAGTCCTACCCGGCCACCCAAGGTGGCGTCGACCAGGCCGTTCTGGTCGCGCTCGTGGAAGAACTGGGCGCCGATGCGGGCCTCGCGTCCGCTGGCCAGATACGACTTGTACAGAATGCCCGCCGGAAGAAGCTGCCAACTCCAATCGTCGAGCGTTGCAGGCCAGGGGTTGGCGGGGATCAGGGTGACATCCGACTCCCCCCAGAGGGGCCAACCCGCCGCACCTACCCCAGGGGCATCCACCGACAAAGCGTCGAGCTGGGGGTCGAGAACCACCTGGCCCGGGGCATTATCCAGGTCCGGTTCGACGACCCCTGAGGGTGGCATGGCTCGAATCTGGGCGAACGCTTGGGCAACTGAACCCGC
>DYLT01000247.1 GCA_020721945.1 Blastopirellula marina
CTGGCCCGACGGTCTTCTCCTGCTTCTCGTGGGCAGGCGGACCGGCAACCGGAATGGACGGCGCTTCGGGCGCGGATTGGAGTTTCGCCGCGGGCGCTTCCTGGGCGGCGGCGCGCGACGGGACCCAATCGCGTTTCGGCTTCGGCCGGTAGGCCGCCGGATCGCGCTGCGAGCCGATGAGGATGCGACGCCGCGGCGTCGCCTCCGTGGGGGAAGCGGCCCGATCGCCCAACGGCTCCTGATCCGATGCGGACGGTGGGGAAGCGGAAGGGGGCACGGGGTCCGCCGAGGGTTCCTGGGCCTCGGGACGGTCGTTCGCGTCGCTCGTCATAAGCACCGATCTCACGGGGTTGGCAGCAGACCCAAGGCGCAGCGTAACGAACGCCCGACCGCCGGTGGCGAGGCACCCCGGTCTGCCGCGCATTCCTGGATTCTACCCAACCGCCTCCCTGAACTCCAAGTGGGGTGCCCGGGGGTCCGAAGGCCGACATGCTGTCGGCGGCCCTTTCCCTTGGGGCGGAACCTGGCTACAATGGGCAGACATTACGTGTCGCGGCCAGGGTGGAGACAACTCCATGGCAGCCCGCAAGGGGGTCAACCGGTATCCGCGACCGGGAGAGCGAATCGCACCGAGCACGCTGTCCCCTGTCCTGATGGAGCCGGCCCCCTCTCAACTCGTCGCAGGCACGGCTGTCGAGGGGCTTCGGCTGTGCGATCTGGACGAAAGCGTTTGGGAAAAACTCCCGGCCGACACGATCCACGCCCTGGCCGATCTGGTCATCGCGCGCGTGGCCGCGGGGTGTGCCCGCCGGGTCTTCGATGGCCGGCATTTTCCGCGCCCCCCCGATGGGGTAGCGCTGCACCAATTGCGTCTCGAGCACCGCACCCACCTTTGCCTGAAGCGCGAGGGGTTCGCCGAGGACCCCCAGTCGCTTGGCGACCACACGATCGGCGAGATTCTGTCGATGCGGGCGTTCGGTCCCCGGTGCCTGGTGGATCTTCTCAGCGCCCTGGAGACGATGCTTCAGCGGGGGCATCGCTTGAACCGGGAGTTGACCGCCGAGGCCGAGCGCTTGTCGGAACTGCCGGAATCCGTGCTGGCGCGCTGCGACGATTCGCGGTTCGGCTCGCTCTTGAGCGAAGTGGACGTCGAAGCCCGCACCGCCAGGGAATTGGCCGACCGGTTGATCGCCCGGAACCACGATCCTCCGGATACCGCGTACGTGATCGAGAAGGTTCGGGAGCTGCGCCATCGCATCTTGGCCATGCCGGACTGGACGCTCGAAGAAGAGATGATCCAGATTTTCGCCTCGACGCCGCACGCGCGCAACCGCGATATCCTCATCGGTTACTACGGCTGGCGGGACGGCCAGTCCCACACGCTGGCTGAGATCGGGGCGCGCTACGGCATGACCCGCGAGCGCACGCGCCAGATCTGCGCCAAACTCGTGCGGCGCCACGAGTCGGCCAAGATCTTGGCGCCCGTGATGGACCGCACGCTGGCGTTTCTGGCGGCGAGGTTGCCGTGCGCCGTTTCGCGGCTGGAAGCGGAGATGCGCGCTGCGGGCCTGACACGTGTCGGACTGCGCTTGGAGAATGTCCGCAGCGCGGGGAATCTGTTGGGACGACCCGCTCCGTTTGCGGTCGTCGTGGTGGGCGAAGAACGCCTGGCCGTGCGCCGGGGAGACGAGGCCCTGGTTCCCGCCGTGGTGGAAACCGCCAAGAAAGAGGTGTATTACCACGGCGTGGCCACGGTGGATCAGCTTATCGCGAGCCTCTCGGATCGCTTTGGCGCGCGGGTCTGCCGGGCCGTAGTGACCGAGACCTTGCAACTGCTCGACGGGTTCGGTTGGCTCGACAAGCCCGGCGGCTGGTTCCGGCTGGCCTTTATGGTCAAGCACGGGCTACCGCGGGCGGTGCAGAAGGTGCTGGCGGTTGCGGGCCGGGTGCTGGCGCGCGACCTGACCGCGGCGATCCGCCGCAACCGCCGCATGTGGAAAATCCCGCCGCCGGAACGCGTGGTCGTCGAGTTTTGCCGGCAGATGCCGGGCGTGCGGGTCGAGGGCGACTGGATCCTCGCCGAGCCGCCGTTGCGGTGGCAGGACGCGCTCACCGGCGTCGAAGCGCGGCTGGTCGAGATCCTCAAGAAACACGGCCCGATCATGGAGCGCGGCGCCCTGGAAGATCGGTGCGTGGCCGAAGGCATGAACCGGTTCAGCTTTCACGCCTTCATCGCCTGCTCGCCCGTCATCGCCCAATACGGCCACAGCGTCTACGGCCTGCTGGGCGCCCAACCCGCCCCGGCCTCGGTCCAGTCGATTCTCGCGCGGCAGCGGGCCGACCGCGCGCCGGCACGAGTGCTGTACGAACATGGGCGCACCGACGACGGCCGCATCTGGCTGGGCTACCGGCTGTCGAAGGCGGCCAGCACGTACGCCGTGATTACCATTCCCGCGGCGCTGAAGACCCTCGTGGCGGGCAAGTTCGACCTGCTGGCGGCCGATGGAGCCCGCGTGGGCACGCTGGCCGCCAAGGACGGTCGCGCCTGGGGGCTAGGCGCCTATTTGCGCCGGCAGGGAGCGCGCGTGGACGACCATGTTCGCATCACGTTGGACCTCGAGAAACGCCAGGCGGTTATCGCGATCCAGCGGCCGTGATCCGTGCCCGCCTCGCATCACGCTTCTGTCTGTCCTCCATCGCCAATTCCCGATCGCTCATGTCCGAAATCGTCCGCTTCTCGGTGTCGCTCGAGGATGACCTCCTTGAGAAGTTCGACCGCTATTGCCAAGAGGAGAAATTCGCCACCCGCAGCGAGGCGGTCCGGCAGTTGATCCGCGACACGCTGACGCGCCGGGCCTGGGCCTCGGAGTCGCGCGACGCCGCCGGCACCCTGACGTTGGTCTACGACCACCATCGAGCCCAACTCCGCGACCAACTCCTGCAACTCCAGCACGACCACACCGACCTGGTGATTTCGACGCTCCACGCTCATTTGGAGCACGACCTGTGCCTCGAAGTGATCGTGCTGCGTGGTCCGGCGCCGCAGTTGATCGAGATCGCCGCTCAATTGAGGGGACTGAAGGGAATTTATAAGGGGGAACTGGTGATGGCCTCTGCCCAGACCTGACGCCCGCCATGGCGTATCAGGCACCACGGGCCCTTTCACGGAATGATGCCCTTGGACCGGCGCGAACCGTGGTTTCGCCGGCCGACTCTTGGTATGGTGTGCCGATTGGGGGTCATCCATCGGTCGGGGAACACGCTTGCGAGGAAGACATCATGGCCACGCTGGGACGTTGGGGGGGAATGCGACGTTGGGCCCACAGTTGTACGGGCATACTGGTCGCCCTGATGGCCGCGGTCTTTGCCGAGGCCCGACCCCCTGCCACCCGGTTGCTCCCCGACAAGACCGTGGTCTACGCGGGCGTGCGGAACGTGCCCGATCTGTCGCGACGGTTCATGAATACCTCGCTGGGTCGGATGAGCGACGATCCCCAAGTTCGACCCCTGGTGAAATACCTGTACGGATCAGTGGCCGACCTGGTGGCGAAGTTCCAAGACCGGATCGACCTGGGGCTGAACGACCTGCTTTCGTTGCCTCAAGGTGAGTTGGCGGTGGCGGTGGTGGCCCCTGACGAACAGCCGCCCGCGCTGGTCGTTCTGCTCGACGTCGGCGACCAGTTGCCCGCCGCGCTGCGGTTTCTCCAGCGCAGCGGCGAGAGCCTGGAAAAAGCGGGAATCCACCGTTCGGAGCAATTCGTCTCGGGGACGAAGTTCACGACGTTCGAGGGGATCGGTCCGCGCGGGCAGCGGGCTGCCACATGGTTTGAGAAGGACGCGACGATCGTCCTGGGCACCAACGTCGAGACGCTCCAACAGATCCTGGCAAGTTGGAGTAGCCCCGAGGGACGTACCCTGGCCGAGAACCAGAAGTTCGCCGCGATCGTCGAACGATGCCGCGACGGCAAGGGCGAGGAGCCGCAGGTCGTCTGGTATGTCGATCCGATGGGCGTGCTGCGGGGAGTCGGGCAGCGAAACGCTGGGGTCCAGTTCGTCATCGCTTTATTGCCGACCCTGGGTCTGGACGGGGTGTCGGCCGCGGGAGGAAGCCTGATGTTGGATGCCGGGCAATTCGACTCGATCATGCACGCCCACCTCTTGCTCGAAAGCCCGCGAAGCGGCGTCGTGGAGATCGTTGCCCTGGAACCCGGCGACACCCGGCCCGAACGCTGGGTCCCCGGCGATGTGGCAACCTATATCACGGTCAATTGGAACGTCCAACGGAGCTATAAGACGCTCACCAAGTTGTTCGACAGTTTCCGCGGCGAGGGGGCCTTCGCCCGCGAGGTCCAACGGCGATTCGAGCCCATCGGGTCGGATTTCGCCAACGAGATTCTGCCCTGCCTAGGCAATCGCCTCACGTATGCCAGCCGGATCGATCGGCCCGCGACCGTGACAGGGCCGGGGATCTTCCTGGCCGTGCGGCTGAAAGACCCGGCGGCCATGACGAAGATCCTCGAGAAAGCCTACGAGCGAAACAAGGAGGGGATGACGATCGGCGCCTCGGGAGAGCACCGGTACTACCAGGGGAGGATGCCGCCGCCGAGGCCCGGGTCGGACGAATCGCCACCTACCCCATGTCTCGGGGTGCTCGACGAGTACCTGCTTTTTGCGAACCGGCCGGACGTGTACCTCAAGGCGATCGCGACGCGCGACAACCCGTCGGAGGGCCTAGCCGAGGCCCTCGACTACAAGCTGGTAGCCAGCCGCATCAGCCGATTGGGGCGTGGCCCGAAACCCGCCCTGGCGCGATTCGATCGGCCGGACGAGGGGATCCGGTTCTTTTACGATCTGGTCCAGTCCGAGCGAGGGCGCCAGCAGCTTCGCAAGCAGGCGGAGCGGGATCCGGTGGCCCGGACCCTCTACACCGCCTTGGAAGCCCATCCCCTGCCGCCGTTCTCGACACTTCAGAAGTATTTCGCGCCCAGTGGCGCCATGCTCGTGGACGACGAGACCGGACTGCACTACACGGCGTTTTCCCTCCGGCGGAAGCGGTAAGGCTCGGGCGAAGACGACCGCTTGGGTGGTATTGGCGTTGGTCTTGGACGCTGGGTCCCTTGTGCGCCTCCCCGGCGGGGGATATGATGCGTTACTTCCCTTAGCGTTTCGGAGCGTTTGATGCGGCACGTGCTTTCGGCCCTGGTTCAGAACGTGCCGGGCGTGCTCTCGCACATTTCGGGCATGCTCGCGTCGCGTGGGTACAACATCGACAGCCTCGCGGTGGGGGAGACGGAGGACCCCCAGTTGTCGCGGATGACCTTCGTCGTCGTCGGCGATGCCGCGATCCTGGATCAAGTCCGCAAGCAGCTCGAGAAGATCGTCACCGTGGTGCGCGTGGACGACATCAGCGCCCGGGATTACGTCGAACGCGATCTGATGCTCATCAAAGTCTCGGCCCCGGAACGCCAACGGAGCCCAATCCGCGAACTGACCGAGATCTTCCGCGGTCGCATCGTCGATGTCTCCAGCGACATGGTGATGATCGAGATCTCGGGCAAGGAACGGAAAATCGAAGCCTTCATCGAGTTGATGCGCCCGTTCGGCATCATCGAGTTGGTGCGCAGCGGCCGGATCGCCATGGTCCGGGGCAGCGCCCCATCGTCCGACGCCCAGGGATGAATCGCCAAGACCGAAGAACCACGAGGAGCGAACCATGCCCGCCAAGGTCTACTACGACAAAGACGCCGACCTTTCGCTGTTGAAGAACAAGACGATTGCCATCTTGGGATACGGTTCCCAAGGACATGCGCACGCCCAGAACCTGCGCGACAGCGGGTGCAAGGTGGTGGTGGCCGAGCTGCCCGGCACGGCGAACTACGAATTGGCCGTCAAGGATGGCTTCCAGCCGCTGGCCACGGAGGAGGCGGTCCAGCAGGCCGATCTGGTCACCATCCTGCTGCCCGACGAACTCCAAGCCGATGTCTTCCGAACCCAGATCCGGCCCCATCTCAGGCCCGGCAACTTCGTCGTTTGTTCGCACGGGTTCAACGTCCATTTCGGGCAGTTCGAGGTGCCCAAGGGGGTCTCGACGATCCTGGTGGCCCCGAAAGGGCCGGGGCACCTGCTGCGATCGGAGTTCGTGCGTGGGGCGGGCGTGCCGTGCCTGATCGCCCTGGGCGAGGGGGCCGCCAAAGAGGCCTTCGACATCGGCTTGGCCTATGCCAAGGGGATCGGGGGAACCCGGGCAGGTGTCATCGAGACTACCTTCGCCGAGGAGACCGAGACCGACCTGTTCGGCGAACAGGTCGTGCTGTGCGGCGGCGTCAGCGCCCTGGTCAAGGCCGGGTACGAGACCCTGGTCGAGGCCGGATACCAGCCCGAAATGGCCTACTTCGAGTGCGTCCATGAACTGAAGTTGATCGTCGACCTGATCTATCAGGGCGGCCTGAACTACATGCGATACAGCATCTCGAACACGGCCGAATACGGCGACTACACCCGCGGGCCCCGGATCATCACCGACCAGACCAAGGCCGAGATGAAACGGATTCTCAACGAGATCCAGAGTGGCCAGTTCGCCAAGGAGTGGATCCTCGAGAACAAGGCCAACGCCCCGGCATTCAAGGCGATGCGACGTCAGGAACGCGCCCACCCGGTCGAAGAGGTCGGCCGAAAGCTCCGTCGCCTGATGTCGTGGATCCATGCCAAGGAGGTCTAGCCCTTTCGGGTTGGACGGCATTTCCCCGCCAGGTCTATCAGCACACTCCCCTCGATGGCACGGATTGCCACGAGGCCGAGGAGTGTAAGAATAACAATCACGGGCCGGACAGGTGGCCGGCGCGGAGCGGTCCCCAGTCCGGTGGGTGGGAACGACCTGATACGCATCTGATGGGGGCTTGCGCATGCCGTCCGTCCACGATGTCGGCCAAATCGCGTTCGACGAACTTAGGCCCGGCGACCGGATCGAGGTCGAACACCTGGTGACCGTCGGGCGTCGGCAATGGCGAACCCGTACGGTTGGAACCGTGGTCCGCACGGAGCGTCGTCGCCACGGCCTGCATGTTCGCCGGAACTTCGACGACAAGGTGTTCAGCGACGTGGTGCTCTTGGAGCTTCCCGATGGGGAGTTGGCCGATTTGACCGTCGACGAGTTCACCGTGTTTCGGCCAGCCTGATCGACAGGATGGCCCCACGGGTTTCCCTGGCCCTACCCCGGCCGAGCCATGACTTCCGACCACGGGGATCCCGCCACCGATCTTTTCCGCACCCATTCGCGCAACTTCCGCGAGAACCGTTACGTCTATCCCGTGGTCAGCCGGCGTTCGGGCGGGGTTTCGATCGGGGTCAATCTGAACCTCGATAAGGTCTGCAACTTCCACTGCGTGTACTGCCAGGTGGACCGGACGACGCCCGGTTTGAAGGACTTCGTCGACTTGGCGCGCCTCGCCGAGGAACTGGACGCCACCTTGGAACTGGCCACTTCGGGCCGGTTGTTCGACGACCCGCAGTTCAGCCGCACGCCCGCGTCGCTGCGGACCGTGCGCGACGTGGCCTTAAGCGGCGATGGCGAGCCGACGACCTACCGCAACTTCGACGACGTGGTTTCGACGTGCATCGCGGCCCGGAATGGTCGAGGGCTGGACGGGGTGAACGTGGTCCTGATCACCAACGCGAGCATGTTCCACCGACGGAGAGTCCAAGAGGGGCTGCGCCTGCTGGATCAGGCCGGCGGCGAGATCTGGGCCAAGCTCGACGCGGGCACCGACGACTACTACCGGCGGATCGCACGATCGAAGATCCCCTTCTCCCGGATTCTCGCGAACCTCCAATGGGCGGCCCGCCAGCGACCGATCATCATCCAGTCGCTGTTCTTGCGTATGGACGGCCAGGGGCCACCGGCCGACGAGCAGGAGGCGTATGCCCGCCGACTGGAGGAGATCGTGTCCCGTGGCGGTCAGATCAAGCTCGTGCAGATCCACACGATCGCCCGCCCGCCCGCCGAACCCTGGGTCACCGCGCTGGCGCGCGGGGAACTGGACGCCTTGGCCGAGCGGGTTCGCGCCCGGACGGGCCTGCCCGTCGCCGTCTTCTAGGGCGCATGTCCCGATCCGGAACCCGCCGCCGGCAGGTGACCGTCGGGCGGTGGCGGTCAGGACGCGCCGTGTGGGGGCGCGGCGGGATGTTGGCTGGGCGGGACCGGTTT
>DYLT01000248.1 GCA_020721945.1 Blastopirellula marina
ACCTGGCGATCGTGGCGCGCGCCGCGGAACTCGCGGCCGCGCTGCCGGTCGCCGAGCCGCCCGCCCCGCAAACCCGCTACGCGCCGCCGCCGTGGCACGGGGGCGAGGCACTGCGGTCTCTTCTGCCGTGGAACCTGCCGCTGGCCGGCGCGGCCATGCAGCTTCTTGTCGCGGGGCTGTTGTTCCGCTGGACCCCGTGGCGAGCCGGTGACAAAGACGAATCGCGGACCGCCGCAACCGAGCCTGGTTGCCCTTCTCCGCACGTCCGCCTCGCCTGGTTCTGGGCGCCGATCGCGCTGGCCCCGATCGTGGCCGCAGTCGTCGGGTATTGTTGCGTGCCACCGCGTCTGGACGGCAAGACCGTGGTGGCTTTCGATGCCGAGGGAATCGACTGGAGCAAGCCAGCCCACGGCCGATTCGGCCGCGCGGCCGCGTCGGGTTTCGGGATGCTGCCGGTCCTGGTCGAGAGCCTGGGCGGCCGTTTCGTCCGCTCCCGCGACTTGGCGCAGGCGGATCTTGCCGTGGCGGACGTGCTCGTCGTACTCCCGCCGAGCCGCCCCTGGCCCGAGGATCGCCTCCAACGCGCCTGGGACTTCGCGCGCCACGGCGGCTCGCTTCTGGTGATCGCCGAGCCGTGGACCCACGAGGCCGGGTGGTCGAGCCTCTTCGACGACCTGCTTGGCCCGACGGCCATGCGGGTGCGGTTCGACGTGGCGATCCCGGCCGCGGCTTACTGGGAATTCGCCCTCGAGGCGCCGCCTCATCCGGCCGTCGTCGGGCTGGACCATGGGCAGAACCGCGTGGGCCTGGGCGAGACCGCGTCGATCGAGGTCTCGCGCCCGGCAAGGCCCGTCCTCGTCGGCCGTTACGGATGGAGCGATCCGGGGAGCGACGCCCTGCTGACCGGAACGCGCCGCTTCGACACCGGCGAGCGACTCGGCGACGTGGTCCTTGCCGCCGAACAGCCGCTCGGCCGCGGCACCGTGGCCGTCGTCTCCGGCGCCGCCAGCTTCACCAGCGAGGGCATCCCGCAAGGCCACCAGTTCGTCGGCCGGCTCTTGGCCTACCTGGCAGCCCGGCCCAGCACGCCACAGGCAGCCTGGCGCCAGGTGGTCGGCTTGTTGGGTTGCGCGGCGATCGCGGTCCTGTCGGTGCGGCGATGTTCGCCGCAGCATCTCGTGGCGGCCAGCGTCGCGCTGGGGCTGGCGACGGCGGGAGTCGAGTGGCTAAGCTGCGCCAACGCGAAGACCCTGGCTGGTTCCCGCGACGCCGGACGAACCGGCGTGGCCCTGATCGACGGCTCGCACCTCGAAGCCTACAGCGGCCACCCATGGAACAGCGACGGAATCGCCGGCCTCGAACTGAACCTCATGCGCAACGGGTTCTTGCCGCTGGTCGTCGCGCGGCTCGACGAAGCGCAGCTTTGCCGGGCCGAGATCCTCGTGTCGATCGCCCCCGCGCGACGGTTTTCGTCGAGCGAGCGACCACGAATCCGCGATTTCATGGAGCGCGGGGGGGTGTTCGTCGCCATGGCCGGGGCGGACCAGGCCAACGCCCTGCGCCCGCTCTTGGAAGAGCACGGCATCGAGTTGCCGATCCCGTACCTTGACCCGAGCCGGCCCTTCCGCGAACCCGTGCCGATCGGACGTTATCCGCCGCTGAAAAGCGAGGAGTACTACGATGTCTTGCGCTTCGTCGGCCGCGACGGACACCACGGCAGCATGGTCTTCCATGCGCGGTGGCCGTTCGAGTGCCGGCTGGACGACATCGAGGTGCAGGACTACGAGAACCGGCCGGCGGTCGCCGTCGTGCCCGTCGGCCGCGGCAAGTTGGTCTTCCTGGCGGACACGGGCTTTGGGATGAACAAGAACCTCGAAGATGCCGAGGGCGAAATGGTCGGCGGTGCCCGCGAAAACTCGGCCTTCTTGCGATGGCTTCTCGCGAGAACCACCGATCGGCCGGAGCTGCTTCCGCCCAAGGAGGCCAAGCCATGATCGGACCGTGGCTTGCCGTCGCGCTCTTGGCCGGCTCGTGGCTCGTGGGCCTGGGCTACCTCCAGGCGCCGCAATGGATTGCCTGGGCGGTCGTCCTGGCGCTGGGAACGCTGCGGTTGGCCGGGACGCCCTGGCGATGGCCCCGGCGCGCCGAGATGGCCGTGGCCGCCTTGCTTTGCGTGCCGGCCGTGATATTTCTGCCCTGGCCCTACCGGGCGGCGCCGCTGGCGTTGGCGGCCGGGCTGGTGTTGCCGCTGGCGTCCATCCCGCGCGCTTGGTCCGGTCCTCTCGGGCGCGGTCTGGCGGCGTCGGGCCTTGTGCTCTTGGCCCAGGGGGCGGCCATCGCGGCGTATTCCGCCTGGACGGCCCGCGCGCACGATCTGCCGCGTCCGCTCGTGTCGCTTGCAGGCGGTGTGATGTCGCTGGTGGGGGCCGATGGGGCGGTCGATGGAACCGAACTGGCGATCCACTCGCTGCGGCATGTCCATCGACTGCCGGTCACCTGGGAGTTGCTGGTCGATCCGGCCTCGGTGCTGTTTTTGGTCGGCGGGCTGGCGCTATTGGCCTTCGTGGCCCATTCGGAGCGTTCGGACCCGCCACGGTGGAAGCCGTGGCTGCAACGCGCCGCGGCGCTGGCGCTTGGCGTCGCCGTCTGGCTGCCCGTGCGTGCCGGACTGCTTGCGGCCACGGTCGTCCATCGCGCCGCGCGAACCGATGCGGCCGAGCGACTGAACCTCTTGGATCAGTTCCTCAGCCCGTGGGTCAGCGTGGCGCTCGTCGTGCCGGAGGCGCTCTTCGCGTGGCGGCTGGTCCGGCTGCCGTTGCCGGCCGTCGCGGAAGAGGCCGACGCTTCGCCCGCCACACCGTCGCCCAGAACATGGCGCAGCGCGGGCGCGCTGGGGCTGGTCGTGCTCGCCGGCGCCATCGTCGCCTTCGCATGGCAGTGGAGCCCCGTGGGCGACCGGCAGGGCGGCCGAGTGATGGTCGTCGAGCGGCACTCGACCTGGGAGCCCACCGACCGGCGCTACGATACCGAGTCGTACGGCGAGGAGGCGTCGTACACCTACGGCGCGATCTACGACTACTGCGGCCAGTTTTACACCATGTCGCGCCTCGGCCGCGACGAGCCGATCGACGCGGACCGGCTCCGCCAGTGCGATGTGCTGGTGATCAAGACGATTACCGAACGCTATGCGCCCGACGAGGTGCAAGCCGTGCGCGAGTTCGTCGAACAGGGTGGGGCGTTGCTCTTGATCGCCGAACACACCGACCGCCGCATCCAGACGCCGTACGCCAACGACCTGGCCAGCCAGTTCGGGTTCAAGTTCCGGCAGGATCTGCTGTTTCGCGTCGGCAACCCCTACGAGCAAACGTACCAGGTGCCGCGCGTGCCGCACCCCATCGTGCAGGACCTGCCGCCGACGGTCTTCGCTGTGTCGTGCTCGATCGACCCGGGTGTGAGTGCTGGCACGGCGGTCGTTCGCGACCGCGCGCTGTGGAGCCTTGCGCCCGACTACCACGCCGACAACTACTTCCCCGAGGCCGAATTGCGCGCCGAAGGCCGGTTCGGCCCCTTCATCCAGCTTTGGGCCGCCACGTATGGCCGGGGCCGCGTCGTCGCCTGGACCGACTCGACGATCTTCTCAAACTTCTGCACGTTCGAGCCCGGCAAGGCCGAGTTGATGCTGGGGATGCTCGAGTGGCTCAACCACCGCAGCCTCTTCGACCGCCGCCCGGTGCGCCTGGCCGTGGGACTGGCGGCTTTCGGCGTCGCGCTGGCGATGGTGGCCACCGGACTCCGGCTTGGGCGGGCGGCACCGCTGGCCAAGGCGTCTTCCAGTGGTCCGGCCTGGCTGGTGCTTCTTGCGGCCGGTCTGGCGGGCGGGATTGCCGGCTCCTGGGCCGTCATCGTGGTACACCGCCATAGCATGAGACTCCCCTCGCCCGAACGACCACTCCCCCTGCTCGTCATCGACCGCACGGTGTCCGAGGTTCCCCTGGCGATCGACGGGTTTACCGACAAGGGCGGCGGCCTGGGATACGGTCTGTTGGAGCAGTGGATCCCCCGCCTCGGCTACGTCACCACGCGGCGAAGCGGCCCGGCGGCCTTCTCGGGCGACGTGCTGGTCGTGATCTCGCCCACGCGTTCCGTGCCCGAGGACTACCGCCAGCGCCTCGTGCAGTACGTCGAACAGGGCGGCAAGCTCCTGGTCATCGACGCGATCGGCAGCCCGGGCACCACGGCCAACAGCCTGCTCCAGCCGTTCGGCATGTCGGTGCGCCACTCGACGAGTCGCCAGGGGGTGCTTGCGCTGGCCGACGGCTGGCCCGCCCTGGCGGTCGAAGGGGCCTGCGAGATCGTCGGCGGCGAGCCGTTCGCCTGGGTCGATAGCCTCCCCGTCGCCGCAAGAAAGCGCCATGGCCAGGGCGAGGTGATGGCCGTGGGCTTCGGCCTGGAGTGGAACGACCGCAGCTTCGGCGGCCACTGGATGCGCGAACCCACCCCCGAGGAGAAGCAACGGTTTGATCTCTTCTTTGCGACCGTGCGCGCTCTGGTGGGCAACACGGCCGTACGATCGGCAGAACCTCCCTCACGGCCACAGGAAGCGCGGCGGTATCCAACGCGGCCCATCCGTCTTACCGAGAGAAGATCTCTCTGACGATCGCGTCGATCTCGTGCAGTTCGGCCTTGAGCAGGTCCTCGCGAAGCTCGCTGCGCAGGCGTCCGATGGGGGCGATCTGCCAGCGCTCATCCGCGCCGGCCAGAAAAGCACTCACCTTGTCATGGCATCGCCGGCTAAGGCGCGCCAACTGCCGATGGCGGACGTCGGTACGCACGAATCGCGGAATGGGCAGGGCTTCGAAAGGCCGGCGGTGGATGTCGCGCTCTCCCTTGCCTCGCTGGGATCCAAATGCCCCCTTGGTTTGATGCGGCTTGATCGCTTCGTCGACTACCGGCGCGTTCAACACGGCGCAGAGGTACTCCGCCTCGTCGGCCTCTTGCGTCTCGAACCAGTACGTCCCGTAATCCGCGATGAAACCGCGCACCGTAAGGCCGTGGACCTGCCACCGGCGCATGTGCGTTGTGTCGACGACGCATGCACAAAGGTGCGTGCCACTCTTGTTGTAGATCAATTTCGCGACGCCTCGCGAACGTTGGCGCACCAGCGTGTTCTGCCAATTCAGCCGCTGCAACAACTCGACCGACGTTTTGCGATGCTGCGACCACGTTTCGTGGGCCTTGCGCAACCAGTCCGCGAGCCCTGCATGGCCACGGCGAATGGCCTCCCGAACATCGAGCAACCGCGCCCCGACGCCTTTCTCCCGAAGAAGCGGCAACACCAACAGCAGAAGCTGGCGCCAACCGAACGGCAGCATGTGGTCGGACAGCAACGTGGCGAAGAGAAACTCGGCCTCGACGCTTCCGCGGAGGCGAACGCCTTTCCACGGAGGCTTCGCCTGTCGCTCGATGGCGGTGTCGGTCTCCAATTGCGGCCGACGCGGGTCGATTACCCGCGCGATCTCCGGCGGGCGCACGAACCACACGCATCGAGGCGCGATCGACGCCTCTTGCGTAATGCCCCCCCCAATAGGGGCTTTCACGTTCGGCCTGTCGCAGCGAAAAGGTGGTTTCCGACGATTGCCAGTGCTCTCGGGCCTCCGCGAGGGCCATGTTCCGCGAGGGCAATTCGCCCGACAACCGAACCATCGGAATCGACGCCCGAGCCGGCGGCCCTTCTGCCTTGCCGGCCACGGCGTCTTGCGTGCAAACGGCGACGCAGGCGGGCACGTTGAACAGCGGCATGACCTGCTCGCAGTCGATCAGCGACCGGCAGGCGGCCACGTAGCGTTGCCGAAACGCGTCATGCTGTTTCGCGCCGGTCAAGATGCTGCGCGGCATGACGAAGGCCAACACGCCCCCCTCGGCCAAATAACGGTCAGCGCAAAAGGCAAAGAAGAGCGTCGCCAACTCCATGTGCGTGAACAGGTGAGCCTGGCGACTCTCCAATAATCCATAGGCCAAAACCAGCTCGCGCACTCGTTGCTGATAGCCGCGGCGCTTGATGTAGCGATACGAGAGCCAAGGCGGGTTACCGACAACATAGGCGAACTTTCGCCGCGAAAGCAGTTCTGGCTGGTACGCGTTTTTCAGGATGAAGCGCCATACACCGTCGGTAGTCGGTGCAGCCAGCAGCCAACGGAGCAAGTCCAGATTGGCTTCCCAGAGGTGCCACAGCGACACCGGCACCTCCAACTGCTTCAAACGCGTCAGAAACCCAGCGCTCGCATCGGGCGCACCCATTTTGGGGTCGGCAAACTCCAGCAAGGCGTCCAACGCCGCCTGAAACGTCTCAGGTCGGCTGGCGAGTTGAGCCGGCAGCCCAAAGGCCTCCGGCACTCCACGTGCCTTCTCCTTGCCGGACGATCGCGAGATCTCGTCCACCTCGACGGGAACAAGGACCTCCCGAGACGCGGTGTCACGATCCGCCAGGGCGAGGCTGTCCGCCAAATACACGGGCAAGGCGAAGGGACCGCGATACGCGCGCAGGTCGCTCCCCAGGGCCAGAAGGACGTTGGTCTTGGCGATCGTCACCGCCAAGGGATGGACGTCGAGTCCCGCGAGGTGTTCCTGGCAGAAACTCACCAACGACTTGCCCCTGTACCCGGCCTCGCGCAACAGACGCACCGCAGTGAACAGAAACGTCCCCGAACCGCAGGCCGGGTCAAGCATGGAAGGGATGTCGGCCGCGTCCGGCGCACCGCCGCGCGTGCGCGCCGATCGCCCCGGCGGAAAGCCAGCCTCGCGCAGGGTCAATTCCGCCAACCAATCCGGGGTATAGAACTCGCCCAAGTCGTGCCGGGTCTCCGGATCCACAAGCTCCTGATACAACTCCTTCAGCAGATCCTCGCGCACGGCACCCAGGTCGTATGCGGCGGTCAGTCGCGTGGCAAGCGCGTGCAGGAGCGATCGAGCGGCCTCGAGGGCCATTGGGTGTGCGATCCAGGTGAAGAAGTTGTCCTCCACGAAGTTCTCAAAACCCATGCGCCGGAAGCCCTCGCCCGTCAGAACGTTGGGCAGTTCGTCCGGCCCAGGCGAGCGGCGCTCCAGCACGACGAAGGCGAGAACGCGGGCAAGAACGGCCAGGTAGGTATGACACAAGAACAACCGGTGATCGCCGACCTGCGAGCCGTAGACGATCGATAGCAGGCTCCGCCATTCGGTAAACTTGGTTAGCGCGGCCGGTTGGGAACCCACTTGCCGCCACAGCGCTTCGAGCACACGCACGCTATGCCAGAAGGTCGGGCTGCGCTGGCCAAAGCGCAACGCGACATCGTTCGCCGTGGGCGTCAGGTGCTTCTCGTGGAAGAGATAGCAATCGAGCCATACCTGCGCGTCGCTGGCAGAGTCGGCCTCGAGACGCAACCCATCGGTCTTGGCCAGCTTGTCGTCTTGAAGGACGTAGACCTCCAACGACTGGCCGTCGCTGAGAACGCCGAAATAGCGTTCTGGGTGCCTTTGGTTCCGGAGATAGCGGCCGAGCTTGTCGAGCCCGTCCTCCCGGCTGGCGTCGTCAAGCCGCTTTTTGAACTCGAAGATCAGGTCGCCGTAGAGGGCGTCGGCAAACCCGCCCCGCACCCGCAAGGCTGGCACGTACTTCTCGAGCAGAAAGGGTTCCGCGACTTCCAGGCGGGGGAAGCCGGCGCGCAAGAAACGCAGAAAGGCATCCCGGATGGAATCTTCGGAAGCCCGCTGGCCTCGCAATCCGCCCAGCCGATCCAGGTACTCACCCAGTCGTTGCGGAAAGTCGGACATGTTCGCCGCCCGTGCTTGCGTCCAATCGTGTCTGTTGTGTACCAGGGATGGCACGCCGCGTCAAGGCGGCGGGTCTCGGCTCCCGCGCCGAGGATCCAACGAGTACAATCAAGGCGTTGGATCGCCTCTCGGAGCGCACACCATGAGTAGCCGCCGAATCTGCTGGCCGGCGATTCTCGCCGGGTGGATGCTTACCGTCCCGCCGCTGGCCGACGCCGCCGACGTGTTCGTGCGGTGCCGGGTCGTCGATCCGCCGGGGGAGAAGTTTCAGGTGACCGCCGGCGGGTTCATCCACGTGGAGAACTGGTACTTGCCTTCCGAATCGATCGAAGCGGCTGGCGGCCAATGGAGCCGGTGGATTGATCTTGCGAAGTGGCCGTTGCA
>DYLT01000249.1 GCA_020721945.1 Blastopirellula marina
TCCGAAACCGTGGCCGCCGAGTGCTCTTCGTCGGTGCACGCCGCTCTATCTGAAGGCCCTGTTGCGCGGCATCTTCGAGGGCCCCGCGGCCGATCTCGACCTGCGCCGCCGGCTGGAGGACGAAGAGCGCCGATTCGGGCTGGGCCATCTTCACCGCCGGCTGGCCGCCGTGGATCCGGCGGCCGCCGCGCGACTCCACCCGAACGACACCCGGCGCCTCGTGCGCGCGCTGGAAGTCTATCAGAAGACCGGCCGGCCGATCAGCGCGCAGCAGGTCCAGTTCCATGCGCCCCGGCCGGACGCGCCGCGGCACGTGTTCGTCCTCGATTGGCCGCGGGACGAACTCGTCCTTCGCATCGACCGGCGTGTCGATGCGATGTTCGCGGCAGGTCTGGTCGACGAGGTGCGGCGTCTGGCCGCTTCGCCCTTGCCGCTGAGCCGGACGGCCCGGCAGGCCCTGGGGTATCGGGAGGTTCTTGAGCACCTGGCGGGCGCGCGCGGTCTGGGGGAGACGATCGATCGGGTCAAGACCCACACGCGCCAGTTCGCCAAGCGACAGTCCACGTGGTTCCGCAGCCTCGGCGAGTGCCGGTTCGTGCCCGTGCACGGCGAGCTGGATCCCGCGCGCCTGGCGCAACGACTTTGCGCCGACGGCTGAACACGAAATCTCATTGACAGCGATCGCAAAATCGAGTAGGGAACGGGAGAGGTGCCAACATGGGCACAGAGATTCCCGCGATCGGGGGGTGAGTCCATGGCCAGGACGGTATGGGGGCGTCTTGTTGCGGAGTTTCAGGCGGTCTGGGCCGAGTCGCAAAGGCCCAGCGTCCGACCGCCTCGCACCCGATGTCTGAGCCGTTCGATCGAGGTGCTGGAGTCGCGCCGGCTCCTGGCGATCGAACTCGGCCCGCAAACCGCCTTCAACGATCAGCCGTACGTGGAAATCGAGTTGGTCGAAGTGTTGCCCGACCAGACGACGCGCGGGATCGGCCCGTACGGCTTGGGCAACGAGCTGTACCCCTACAACCGTCTCCTGTTGGACACGGGGGCCAACAGTGCGATGATCGTCAGCGACGCGGCGGCCGATCTGGTCTCGCACGGCTACCGCACCGAGGGCACCTACGTGGAGATCGGCGTGGCGGGCGATCACGCGTTTGATCTGTCCGCGCCCTACCAGATCAACTTCCGCGGAACCGACGGCATCACCCACACCCTGGCCCAAACGGCCGACCAGAACCGCATCCTATCCGATGCGACGGTCGACCTTGGCGGAATGCCGGCGTCGCTGGGCGGCATCCCCGGGCTGATCGGGATGCCGGCGATGGTTGGCCGCGTAACCACGCTGGACATGCGCCCGTGGGACGACGTGACCGACTTGTTGGAGATCGAGCCCCTGGGCGTGACGTTCGCCGACGCGGTACCGGCCGGCAACGGTCATCGGTATTCGGTTCCAATCGACACGCGGGTGACGTTCGACCCGCGCGTCGGGCTTCCGCCGGACAGCCCGCCCGACGCTCCCCTCCCTGTATGGGCCCCAGTACCCTTCCTCACGGTGTTGACCGAGTTCCAGGGGGTGCGCCGCGAGGGGACATTCCTGCTGGACACCGGCGCGCAGATGACGCTGATCTCGACCGCCACGGCCTTCGCCCTGGGACTCGACGAGGACGGCGATGGGGACTTGATGGACCAGGCCCTGGGCACGATTCCCGTCGGCGGAGTCGGCGGCACGGTCGAAGCCCCGTTGATGGTCATTCACACCCTGCGCATTCCGACCCTCGAAGGTCAGGACCTCGTTTGGCTCGACCGCCAGTCGGAATTGCCCGGCGTGGCCGTGATCGTGGCCGACATCGCGCCGGGCATCGACGGGGTCTTGGGCGTGGATATCCTCACCAGCGGCCTGGACTACGACTTCGACCCCGTGACGGGGGACTTCACCATCCGTGGGGCACCGTACTTCGAGCAAGTCCACCTCGACTTCCGCAATCTAGCCGAGGGCTCGGGCGTACTCTATCTCGATCTCAACCCGATCTATGACGTCGTAACGCCCGACGCCGGCGTCGTGATTACCGCATCGGGCCAATCGACCGACGTGACCGAGGGGGGTGACGGCGACACCTACGAGATTTCCCTTACGCGGGCCCCCTTGGCCGACGTGACGGTTTCCGTGGCTGCCCCGGCGGGCCAACTGACGGTCTCGCCCGCGACCGTGACGTTCACTCCAGCCGATTGGGGCCCGCGAACCATCGCGGTCCAGGCCGTGGACGACGGCGTGCGCGAGGGGCCGCATCTGGTCGAGATCACGCACACCGTGTCGAGCACCGACGCGCGGTACGACGGCCTCGCGGTGCCTTCGGTGACGGTCCACGTGACCGACAATCATCCGATCGCGGCGTTTTCCGCCTCGCCCACCTCAGCCAGCCCGACGCAGCCCGTCGTCCTCGACGCCAGCGCCTCGACCCACGGCCGGCCGGACCGGGCGATCGTGGGATATAGTTGGGACTTCGGCGACGGCCAGGTCCTTTCGACCACCTCGCCGACGACCACGCACGCCTACGACCGGTTCGGCACGTACACGGTCACGCTCACCGTGACCGACGACAACACGCCCGCCCGAACCGATCACGTCGACGCCGTGGTCGTCGTCGATCAAGGGAATCGGGCACCGGTGGCCGACGCGGGCGGACCGTACACGATCGAGGAGGGTCAGCCGCTGCGCCTCGATGCGGGGCTCTCGTGGGACCCGGACCTTGCCTTCGGCGACGCGATCGGCGCATACGATTGGGACCTCAACAACGATGGCGTGTTCGACGACGCGGCCAGCGCAGGGCCGCAGGTCGAGGTGCCGTGGACCTCGCTGGCCGGCCGGTTCCCCATCGGCGTGGCTCATCCGATCGCGGTGCGGGCGACCGACCGCTTCGGTGCGACCGGCGAGGCGTCGACCACGCTGACCGTCATCGCGCCGCAGGACGCGGGCCAGGTCGACCTGCTCGAACTGGCCGGCCAAAACCCATCGGCCGGCCCGATCTGGTACGAGTTGCGGACCTCGCGTCCCGGCTTCTTGACCGTACTGGCCCACGCCTCCACCCCATCCGACACGCTCGACGTGGCCTTGTTCGACGCCGGGCTAGCGACTGAGCCGTTGGCCGAGTCGGTAGCGACCTCCGATGGCCGCCATCGTCTCGATTGGCTGGCTTCGGCGGCGGGCCAGACCTATTACGTGCGCCTCCGCGGAACGGCGACCGATGTCGATCTTCTGATCGTCAACCTGGTCCAGCCGACCGGCAACGGCGTGATGGTCTTCGGCACGGCGCAGGAAGATCAATTCGAGTTCACGGCCGGCGCCGTGCCGCGCCTGGGGATCGACGGGATCCCCTATGAGCTTCCCAGCAACAGCGCCGTGGCGTTCGACGCCGGCGCCGGAAACGATGCGGCCGTGCTCACGGGCACCGCGGCCGCGGAATACGCCTGGCTCCGCCCCGGCAGCGGATCGCTGGTCGGCGACGGCTACTCGGTGCGCGTGGCGAGCGTGACCGACCTGGCGATTCACGGCGGAGGCGGCGGCGATCGGGTCCGCTTCGACGGCGTGGATTCGTTCGAAGCATGGGCCACCCACGCCGTGACGGCCGGCCAGGGATTCGACCACCGGGCCTACGGGTTCTCGAGCGTGACGGCCTATGCCCGGCCCGACGGCAACGGCACGGCCGTGCTTCATGCCGCCTCGCCGGCCGACCGGTACGTGGGCACGGCCCAGTCCGGCGCACTGCGGGGGCCGGAACGGTCGATGACGGCCTCGGGATTCGCCACGGTCCTTGCCCAGGGCTTCGCCGGCGGAAACAACGTCGCCTACCTCTACGACACGCCCCAGCCCGATCGGTTCGAAGCGGGGGCGGGGCACGCGGTGCTCTCGGGCGGCGGGCGCGCTCACCAGGTCCACGACTTCCGCACCATCTACGCCTTCGCCACGGCAGGCGACGACGAGGCCCTACTGCACGACACGCCGGCGTTCGAGACGTTCGTCGCGTATCCGGCCTGGGCGATGTTGACCGGCGCAAGCGGCACCGTGCGGGCCAGCGGGTTTTCCACGGTGCGCGCGACCTCGACGGCCGGCGCGGCGATCGATCTGGCCGTGTTCTACGATTCGGACGCGGCCGATACGTTCGAGGCGCAGGGCCCCTACGGCACCATGACCGACCACCAGACGTATTCCCACGTGGCCGACGGCTTCGCCCGGATCGTGGCGCTCGCCCAGCGCGCGGGGAGCGACACCGCGGTGTTCCGTTATGCCTCGGCGGTCGACGCCTTCTTCGGCAGCAACGACGCGGCCAGGCTCGTCGGTCCCGGATATGCCCACACGGCCTCGGGATTCGAGGAGTCGCGCGCCTACGGTCTGGCAGAGGGCGGCTGGGACCGCGCCGATCTGTTCGACTCCGAGGGCGACGACTTCGTGCTGGCGTCGGGCAATCTGGCGCGCCTGACCTACGCCGACGGCCGCATGATCGAGCTGCTCGACATGGAGTGGGTCCGCGCCGTTTCCAGCCGGGGCGGCCAGGACCGCAAGCGCGAGGAGGCCCACGATTACCTCCTGACGTTCGTCGGCCCGTGGCTCGACGCCCCGTAGCCTCGTAGTGTGGGTGCTCCGCACCCACGCCATCGGCCATGCGTGCCGAGCACGCACCGAATTTCCTATTTCCTCGCGCGCTGGGGTTCCACGCGCATCCCGAGGTTTTTTACCAGAAAAGCCCACTCGTCGGCGGTCTCCTCGATGCGCTTCATGGTGGGTTTGCCGGCCCCGTGGCCGGCGCGGGTCGTGATGCGGATCAGGGTCGGAGCATCGCCGGCCTGCGCGGCTTGGAGCGCGGCCGCGAACTTGAAGCTATGACCGGGCACCACGCGGTCGTCGGTGTCGGCCGTGGTCACGAGCGTCGCCGGGTACTTGGTTCCGGGCTTGATGTTGTGATAGGGGGAGTAGGCCAAGAGGGCCTTGAACTGCTGTGGATCGTCGGACGAGCCGTAGTCGTCGACCCACAGCCGGCCCTCGGTGAACTTGTGGAACCGGAGCATGTCCATCACGCCGACGGCCGGCAGGCAGGCCCCGAACAGATCGGGGCGCTGGGTCATGACCGCGCCGACCAACAGCCCGCCGTTGCTGCCGCCCTGGATGGCCAGTTTGTCGGGGCGGGTGTACCGGTTGGCGATAAGCCACTGGGCGGCCGCGATGAAGTCGTCGAAGACGTTCTGCTTCTGGAGTTTCGTGCCCGCCTTGTGCCAGGCCTCGCCGTACTCGCCTCCGCCGCGGAGGTTGGGCACCGCGTAGACGCCGCCCATCTCCATCCAAGCCAGGCGTCCGACCGAGAAGCTGGGCGTGATCGAGATGTTGAACCCGCCGTAGCCGTACAAGAGCGTGGGGTTCGAGCCGTCGCGTTGGATGCCCTTCTTGTGCGCGAGGAACATCGGCACGCGCGTGCCGTCCTTGCTCGTGTAGAAGACCTGTTGGACTTCGTAGTCGTCGGGGTTGAACTTCACCTCGGCCCGGCGCAAGAGCCTGCTCTGGCCCGTGACCAAGTCGTAGCGGTAGATGCTTGGCGGCGTGGCGAAGCTCGAGAAGGCATAGAAGGTCTCGCGGTCGGTGCGGCGTCCGCCGAAGCCGACCGCCGAACCGATGCCGGGAAGCTGCACCTCGCGCACGAACCTGCCGTCCAGGGCGAACATCTTGACCAGGGGCTTCACATGCTTCAGATACGAGGCGATGAACAGATCGCCCACCAGGCGGACGCGCTGAAGCGTCTCCTCGGCCTGGGGAAGGATCTCCTTCCAATGCGCCCGCTGGGGCTTTCGCAGGTCGATGGCGATGACCCGCCGGCGCGGGGCGTCGAGGTCGGTGCGGAAAAACAGCACCGGCCCTTCGTTGCCCACCAACGTGAAGTCGTGCTCGAATCGGTCGATCAGGTCGATCGGCATGGCCAGCGGCTCGGCGAGATCCTTGACCGCGATGCGGTACTTGTCGTCGGTTCCCACGCCAATCGTGATGACCAGGTACCGGCCATCCTCGGTCACCTCGGCCGAGTAGAACCACTCGGGGTGCTCGGGGCGGTAGTAGACCAACACATCGTCCGATGGCGGTGTGCCCAGGCGGTGGTAATAGACCTGGTTGTTGAAGTTGAGCGTCTGGAACTCTTCGCCTTTTTTGGGCGGTTCGTAACGGCTGTAGAAGAAGCCCTTGCCGTCCTTGGTCCACGAGGCGTCGGTGAACTTGGTCCAGCGCAGTTCGTCGGGCAGAACGCGGCCCGAGTCGATCTCCAGCACGTGCCAGTTGGTCCAATCGGAGCCTGCCTCGGCCCGGCCGTAGGCCAGGTGCTTGCCATCGTCGCTGACCGACAGACCCGCCAGGGCGATGGTGCCGTCCTTCGACCAGGTGTTCGGGTCGAGCAAGACCCGGGCCGGCCCGTCGACCGAGTCCATCACGTAGAGCACCGCCTGGTTCTGAAGCCCGTCGTTCTTGAGGTAGAAGTAGCGTCCCCCCTCCTTGAACGGCGACGAATACTGCGCATAGTCCCACAGCTCGACCAGCCGCCGCTTGATCGTCTCGCGTTCCGGGATTGACGCCAAGTAGGCCTGGGTCACCTGGTTCTGGGCGGCGACCCATTCGGCCACCGCCTTCGACGTGCGGATGTCTTCTTCCAGCCAACGGTAGGGATCCGCGACCTTCGTGCCATGATACACGTCGATGTGCTCGACGCGGCGGGTTGCGGGATAGCGGATCGGTTCCGCGCGCACGGGAAGCAAACCCAAAACGACGATCGCCAGGGCGAACATCCATCGCATGACGAAGTTCCTCGGGGTTGGTTCGGGGATTTCACGCGGAAAGCGTCGGCACTCCTCGCGCGTTCGGGGTGATTCTACGGGCGTCGCGTGGCGGCATCAAGCAACCGACAGGGCATCGCGCAAGCGCGGGGGCAACGGGGCGTCCGCCGGACTTGCGGCGCCCGGGACCCCTCGGCCAGAATGTGCAACATGCCGGAGCCTTCGTCCCCCCAAGCCGCGGCAGCCGCTGGCCCGAGATACCAGCCCCTGGTGATCGTTGCGGCAGCGGTCTGCACGGGGATCGTGGCCGACCGCGCCTGGCCACAGCCCGTCGGGATCTGGTGGGCCGCGGCCTTTGGAGCGTGGGGGGCGTGGTGCTTGTTCTGGTGGCGTGGCGTAAAGCGGGCTTCGGGGATGGCCGTGCTGGTGGCAGCCGCGGCGTGTGGAGCCGCCTGGCACCATTGCTGGTGGCACTTGTTTCCCGACCGCGATCTGGGCTTCTGCGCGCGCACCGACGATCAGCCCGTGTGTGTCGAGGCGATGGTCCGTGTCGGTTCCCGGCGGCAATTGGCGCCCGAACCCAACCCGTTCAGGCCGTTTCGTCGAGGCGAATACGCCCGATTCGAAGTCGAGGTATTGCGCGTGCGCGACGGGGCCACGTGGAGGGCAGCGGCGGGCCGGGCGAGGGTGATCGTCGAACAACAGGGCGAGCCGCTTTGCGCAGGCGACCAGGTGCGCATCTTCGCCCAGCTTGTGTCGCCGCGGCGTCCCATGAATCCTGGCGAGTTCGACTACGCGGCGCACGCCCGGGCCGATCGCCGGCGCGCGGTCCTTCGCGCCCAGTTCGCGGCGTGTGTTACCGTGACCCGGCCGGGCAGCCGGACCTCGCCCGCCCGGCTGATCGAGTCGCTCCGGCGCGGGGGCGAACGCCTGCTTTGGCAGTACCTTGGCGGGCGCCGGGCCGGGCTGGCCTCGGCCGTGCTCCTGGGCGCCCGCGAAGAGGTCACCGCCGAACAAACCGGCGCCTTCATGCAGACCGGCACGATCCATATCTTGTCGATCTCCGGCTTGCACGTGGGCATCCTCGGCGGAACGCTGCTGGCCATGGTCCGCGCGCTGGGGACGCCTCGCGCGGTCGGCGCACCGTTGGTCGCCGCGGTGACCGTGTTGTACACGCTCGTGACCGATGCCCAGCCGCCGGCCGTGCGCGCGATGATTCTCGCGCTGGTGTTTTGCACGGCCTACTGGCTGGGACGGCGGGCCTTGACCCTCAACTCGCTGGCAGCGGCCGCGCTCGGCGTGTTGGTACTGAATCCCGCCGATCTGTTCCGCGTTGGCGCGCAGTTGTCGTTCTTATG
>DYLT01000250.1 GCA_020721945.1 Blastopirellula marina
GCCGGTCCCGTGGTAGGGCAGCCACAACGAGATGCCGTAGGTCATGCACTGGTGGCCGATAGGCTCGAAGGCATAGTCGCTCCGCCACAGGGGCACGGCGCGGCGCATGGTCTCGAGGTCATTGCGCCGCCCGCCGCTGGCGCAGGAGTCGATGAGCATGTCGGGGTGGCGCCGGCGCAATTCGTCCCAGTAGGCCAGGTAGCCTGCCACATGCTTGTTCTCGGTGATGCCTTGGCGGTCCGGGGCGTCGGCGGCGCGCCAGAACGGCAGCGGGTCCATGTTGAAGTCCTGCCGGTAGAGGTCGATGCCTTCCCTGGTCAAGAGCCGATCGACGTGGTTGGTCAGCCACTCGCGTGCGGCCGGGTTGCCGAGGTCGAGCAGGCGCACGCTGTCCTCGCCCGGCTTGCCGGGCCGGTCGAAGAGGCGCAGCGCGGCGGCGTTGGGCGCGGGGCCGGGCGGCATCCAGCCGTAGCTCCACGGGCCCGTGGGGTTCTTCTCGGCGTCGAACTCCTTGGCCGCGTCGTGCGTCTGGCCCGAGGGCGCCGTCACGCGCACCTCCAACCCGGTCGAGTCGCACACGTGGGTGCCGTTCCCCCAACCCACGACGCAATCCAGCCATTGGCCCTTGGCCAGCCCCACCTTGCCCTCGTAGACGGCCTGCTTGCCCTGTCCCTTGAGGTTGAGCCACCCTTGGAACACGGGCTTGCCGCGGGCGAGTACGTAAACATCGGTCGTCGTGGGACTGGCGTCGATGCCGACAAACGCGGCACGGACGGCGTGCTCGCCCGGCTCGTCCGCCGTGAAGCGGACCACCGCGTATTGGCCATTGGCCCCGGGATGGAACGCCAGGCTGCCCGGCGCCCAGCGGATGTTCGCCATCGCGCGGACCTCCGAGGACCCGTTGTGCGAGACGCACGGGTCGCTGCCGCCCAATGCGGCCGACGACCACGAACGCATGCCGGAACGCGGAGGGGACCCGCGCGTCGGTTTGAGCAGCCACTCGGGATGGTTCTCGTACAGCCAGGTGCCGGGCATGACCCGCTCGGGCTCGAACCACACGAGAATCTTCACTCCCTTGGCGTGCGCATGGTCGCTGATGGGGCGAAACCCCTTCGGGAACCGCTTCGGATCGACCTCCCACGTGCCCACCTGCGGCCAGCCCTGCTGCTGGAGGTACCAGCCGGCATCCATCCACCAATAATCGATCTTCAGGCCCTCTTCGAGGTACCGGTCGATGTGCATGATCTGGTTGTCGGCGTTGGCCTTGATCATCTCCTCATACGCCCGCGAGCTGGAGGCGACGAACTGCGGCGGGGGGAGCGTTCCGCCGGGCTTGGGCATGCTATGGGCCATCATCCACCGCCGCCAGACGTTCTGCGACCGAAGCCGGTCGCCCCGCCAAAACAAAAGCACCATCCGCGGACTGTGGAACTCCTCGCCCGGCCGCAGCGTCGTCTTGACGAGTTCCTGGCCCGCGCGGATGCGAATGCCTCGGCCTTCGTCGCGGGCGAACTCGGCGGCCCACTGGCCCGGCCAGCCCACCACGACGATCACCCCCGCGTCGCCCCCCTGGAGGTTGAAATACGACCAATCGACGTTGGTCGGCCGGCCCCCGGCGCCGCCGAAGCGCTGGACCGCCTTGGGCGGCAAGGGAATTTCGCGCGGCCCATAGTCCGACCGGTTCGCCTGCGACCCCGCGGCGCCGTGCAAGACGAACTCCGCCTCGCCGGGCCGCTGCCAGACGCCGTCGAGGGCCAGGACGTTCTCGAGGATCGGCGTGTCCCGGTCCCCGGCGTTCCGGAAATCGAGGGTCCACTCGACCGTCGGGAAATCGTGATACTCGATCGCCTCGCAACGAAGGACCAGTCCGGTCCGCGGGTCGGCGAACTCGATCGTCCGCTTCGTGCGAACCGGGTCGAGCTTTTCCGTCTTCTCGCTCCGCCGCCACGCCGCCAGCAACGCGGCCGACGGCTTGCCGCCGTAGACGAACGAGAACGGCAACGCGGCCGGATCGCGGCCGGCGAGCCGCTCGACCGCGAAGCGCTGGGCCAGCGCGAGCTCCTCCGCCGTGGGCGCCACGGGCGACGCGAGAACTCGGGCAGCGGCCACGGCCAGAGCCATAACCAGAATGATGCGCGCGCTGCGAGCCATGGGAGCGTCCTTCGCATCGGGACCGAGAGACGAAGTAGCGCCCCCAAGATACGCCGCGCGCCGCGACCGTGTCAACTCACCGGCACAAGGCCCAGATCGCGCATGCAGGCAAGGAGATCGCCCTCGCGAATCGGCTTGGTCACGTAGCTCTCGCAGCCCTCGCGGAACGCGCGCACGCAGTGCTTCGAGTCGCGCAGCGCCGTGGTCATGATCACCTTCACGCCGTCGCTGCCGCCGATGCCCCGTTCCCGCTCGACCGCGCGGATGGCGCGCAGGGCATCGTGACCGCTCGACCCCGGCATCATGATATCGAGGCACACCAGGTCGTACGGGGCTCCGTCCTCGAGGGCCAGGCGGACTGCGTCGACCGCCTCCTGGCCGTCGTAGGCCACATCGCACCGGCCGTACTGCGACAGAATTGCCTTAAGCAGCTCGCGGCAGACGGGATCGTCGTCGACGATCAGGTAGCGGTGGCGGCGCGCGCCGTCGGCCGGCGACAAGGCCGAGGCGGGCGCGTGGCGGTCGGGCAACGACCGGGCCAGTTCGCCCAGCAGCGACTGGACCTCGGCAAGCAGGTCCTCCTCGGCAAACGGCTTGGTCAGGTAGGCCTCGCAGCCCTCGCGGAAGGCCTGAACGCATTGTTTCGGGTCGATGACCGCCGTGATCATCAGCACCTTGACGCGCTCGTTGCCCGCAATCCCCCGCGCGTGCTCCAAACCGCGAATCGAATCGAGCACATGGTGCCCGTCCAGTTCCGGCATCATCACGTCGAGCAGGATCATGTCGTAGGGCTCGCCCTGCTCAAGGGCGACGCGGAAGGCGGCCACGGCCTCCCGGCCGTCGTGGGCCAGGTCGCAGCGCCCGTACGGGGCCAGATAGTGCTTCAACAATCGGCGGCAGGCCGGGTCGTCGTCTACGATCAGGAACCGCTTCATGGATCCTTCTCCGCATGGGCGCTTGGGGAAACGCGATCGCCGCAGGCGACGAGCGCGCCGCGGCGCCATTCGAATTCGCGACGGAGCCGGACTGCGGCAGCCGCCGCGCGGGACAGGTCGCCGTTGCGGGCGGCCAATTGAACTCGCAACGCGTGGTCCACGCCCGCCTCCCAGCCCGTTTGGGCCGCGAGTTGCCGCAGGGCCTCGGCGAGGCGCTCCATGTCGGCGAACTCGTACCGGTCGAGCGCCCCTTCGAGGCGCTCGACGCACTCGGTCACGGCAGTTTCTGGCAAGGCCGCCTCGGGCTCTGGACCGCCCACGGGGCCTTCTCCCTCGACCGTCCACCCCGCCAGGTTCCGCTCGAGCATCTGGAATAGCGATTCCAGGGTGAAGGGGATGGGGAGGTAGTCGTCGGCGCCGGCCTCCATGCACTTCTCGCGGGTCTCGCGCAGCGTGTCGGCGGTCGTGGCCACGATCCGCAGGCGCGGCCCCGAGCGCGGCTCGTCCTCCCGGATGCGCCGGATCGCCTCCAGCCCATCGACTCGCGGCATGTGCACGTCGATCAACAAGAGGTCGTAGCGGTTCACGCCCAGGGCATCGAGCGCCTCCCGGCCGTTGGTCACCAGGTCGACAAAGCAGCCGGCGCGCGTCAAGAGCAGTTCGATGAGCGTCCGGTTCATCCGGTCGTCGTCGGCCACCAGGACCCGGCGTGGTGCCAAGGCGGCGTGGTCGCCTGTCGGGTTCGCTCCCGGACTGGTGGCCACCCGCGCGCGCAAGGCCCGAGGCTTCTCGGTCCCCTTGGGGGCATCGGTGTCCCCGGGGTTCCGCATGGAAAACGGCAGGATGATCCAGAAGCTGCTGCCCTGGCCGTTGGCGCTGCGGAAACCCAACTGGCCGCCCATGAGGTCGACCAGGTGCTTGGCCAGCGACAGCCCCAACCCCATGCCCCCGAACCGCCGGGTGGCCGAGCCGTCGGCCTGGGTAAAACAATCGAGGATTCGGTCCTCGCGGTCCGAGGGGACGCCCACTCCGGTGTCGGCCACCGTCATGCGCAGCGTCGCCACGTCCGAAGTCTGCTCGTCGAGCAGGACCTGGAGGCGGACCATGCCTCGCTCGGTGAACTTGATGGCGTTGTCGAGCAGGCTCAAGAGCACCTGGCGCAGGCGCCCGGCGTCGCCGCGCAGCCGCCGCGGTACCGCCGGCTCGATGTGGCACTCCAGGCCGAGCCGCTTCTCCCGGGCCCACGGGCCGGCGCTCTCCAAAACGTCGCCCAACACCTCGTCGAGGTCGAACGGCACGTGGTCAAGCGGCAACTGGCCGCGGCAAAGCTGCGAAAAATCCAAAAGGTTGTCGATCAGGCGTTGGAGCTTGCCAGCCGCCTCATGGACCATGCGCAGCTTCTCGGCGTGTTCCGGGTCCAATGGCTCCCTGAGCAAGAGCGACGTGAACCCCAGCACCGCGTTCATCGGCGTGCGCATTTCGTGGTTGACGTTGGCAATGAACTCCAGTCGCGTGCGCCGGGCGTTCTCGGCCTCTTCGCGCGCTTGTTCCATGGCCCGGCGCGCCTCGGTCGCCTGACGCGCCAGATGCCGTCGTTGTTCGTCGTTGTGGCGGAGCGCCATCGCCGCGGCCACCGCGTGCCGCACCTCCCACGGCACGAACGGGGTCGCCAGACACACCAATCGGTCCACGGCCGCCAAGCGGCTGGCCTCCCCATCCCAGGCCGCGCGGTCGCCGCGGAAACCCAAGAGGATGACCGCCGGATCCGATTCCCACCACCCATTGGCGATCGACGCGGCGTCCCAGGCCGCATCGAAGTCGATCGCAACCAGCGCGTAAGCACCGCGACCGGAGGGGCTGGCCCCGGGATCGTCGGCCGACTCGAACCAATCCACCGCGACGCCAGGCAGGCAGCGCACGAACTCGTGCGCGACCGCACCGCGCGGCGTGCACACGACGATTCTCGGCGTCTGGGGAACGTCCATAGGGAATACGGCTCGGGAATCGACCGAGGCGCGGCTGGCCCCGACGGACCAGCCCCTGTCTTGGAAAAGTATAGGTCCCGATTACCCCGTTTGTGGCCCAATCGCCCACCGCAGCCGGGAACTACGTCGGGGGCATGTGCCGCTCGGCGGCGGCAACCCACCGGCTGGGGACGGGTTCGTCTTCGCAGGCCTCACCGCCAGAATCGGGAAAGACCCCGTCAGCGGTTACCGGCGGAGCAGGCGACCTGGGGGGGTTGTCTTTGGCCGCGCCCGTTCGACCCGCGGGACAGACGGTCGGAGCCCTAGATCCGCGTTTTTCGGCCCCCTCGTCGGTAGGAAACCGTCGGTCCGCCGGGACCGCACCGCGCCGCTTCTTCGAAACGGCTCGAAGCACATGCCGAAGCCATCACGGGCGCGCGCCGCGATCTACTGCGCGAACCGCGGCGGGTTGCCGACCCGCTTGAAAAGCGGAAGGCGAAACGGCACCCCGTCTCACACCCGCGCCACGCTCGATCCGCTCAGGCGGCGGATCACGTGCCGCATCTCGAGCACACTGAGGGTCGAGAGGACTTGCGGCACCGGGAGGCTCGTCTGGGCGACGATCTCGTCGATCGACGTGGCGCTGGTGCCGACGGCGGCGAGGACCTGCTGTTCCAGGGCGTTGAGGACCAGTTCGGCGGGATGGCGGACCACGTGGCCATCGTCGCGCACCGCGGCCTGATACAGCGGCCCGAGTTCCTCGAGGATGTCGTCGACCGTTTCGACCAGCTTGGCGCCGTCGCGGAGGAGGCGGTGGCAGCCCCGCGCCGGGCGATCGTCGACGCGCCCGGGGACGGCGAACACCTCGCGGCCTTGCTCGGCGGCGTGTCGGGCCGTAATCAGGGCCCCGCTGTGTTCGCCCGCCTCGACCACCAGCACCCCCAGCGCCATCCCGCTGATCAGGCGGTTCCGTTGGGGGAACGTGCCCGCCAAGGGTTCGCTTCGGGGTGGCGACTCGCTGATCAAGGCCCCGTGGGCGATGACCTCGTTGGCCAACGCGAGGTGTTCGGGCGGGTAGACGTTGAGCACGCCGCTGCCGAGGACCGCGATGGTCCGCCCGCCCGCCGCCAGCGCCCCGCGGTGGGCGGCCGCGTCGATGCCTCGGGCCAGCCCGCTGAGGATCGTCATCCCCGCCCGCGCCAGGCTCCCCGCCAGCCGCTCCGCCTGGCGCAAGCCGTAGGGCGTTGGGTGGCGCGTTCCGACCACCGCCAGGGCCATCTCGTCGCGCCGTTCGAGCGCCCCGCGCACGAACAGCACGCCGGGGGGATCGGGCACCTGGCGAAGCAACGGCGGATAGTCCGCCTCTTGATCGGTCAGGATCCGCACGCCATGCTCGCGGCAAAGGGCGATCTCGGTCTCGGCGTCGATCTCGCGCCATGCGCCGGCAATGCGGCCCGACAGCTTCGGCCCCACGCCCTCCACCTCGCGAAGCTGGCTAGGCGGTGCCCCAAGCACCGCCTCGGCCGACCCGAAACGGTCCAGAAGGGCGCGCCGAGTCTTCGGCCCCACGCCGGGCACCAGGGCCAGACGCAGGGTGTGGATCAAATCGTCCGCGGCGGGCGGCAAGCGGGCCGGATGGTCCATGAGGGCGCGATTGGGGGTCGAGCAGAGGTCGGTCGCCAAGCCGCGGCCAGTATAGCAAGCCGGCCAACCCGCGTCAGGAGGCTCGCTTGCCCGCGCCCGGTGCAGCCTACACCGGCCTCAGCGAGGCAGGGGGCTGGCCTCCAACAGGGAACGGACGGCCGCGACGAGGGCGCGCGGGCTGAAGGGTTTGGGCAAGAACTCGCGGATGCCCAGCTCGGCCACCAGGGAAGCCGTCAGGGCCGCGTGGATCCCTGGCGCACGACGAGGCACTGATCGGCCTCGACGTTCTCGACGACCTCCTGCCCGCCGCCGGGCCAGCGCACTTCGATTCGATCGACGCGCGGGCGGGGTCCCAGCCCGAAGTGCAGCCGGCTGCCGAAATGGCTCTGGTAGCCGCGCCCGCTGTGCTTTTCGTCGAAGAGCGCCAGGTCGCCCGCGACGACCTTGACCTTGGCACCGACCGCATCGCGGTTGCAGCGGACGCCCTGAAGCTCCAGGTGCAGCCAATGCGCGCCACCCGGCGACCGGTTCGCGAGCACCGTGGGCTCGCGCCGCGAGTTGAGCACCACGACGTCGATTCGCCCATCGTTGTCCAAGTCGTCGAAGGCCGCGCCCCGGGCACTTCGTTTCCGGCGCAGCCCGTCGCCCGAGCGGTCCGAAACGTCGGCGAACTTCCCGTCGCCGCGGTTCCACAAGAGCACGCTTCGGGCCTCGTAGGAGGAGGTGGTGTCGAACCGTTCGATGTTGTCCTGGAGGTGCCCCAGAGCCACGTACAGGTCGCGGTGCCCGTCGTTGTCGAAGTCGACGAAGCCGCAACCCCACTTCACGTTGTTGACCGAGCCGGCGTGTGCCCCGGCCCGCAGGGTGACGTCCTCCAGGGCGCCGTTGCCGAGGTTGCGGAACAGGACGGGTGGTTCCTTTTGGTACGAGGTCTGGAAGAAATCGAGCCAGCCGTCGTTGTCGTAGTCGGCGCAGTCGATACCCATGCTGCCCAGCGCCCGGCCGTCGAGGTTGTACGAAAAGCCGGCGCGCAGACCGACCTCTTCGAAGTGGCCGGTCCCGTCGTTCTGGAACAGGTAGTTGCCGGCCACGTCGTTGAGCACGAACAGGTCGGTGTCGCCGTCGTTGTCGTAATCGGCGGCGACGATCCCCATGCCGGTGCCGCGCTGGTCGACAAGGCCGGCCTGGCGCGTGATGTCGGTGAACGTGCCCTGGCCGTCGTTGCGGTAGAGGATGTCGGGTTCGGGCAGGAAATCCATGGGGCCGGGATAGATCGGATGGCCCGCGGCGGTCCGTTGCGGATGCGCTTGATAGTCGAACTTCAAATAGTTGGCCACGAACAGGTCGAGGTCGCCGTCGAGGTCGCTATCGAGAAAGCACGCCCCGGCGCCGACTTTGTCGCCATCGGCGACACCGGCCGCGTGGGTCACGTCGG
>DYLT01000251.1 GCA_020721945.1 Blastopirellula marina
CGGACCCTCTCGCCGCGGGAGTTGGGCCGCCTCCAACAGGCCAGCCGTGCCTTGTGGATCATGTACGAGAAGATCCCGTCGTTCACCCCCGAGATGCTGGCCGGGATGGAGCAGGCGCCGGCCGCGGGGGCGGGAGGGGAAAAGGCCGCGCTTCCCCGGATGGTCGACTACCGACAGATCTTCGACGACTACTTTGTCGAGCGGTCGAAGCTCCACGACCTGATCGAGTCGGCCAAGAACGATCTGAAGGGGCTCAAGAGCGGCGAGATGGCCGGCGACCTGGAGATCAAGCAACTCGAAAGCGAAGTCGCCAAGTACAAGACCTCGCTGGCGGAGGCCCAGCGGCAGCGCGACGCCGTGGCAGCCCACCTTCAGTTGGTCGACGCCAAGCGAACCGAGTTCCAAGCCAAGGTCGACGCAACCATTCAAGAGAACCAGGCCACGGCGCGGAAGATCGCCGAGGCCCAGTTCGAGGCCGCCCGGCGGATCGAGGAGAGAACGCGGCGCGCCGTTTCCGCTGCCGGGCCGTAGGACGCGCGCCGTGCCCTGAGACAAGGAAGCATGGGAATTCACGACCGCGATTACTACCGGCGCGACCGCTCGGGATTCTCCTTGGGCGGCCCCCGGACGATGGTCGGCACGTTGATCCTCATCAACGTGGTCTTCTATCTGGCCGACGCGCTGTTCACCCCAGACGACCACCGCGTCACCCGATTTCTCGAAGCCGACAGTACCCTGCTCGGCGAACCGTGGTACTGGTGGAAGCTGATCACCTACGGCTTCGCCCACGCCGCGCATCCGCAGCACATCTTCCTCAATATGCTCGGCCTGTTCTTCCTCGGCTTCGACGTCGAGGCCACGTACGGGCGCAAGGAGTTCCTGCGGATCTACCTGGCGGCCCTTCTGGCTGGCTCGCTGGCCTGGGCGATCGCGAACCGTTTGACGGGGGACGAGGGGGGAAGGTTGCTTGGCGCCTCGGGCGCGGTGACGGCCGTGGTCGTGCTGTACGCCCTGAACTTCCCCCGCCGTGAGTTGTTGTTCTTTTTCGTTTTCCCCATGCCGGCCTGGCTTATGGGCGTGTTGGTGGTGGCGATCGACTTGTGGTCGGCGATCCAACGACCCGACTCGAACGTGGCCTACACGGTCCATTTGGCGGGCGCGGCCTTCGCCTTGCTCTATTTCCAGACGGGGATGAACTTTGGCCGACTCGTGCCGAGCCGCTCGTGGTTCCGGCGGCGCCCGAAACTCCGGGTCCATCGGCCCGAGGCAGACGACGAGAGCCGCCAGAGCGCCGAGATGTCCGAGGACCTTGCGGCCGAGGTGGACCGCATTCTCGCGAAGATTTCCCGCGAGGGCGAGGCGAGTCTGACGCGCAAGGAGCGCCGCACCCTCCAGAACGCCAGCCGCCAGTACCAGAAGCGCCGCCGCGGCGACGGGCCGTAGCAAGGCCCTGGGAAACGACCCATGCCGCCGTGATGAACCGCGCGATCGCGTGCCGCCGACGAGGCGCCCCGAGATGCGTTGGACCACCGGTTACCGTTCGGGCCGGATTTAGCGGGCCCCCGACGCCGCGTAGTGGCCGGCGATCTCCTCGGACCGAAGCGGACGATCGTAGACGGCGACCTCGCAGAGTTTCCCCTCGAAGTTCGCCTGCCCATCGCTGCGTCCGCCCACGAAGAGTTGCCGGCCGCCGCGCGCGGTGCCGGACGGGATCGCGCCGGCGATCTCGGGTTTGGGTTGGCCGTCGAGATACACCGCCACGTTGGGCCCTTGACGCACCAGCACCACGTGATGCCAGGTGCGCGGCGCGATCTCGGTGGTTCCGACGAGAATCGGCCGATTCGCGTCGCCGTGGTCGAAGAACAGCCTGCCGGGTTTCGCACGGGACCCGCCGATCCCCAGGTGGTCGCCCGGTGCGCCGCGGGCGTCGTCGGTGCCGCGGGAGAACAGGTAGCCCGTCACCGCCCGGGCGTCGCTGGGCAATCCGTTCCAGAACCAGCACTCGATTGCATAGTCCACGCCGAGTCCGGCCAGCGCGGCCTTGAGCCGGCCGCCGGCGAAGTGCGCCGCGCGGGTGGTCTGCCCCGGACCGGCGATGCCGGGGGCCAAGGGACCGTCGAGATACAGGGCGATGCCGTCCTCGTAGGTCGCGTGGTTCTTGTGCGTTGAGGCATCGGCCGCCTGCGGCCCCGTCATGTCGTAAAGACGCCAATAGGCGACCGGCTTCGATGCCCGCACGGCGTCGACGTAGGGGCCGGCGGGTACGAATGCCTTGCGCCGCGGCTTGCCTGAGACTTGTTCCAAGAGTTGAAGCAAGGTTTCGGCCATGACGGCCTCGGCCTGGACCTCCAGCCCCGCGCTGCGGGCCGGCCAGGTGGTGTAGCCGCCAAGCGGATGCTGCTCGGGTGGCGGGATGTATCCCTCGGCCCCGTTGGCCAGCTCGATGTTGAAGGTCGTTTCCAGCGGGCTTTGTGCCTTGATCTTCAACCCGGTGATCCCGAAAACCTCGGCCGGAAAGGCCGCGATGCCCAACTCGCCGATCCGCACCGCCTGGAGCTTCAACTCGCATTGCGGGTCGTCGCGCAGGTAGAATTGCTCCAGGGCGTAGACCTCGGGAATGCTCGTCGGTGTCTTGGGGTTCTTCATCCGCTCGACGATCTTCCGCGCCCAGGCCAACCGGGCCTCGTCGGGAACGCGGCGCTTGAGCGTGATCTGCCGCTGGGCCATCGCCAGCGGGACCCAGTCCTGGTAGACGATCTTGCGGTACGCCTCGAAGGCGACCTGAGTCACTTCGTCGGCATAGGCATCGATGCCGGGGGACCGCGCCGGTTGGCTGTAGTCCATCCAATGCAGGTCGCCGGCCGTGCCTTGCGACATGATGGCCACGAAGGGCGGCACCGGCTTGGCACGGTCTTCCTTTCCGTCGGGACGTGGACGAGACTCGACGAGCCTGGCGAACCGGCGGCAGAACCGGCCGAAGTAGTCGGCCGAGACCGGGGCCGCGCCGTAGTAGTGCATCGAGTAGTTCGCCAAGACGGCGATCGGCCGGGAAGGCCGAGCGCGCTGCGTGTCCGCGGGGGAAGCCGCCGCGAGGGCCAGGACCGTCAGTCCCGGGTCTTCGGGCCCCGCGGGGCCCACGTAGTCGGGGTTCTGGTAACCGGGGTGCATCATCGCCCGGACGGTCTGCCCGCCAAAGGGGTCGGTGCCGATACGGTCCGGGCGTTTGATCCACCGGCGGCAGTTCGTATGCTGCGAATCGACGGCCGTGGCCCAGCCGATGCGGGCCGGGGCGAGGTTCGTCGCCGCCCGCTCGATGCTTTCGGCGATCCAGCCGGGCAAGCGCCGGGCGTACTCTTCGTCGACCCCGGTACCCAGGGCCCCCATGACCGAGGGTGCCGAATGGGTATGGGT
This sequence comes from Blastopirellula marina, assembly GCA_020721945.1. GTDB lineage: Bacteria > Planctomycetota > Planctomycetia > Pirellulales > Thermoguttaceae > JANLFZ01. The sequence goes on from DYLT01000251.1 coordinate 3,412, forward strand.
CGCCGAGATGAGCATGCGCTCGATCGGAATGCCGGTCGCTTTCGCCGCGCGCTGTTTGGCCTGGTCGATGAGCGTGCGAGGCATCATCAGGGTGTCGACCACCGCGATCGCCAGGCGCGTCTGGCCGTCGTCCAGGACGAGCGCGCGGGCGAAGAGCGGGTCGTTGGCCCGATCGGCACGGCCTTGGAGAAACCCGCCGCTGATGATCCGCGGGAACTCGGTCGGCGTGATCTCGACCGCGGCCGCGCCGGCATAGAACGATCTGGCCTCGGACTGGGCTTCGGCGGACCGCGGAAAGACCCAAGCCGACAGGGCGAACACCACCAGCAAGCATCGGAGGCTCATCGTTCACTCCAGGAGCGACTTGAGGTGCTTGACGCTTCGCGCCGCCTCGTCCAGCGAGCCGCACTCGACCGAGAACACGATGTCGCGAGGGCACTTCGCGACGATCGAGATCACGCGGGCCCAATCGATGACCCCGTCGCCGCAGGCGCAACCGACGGGAGTGCCGGTGACCTTGCCTCGCTCGGCCTCGGAGTGCCGCACCGAGATGTCCTTGGCGTGCAGGTGGACCAGGCGGTCGCAGACCCGTTCAAGCCAAGCGTAAGGGTCCTGGCCCGCCAGGTAGGCGTTCCCCGTGTCGAGGTTGATGCCGATGGCGGGCGATCGGACCAGGTGGTAGATGCGGTCGAGGCCTTCGGGGGTTTTCGAGTACTGGGCGTGGCACTCCAGGCCGATCTTGATGCCCCGCCGCTCGGCGACGAAGGCCGCTTCCTGGAGCGTGTAGCGCATCAGCACGTGGTCTTCTTCCTCGGTCGTCCACGGGGCCTTGATGCCCTCGTCGGTGTTGACCACCGGCGCGCCGCACTCGGCGGCGAAGCGGATCGCCTGTTTCAGGTAATCGCCGTGCATGTCGGGCCGGCACACCGGGCCATGCGCCTGGAGCCCGGAAATCTTCAGCCCGTGCTTCTCGGCGGCCGCGCGGAGCCGCCAGGGATCGTCCCACATCGAGACCGTGTGGTAGTAACCGGCTTCGCTCATCAGCTCGCGCCCCCAGTGGACCATGGGCTCGATGTACTCGAAGCCCAACTCCGCGGCCCTTTCGACGCCCCACTCGAACGGCTTCTCGTGCCGCCGGATCGCCTCGAGGTTCATGCCGACCGAAATCTTGCCCATGCCGAGACTCCTGTAAACAGGGTGGTGTCGATCGTCGCGGTCTTCGCCCGCGCACCCATCTTGGCCCCGCAGCGCGGGAAATGCAACGGGGGGCGTACCGCGGGGGCGGGAAAGGTCCGAAGGCGTTCGGAGGGGAAGCCGCCGAGCCGCGGTGGCAGGCCGGCAAGACCCCAATCCCTTGGACCCGCAAGCGCGGGGCCCGCGGTGGCCGTCGCCATCCGCAAGTCCGTCGAGGGGTCAAGAGCCTTGTCGTTGCCGCGTGCTGGTTCCAGTGTAGCCTAGCGTTCCTCCCGTTGGGAGCCGTCGCCGCCTGGACTGAACAGTTCGTCGAGCTTGCTGGCGATCCGGGCGGTTTGTTCGTCGGCGGCCGCTTCGGTCGGTGTGGGAGCGACTTCTTCGCCGGGCGCGGGCTCCAACAGCGGAAACGCCGGGCGCGGCGTGGGCTCGCGGCGGGCCCCCAGTTCGGCAATGGCCAACGGCCGCAAGCGGACCTCGGCGTCCTGGTACCACCGAAACCCCGTGCCCGCCGGAACCAGCCGCCCGAGAATCACGTTCTCTTTCAGGCCGACCAGGCGATCGACCTTGCCGGCCAGGGCCGCCTCGGTGAGGACCTTGGTGGTCTCCTGGAAGCTGGCGGCCGAGATGAAGCTGGAACTTTGCACCGCGGCCTTGGTGATGCCCAGCAGTTGGGTGCTGGCGGTCGCGGGCATGGGCCGGGTGAACTTGGCGGGCCGGCCGCCACTGGCTTCGAACTGGGCATTCTTCTGTTCGAGGATTTCGCGCCGGACGATGTCGCCCTCCTTGAAATCGGTGTCGCCGGGGTCCGTGACCTTGACGCATCCGACGAGCTGCTCGTTCTCGCGGCGGAAGTCGAACTTGTCCATCACGCTGCCTTCCAAGAGGCCGGTATCGCCCCCCGACTCGACCTTCACCTTGCGAAGCATCTGGGCGACGATGATCTCGATGTGCTTGTCGTTGATCTCGACGCGCTGGCTGCGATAAACGTTCTGGATTTCGCGGACGAGGTAGTGCTGCACGGCCTCCTCGCCGGAGATGCGAAGGATGTCGTGCGGGACCAGCGGCCCGTCGACCAGGGCCTCGCCGGCGCGGACGAAGTCGCCGGCGTGGACGCGCAGGTGCTTGCCGTGCGAGACGAGGTGCTCGCGTTCGATGCCGGTCTCGCTGCGCACGATGATGGTCCGCTTGCCGCGGCGTTTCTCGCCCAAGAGCTCCACGGTGCCGTCGATCTCGGCGATGACGGCGGGGTCCTTGGGCTTGCGGGCCTCGAAGATCTCCGTGACCCGAGGCAGACCGCCGGTGATGTCCTGGGTGCCGGCAACCTCGCGGGGCGTCTTCGCCAAGAGCGTGCCCGCCGAAATCTGCTGCCCTTCCTCGACCTCGATGTGCGCCTTTTCGGGGAGGTAGTAGAAATCGAGGATCTTGCCCGAGGCGTCCTCGAGGACGATCTGGGGGTGCATATCGCCCTTGTGCTCCATGATGAAGCGTCGGGTGGTGCCGGCAGCGTCCTTCTCGACCCGCACGGTCTCGCCTTCCTGGATGTCCTCGTAGCGGACCTTGCCGCCGACCTCGGCGATGATCGGGATCGCGTGAGGGTCCCACTCGCAAAGAACCTGGCCTGGCTGCACCTCCTTGTTTTCCTCGACGAGCAGGTGGGCGCCGGCAGGCACCTCGTACTTCTCGAGTTCGCGGCCCTTGGGGTCCAGCAGGAGGATTTCGCCGTTGCGGGTGAGCACGACGTTCTGGCCGGCATCGTTGCGCACGACCTTCAGGCGCGTGAACTTGACCACGCCGGCCCGCTTCGCCTTGATGTCCTTCTCCTCCACCGCGCGGTGGGCCGTGCCGCCGATGTGGAAGGTCCGCATGGTGAGCTGCGTGCCGGGCTCGCCGATGCTCTGCGCGGCAATGATGCCGACGGCCATGCCCTCCTCGACCAGCGCGCCGGTCGAAAGATCCATGCCGTAGCACAACGCGCACACACCCAAGGGCGCGTCGCAGGTCATGGGGCTTCGGACCTGGATCTTCTCGAGGCCCAATTCCTCGATTTTCCGGCCGATCTCTGCGGTGATCAGTTCGTTCTCGCGGACGATGACCTCGTCGGTGATGGGGTTGACGATGTTCGCGCGGCTGACGCGCCCCTTGACCGAGTCGGCCAGACTCACCTCGACCTTCTCGCCGCGGTAGATCACGCCCTTGGTGATGCCCTGGGTGGTGCCGCAGTCGTGCATGGTGACGACGACGTTTTGGGCCACGTCGGCCAGCTTGCGCGTCAGGTAACCCGAGTCGGCGGTCTTCAGCGCGGTGTCGGCCAGTCCCTTGCGCGCCCCGTGCGTCGAGCTGAAGTACTCGAGCACGGTCAGGCCCTCGCGGAAATTCGCCTTGATGGGCGTTTCGATGATCTTGCCCGACGGCTTGGCCATCAGCCCGCGCATCCCGGAAAGCTGGCGGATCTGCTCGACGCCGCCGCGGGCGCCGGAGTGCGCCATGAGAAAGATCGGGTTGACGTAGCCCGGGTAGCGCTGGTCGGACTCCAGCTCGCGCATCATCTGGGCGGTGATTTCCTCGCGGGCGTGCGTCCAGGCGTCGAGGACCTGGTTGTACCGTTCGCCCTCGGTGATGATGCCCCGCTGGTAGAGCTTGAGGATGCGCATCACCTTCTTTTCGGCCTCGGCGATGACGCGGGCCTTGTTGCCGGGCGTGATCAAATCGTCGGTGGCGAACGACAGCCCGCTGCGCGTGCTCGTGCGGAAGCCCAGCCGGTTCATGTCGTCCAGCAGGTCGATCGTGGCGCGCCGCCCGAGCATCTCGTAGCAGTCGGAGATCACGCCCGCCAGAACCGAGGACCGCATGGGCTCGTTGTAATAGGGCATGCCCGCCGGCAGCATCGCGTTGAACATCACGCGTCCGACGGTGGTGTCGATGACGGAGCCGTGGGCGATTTCGGGACGGTTCTTGACGCCGCGGTTGGGAGGCAAGCGGAGCTTGATCATCGAGTGCGTGTCGACCTTGCCCAGCGAGTAGGCCAGTTGGACCTCGTCAATCGAGCTGAAGACCATGCCCTCGCCCTTGCAATTCGGCAGGGCCATCGTGATGTAGTAGCAGCCCATCACCACGTCCTGCGAGGGGCTGATGATCGGCGCCCCGTTGGCCGGGCTGAAGATGTTGTTCGTGGACATCAGCAGCGTGTGGGCCTCGACCTGGGCCTCGATCGACAAGGGCAGGTGGACGGCCATCTGGTCGCCGTCGAAGTCGGCGTTGAATCCCTTGCACACCAGCGGGTGCAGCTTGATCGCGTTGCCTTCGACGAGCACCGGCTCGAACGCCTGGATGCCCATGCGGTGCAGCGTGGGCGCCCGGTTCAGAAGCACGGGGTGGTTGCGGATGACCTCCTCGAGGATGTCCCACACCTCCTCGTCCTTGCGCTCGAGCATTTTCTTGGCGCTCTTGATCGTGTCGGCGTGGTTGAGTTCCTTGAGCCGGCGGATGATGAACGGCTGGTACAGTTGCAGGGCGGTCTTCTT
>DYLT01000252.1 GCA_020721945.1 Blastopirellula marina
CCGCCGGCCGGTCGGACGTGGGGCGGATGACCCTGGAACTGCCCCACGTGGGCCGCGACGCCTGGGTGCATCGCACGTATTGGCAACTCGTCTTGCCGGCCAAGGAGCATGTGGTCGTCGCGCCCCCCACCCTGACCCAGGAATACCGTTGGGGGTGGAACGGGTTCTTTTGGGGTCGGCAGGCGCTGCTTGACCAGCCGGCCCTGGAAGCCTGGTGCGGCGCGCGGCGCCTGACCGATCTGCCGGAGCACACCAACCGCTATCTCTATAGCGCTTTGGGCAACCTCAACCGCTGCGAGATCTACACGGCACGGCGCCCCGTCATCGTGCTGGCGGCCTCGGGTGCGGCGCTGATCTTGGGGCTCCTGTGGTTGTATGTGCGGGTCGTGCGTCATCCGTTCTGCCTGGCGGCCGCCGCGGCGGCCCTGGGTTGGGCGCTGGTCGTCTACCCGGAACCGACCTGGTTGGGGGCGCAAGCCGCGGGCCTGGGCGTGGTGCTGGCCGCCGGGGCCGGCTGGCTCCAGAGGAGCATGGATCGGCGCCGTGGAGCAGCCCGCGAGCCGGCCAGCGCCGTCGTCGATCGCGGGTCCCGGCACGGCACGCCGGCGGTTTCGGCCCCGGGCAACCTGGAATCGACCGAGGTGGCCCCGGCGCATCTTCCGGACAGGAACCCATGACGCTTCGCGTGGCGGCACTGGCAGCGATGGTCGCGGCCGCGGGGTGGTCCGCGGGGCCGGGGGAGGCAGCCGACGAGCCTGCCGCCGCGGTGCGCGCGGAGTCGCCGCTGCGCTACCGCCGGGTATATGCGCCGGCGGATCGGTTGAAGGATTGGCCTCGCGGCAACGCCCGCTACCTGCCCGTCGACCCGGCCGAGTTCGACCGCCTGATCGCCGCGGTAAAGGCACGGCGTGCGGCGGCCGAACTGCCCCAGGCGCTTGCGCTGCGGTCGGCGCAATACAAGGCGAGGCTTGTCGGCGAAACGCTGGTCGATGGTGAGGCGGTCCTCGATCCCGCGCTGCCAGCCGACAGCCGCCGGCGCCTGACGCTGGACCCGTGGAGCCTGGCCGTGGTCGAGGCGTTCTGGCAGAATCCATCGCGCCAACCGGCCGAGCTGCGCACCGGTTCTGACGGCAAGTTGGCCGTCATGGTGGACGGCCGTCTGGGCCCGCTCGTGGTGACCTGGTCGCTTCGCGGGCGGCGCGGGGCGTCGGGTTCGATCGAGTTCGACGTCGAACTGCCGCCCTGTCCGCTCAGCCGGCTGGTCGTCGAACTGCCCAAGCATCTCGGCCCGGTCGTCGAAAGGCTGCCCGACGTCCCCGCGAAACCTGCGGCCCAGCCGCTCGACGAGGCGCGGGGACCGGCGGCGCCGCGCTTTTCTGGCGAAAGCGCGGTGGTGGTGCAAGAGACGGCCGTTCCCGACGGAGACCTTCTCTGGCGGATCGAACTGGGAGGGCACCATCGCGTCCGGCTTCGCGTGGTGCCGATCGAACACTTGGATTCGACCCGCCTCTGGGATTCGGTCCGCCAGGCCACGGTCTACGATCTTTCGTTGCGCGGCATCGACGTCACGGCCCAATGGACCCTCGACGTCCCTCAGGTGGCCTTGAAGCGGCTGATGATGGAACTGGATCCGGGGCTTCGCCTCGTGGCGGCCCGGTACGGCGAGGCCGCGGTGCGATGGTCGGTCGTCGGGCCGACCGGCGAGGGCCGGACGACACTGGTCGCCCTGGAACTGCCCGAACCGCTGCGTGGACCGGGCCGCGTGCTGCGGTTGTCGGCCCTGGGACCGGTGGAGTTGGGGCGCCGGTGGAAACTCCCCGAGATGCGTCCGCGGGGCGTGTTCTGGCAAGAAGGAACCGTCCGGCTCCTCGTGCCGGCGCCGTTGGCGATCGAGCATCTGGCCGCGGCCGGGGCGCGGCAAGTCGGCGCGGGTCCCCTGCCGGCGCCGCGGACCGGCGAGGCGGTGGACCTCCAGTGTTTCGCTCCCGCGGCCGGGGTGGAGGTGGTGCTGGCTCGTCCGCAGGCGCCGCTCCAATGGGACTGCGGCACCTCCGTGGAACTCGGGGGCGCCACGATGTCGGCGCAGATCGCCGCGTATCTCCAGGTGGCCGATGGCGAGCAATTCCAGGTGACGGCGGATGTGGGCCGGCGGTGGAGCGTTCACTCGGTCGAGAGCGTCCCCGCCGAAGCCCTCGACGACTGGACCCAGGACGCGGCCGCCGGAGGCAAGTTGACGGTGCGCCTGGCCAAGGGCGTGTTGCCCACCCGCCCCTTGCGCCTGCTGATCGCCGCCCACTCGCTTCCCTGGCCCCCAGGGCGACCGCTGGGCTCGGAGGACCTGTTTCCGCTGCGGTTTGACGGCCGGGCCGGCCAGCAGTTGCTTGCCCTGCGGACCCGGGAGGGATATCAGACGAAACTTTCGGGGGCCGAGCGTTGGCCCTCGCTCGACCCTCAGGGTCTGGCCGCCGCAGAGCGCGACTTGCTCGGCGGTGCACCGCGGGGGCCGGTCCTGCGTTACGATCCCAGCGCTCCCGGATTCCGCGTGGAGGTCGAGGCGCAGAAGCCCGGGTTCTCGGCCGCTGTCCGGATCGAGGCGACGGTCCACGGCAACTCCCTTACCGAAGCCTATGAAGTCCGATGCGTACCGGACGCGGCTCAAGTGGATCGCGTGGCCGTGCGGTTCTGCCCCGCGCGATCGACCCCGCTCCGCTGGATCCTCGTGGGCCAGGAGAGCGAACCGCTCGCCGCCCAGCGGCGTTCCCCGAACCCGGCAAACCCATCGCCCCAGGCGGAGGTCTGGGAGATCGGGCTGCGGCGTCCGCAAAGCGCGCCGTTTGCGTTGCGGGCGGTGCGCACGGTTCCCTTGGCCGAGCCTCAGGCGATCAGTCTGGCATCGGTCCCGGATGCCACGGCGCAGCGCGGCATCGTGGTGGTGGGGGCCGTCGGCGACTCGGCCGTTCGCATTCGGAATGCGCGTCTGGTCGCAGTCCCCCTGGAGGCCGTTCCCGTGGATCGTTCGGCGGTGTGGCGGGCGAGCTACCGCTACGATCCGGTGGCCGACGCCGGCCCGTCGTCCGAAGGGCTGCTCGTCGTTGCCCCGGTCGAACCGCGTGGACAACCGCCGGCCGGCTGGGTCTGGGACGGTCACCTTGAATCGCGGTACGCTCCGGAGGGTCCGGCCCGGCACGTGGCGGTCTACCGGATCGAGAACACCGGCCGCGAGCACGTGACCTTCGATTTGCCCGAAGGCGTCTCGATCGACGACGTGGGCGGGGTGTGGATCGACGACGTTCGAACCGGTTGGAAGCCCGTCGAACCACCCGACGGCCCGGTGCAGATCGCGGTGCGTCTGCCGGCTGGCCGCCGGTTCCCGGTCGTGTCGATCCATTTTGCGACCTGGGAGGCCGCCCTGGGTTGGGGTCGGTGGCTTGCGCCGCCGCTTCCCGCGGCCGATATCCCGGTCCTCTCGCAGGACTGGACGCTGTGGATGCCCCCGGGTTATCGGGCGGTTGCCAACGGCGGCGAGAACGGGTACGAGGGGTTTGGGGACTGGCCCCGTCGGGTGTTGGGGCCCTTGGAGCGAATCGCTCCCAGGGCTGGCGAGTCCGCGGCGGACCGCCTCTGGCCGTGGACTGCCGCCGACGGGACGCAACGCGCGATCGTTCAGGCCCGGCTGGAGGAATTCCTGACGCGCCTGGCCCGAATCGAGGCCACGTTGAGACACCCCGACGCGGTGGCGAAACCTGGCCAGGTGGTTTGGGGCGATCTCCTGTCGCGCGTGGACGAGGCGCCCGAGAGCCGGTTGCTGATCGACCGGCGGGGCGTCGCCCGGGCTCGGCTCACGTCGCGGAGCCTGGTCGAAACGGTGTCCGGCCCGTCGCCGGCGGCCCGAGGCGCCGCCCTGCTCCGCCAGGCCCAGCTCGCGGTTCTGGTGTGGTCCGACGTGGTGGTGGTGACGGGCAAGGTCGAGGCGGCCTTGCACCGCCGACATCTGGCACCTCTGGAGGCGGAGGGAGCCTGGGAGGTGGGCCCGGGCCCGCTTGCCGAACGAATCCGCGAGGCGGCCCAGACGGGCATCGATGCCGAGTTCTCGCGCGCCAGTACCTGGGCAAGCGGACCGGCGGAGCCGCAGACAGCATGGGCAGGGGGAGACCTGGAGGACATCGGTCCGACCGACGCCACGGGCTGGACGGCCAGCCGGTGGCCATTGCCCGCCGACGGCCCGATCCGCGTGTGCGTCGTCCATCACGACTCGATGGAGATCCTCCGGTGGGCGGCGATCGCCGTGTTGGGTTCCCTGTCGTGGTGGGCGGGTCGGCGGCGGCCGGCGCGCCTGATCCTTGCCGCGGGTCTTTTCGCTGCCGCGGCCATGGTGGTACCCGAGGTGTATGTCGCGCTGTGCTCGGGCGGGTTCCTAGGGACCTTGGCCGGATTGGTGCTTTCGTCGTTCCGGCAGGCGCCAGGGGACCGACCGCGGGGGACCGAACCAAGCCGCTCGGCGGTCCGCCGCGCGGCCACCGCGGTGGCGGTCGCGGTCGTGTCAGGTGCCCTGGTCTGGTGGGCGGGCGGCACGGTGTGCCGGGGCGCGGAACCGGCGGGTTCGCCCCTGTCGCTCGAACCGCCCCCGTCGGCCATCTACGACGTCTTCATCCCCAGCGACGGCCAGCAACGCCCCACGGGCGAGAAGTACTACGTGCCCGAACGCTTCTACAGCGAATTGGAACGTCTGGCCGCCGTGCCACCCGAGGAACCCCAGCGCGTGGAACTTGCCGGCGCGATCTATCGCGGGACGCTGGCGTGGCAATCCACCCCCGAGGAACTTGCGGTTCAGGATTTCCGGGCAATCTATGACCTGCGCGTGGTTGGCCGGCACGTGCGCGTGCGCCTGCCGATGGGCGGCGAGGGGGTGCGCCTTGCGCCGGGCGGCGCGCTGTTGGACGGACGCCCCTTGGGGGTCCAGCCGAGCGACGACGGGGGGCTGGAGTTCGACGTGGCGGACCCCGGTCCGTACCGCATCGAGCTGCTCTTGCGTCCGGTGCTTCAAACCAGCGGCGGCATGTTGGGTTTCGAGATGAAGGTTCCGCGGGTCGCCACCGCGCAACTCGAACTGGCCATGCCTCGCGATGCCCCGCCGATCGAAATGCCGACCGCGTTGGGAAGCGTGACGCGCCAGGTCGATCCGGCCCGGCTTGTCGCGCGCTTGGGTCCGACGGACCGCCTGGCGTTGCGGTGGCAGGAGCGCACCGGACGAGTGCCCGGCGGACCCATGTTGGATGTGGACCAGCTCCTCTGGCTGAAGATTCAACCGGGGGCCGTGGTGCTGGAGACCATGCTTCGGTGCCGGATGCTTCAGGGCCGCGTGCGCCGCATGGAACTGGCGGCCGACCCGCGTCTCCGCCTGGCCCCGCTCGAGGGCGACCGTTCGTGGCTGGACCATGTCGAGACGATCCCGGGGATGCCTCAGACCTTTCGGTTCGAACTGGCCCCCACGGCTCCCGATCAATTCACGGCCGAGTTGTCGTTCTTGCTGGCGGAGAGGTCGGGCGTGGGAAACCTGCGGCTTCCGCTGTTGGAAGTGACGGGGGCGCGGACCGCGCGGCGGTGGCTGGCGGTTTCGGTCGATCCGGGGCTTCAGCACGAACAACAGGGCGCGGACCGGCTTCAGGCCGTTGCCGTGCCCATGTTCATGTCGGCTTGGGGCCCAGCGAAATCGGAGCCGCTGGCCGCCTATAGCCTCCCGACGGCGGAGCCCGCGTGGAGCATCGGAACCCGCCCCGCCCCGACCCGCACCACGGCCGAGCAGACCCTCACCGTCCACGTGGGGCACGCGGCGGCGCAGGTGCTCCTCGAAGCCCAACTGGTCTGCCAGCCCGGCCCGCGATATCAATACCGACTCCTCGATGCCGGACCGTTGGAGATCGGCCGGATTTCCGTCGTCGAGCAGACGGCCGAACGACCGGCCCGATGGGCGCGTGGTCCGGGCGGGGAGGTCGTGGTGTTCCTCAACGGTCCAGCGGCCGGCCAGCACACGCTGTCATTGCGCGGGCGACTGCCGGTACCGGCATCCGGGCCGCTGATAATTCCCCTTCTCCGCGTGGAGGCCGAAGAGAGCAGGCCGATGGTCGTGCAGATCCTGCGCGACGCGGCTGTCCGGGTCGATATCGCCCAGGCCACGGGGCTTTCCGAGACCGATCCGGTGTCGCCGGAGGACGGGCGCGAGCCCGTGGGGCGTCTGGTGAAGTGCTTCCGTGCCCAGGGGCCGGCGCGCCCGTTGCTGAGCCTGACGGTCAAACCGAACCAGCCCCAGATCCGGGCGGAGCAGATCACGTCGCTGCGCTGTGAGGGGGAGGCGTGGGAGGCCGAGGCCGAGTTCCGGGTGACCGTGGCCGGGGGCGTGGCCGACGAGTTCCGGCTCGAGGTGCCGGCGACGTGGCCCGGCCCTTACAAAGTCCAGGCCCCCGGCGCGGTCAGGCTGTTCGAGATGGCCGGCACCGGTTGCCGCGAGCTGGTGGTCCGTCCTCGTGCCGCCGTGGAGGACGCGTACCGGTTTCGCGTGACGGGGCCGTTGGCGTTGTCGCCGGGCGATCGTCCCAGCGTGCCGCGCATCGTCTTGGCTCAGGCCGAGCTGACGCGGCATCGGTTGGTGCTTCCCGTGCAATCGCAACTTAAGCCGTTGTCGTGGGAGACGCGGGGGCTGGTGCGCGACCAATTGCCCGACGATTACCCCGTCCCCGCGGCGGCGCGCGATTCGTTGGTCACCTACCAGGTCGTCCACGAGCCCTTCCGCACCATCTTGCGCTCGTTGGGGCAGGTGAGCGGGGTGCCGCAAGTCCACCTGGCCGACGTGTTCCTGGCGTGGCGTTCCGACGGCACATGTCACGGAGTAACGGCATTCGATCTGGAGCCGGCGGGCCTGGCCGAGTGCCCCCTCGACCTGCCCGACGGCTTTCGTTTGGTGCAAGTGGCCCTCGACGGACTGCCCGCCACGCCGGCGGTGCATGGCGAGAACCGGTTCGCCGTACCCCTTGGTCTGAGCACCCTGCCTCAACGCCTGGAGGTGGTGTTCGATGGCCGGCTCAGCGGCCCGGATAGCGACGGAATCCGGCGGTTTCCCTTGCCCCGGCTCGGCGATCTGCCGGTGCGCCAGATGCTCTGGACGATCGCTGGGCCGTCAGGCAGCACCACGCGCCATCCCAACTCGATGGCGCCTTGGGAACAGGAACTGCTCCGGCTGCGCCACCTCAGCGACGTGGTCGATCTGGTGGCCGATTTTCCCGACGAGGAACCCGCCTCGGCCGCACGATGGTATCTTCCCTGGGCGCGGCGGTGGAGGGCTTCGTTCGACGAGGCCCAGCGGCTGGTGGCCCTGGCGAAAGATCCCGGGGCCGCGCAGGCGACGCGCGCCGACTTGGAAGCCCTTCGCGGTCGCCAGCGCCAGGCCGCTGAACGGCTCAAGGCGACCGATATGTGGTCGCAAGTCTGGTCGGAGACGGCAATCGCCTCGACGATGACCGACATCTTTTTACGGACCGTGGACCGGCCCGAGAGGGCGATTCGGGGCTCGGCCGAGGGCGGCGTCGGCGCGATCTCGCTGGTCTGTCGTGCCCAAAGACCGGCCCAGGGCCTTCGCCCCATCGTCGACGCACTGGTGGTGCTGGGGCTGACGCTGGCGCTGGCCGCTGCCGTGGGCCGGCCCACGGTCGCCAAGATGCTTTCGCAGTGGCCTCACCTGGTGGGAATCGTCGCCGGGGCGGCCTGGTGGTGGTGGCTCACGCCCAGCCTCGTCGGCGCCGTGGTGGCGACGGCCAGCGCCGTCGGGCTGCTCCACATCGCCTGGCGCCGCTGGCGGTCGAGCAGATCGCCGACCGCGTCATTGCCGGGCTAGCCTTGTTGCCTCGAGGTCGGGGCCCGTCGGCTGGGCACGCCCGGCGACTGCCGTTTTCGCGGGTCGAATACCAAGCGGGCCCGAGGGTGCCATCGGCCGGTTCTGGCCCTATACTCTAGGCAAGCGACACGTCCGACTTTCGGGAAACCCAGATACCATGAAAGAGCGGGGGTCTCCAAGAAGAGTACGCTTGGGAGCGTATT
>DYLT01000253.1 GCA_020721945.1 Blastopirellula marina
GTAGTAGAAGGGTGGGTGCTCCGCACCCACGCGAACCGGCATGAACGCGACGCCTCATAGTCCCCACGGGGACCTCCGAGGCAATCTGGGCCTTGTCCTCGATGGAGCCGACTTGGGGTTGTCGAGATCGAGAGGTTCCCTAGGATAAGAGGTTTGCGGGCGCGATCGACGCGGGGTCCGAGGGAACCCGAGCGACGGTTCGCCACGAGCCACGAATTGCGAAGGAAAGCCATGCCACGTCCGAAGATCACGATTATCGGCGCCGGCAACGTCGGCGCCACCACCGCCCACTGGTGTGCGGCCGCCGAGCTGGGAGATCTAGTCTTGCTCGACATTCCTCAGACCGAGGGGATGCCTCGGGGCAAGGCCCTGGACCTGGCGCAGGCGGGCCCGATCATGGACTTCGACAGCCGGATTGTCGGGACGACCTCGTACGACGACACGGCCGACAGCGACGTGGTGGTGATTACGGCGGGCTCGGCCCGCAAGCCGGGCATGACCCGAGACGATCTCCTGGCCATCAACGCCCGCATCGTGGGCGCGGTCGCCGACCAGGTCAAGCGCACCAGCCCGCGCGCCGCAGTCATCGTGGTGAGCAACCCGCTGGATGCGATGGTCCAGCGCACCTGGCAGGTCACGGGTTTTCCGCCACAGCGGGTGATGGGGCAAGCCGGGGTGCTCGACGCAGCCCGCTTCCGCGCGTTCATCGCGATGGAGTTGGGCGTCAGCGTCGAGGATGTGTCGGCGATGCTCCTGGGGGGCCACGGCGACACGATGGTGCCGTTGACCCGTTGTTGTGCCGTGGGAGGGATCCCCGTGGCCGAACTGATCGCGCCCGACCGGCTCGAAGAGATCGTCCGGCGGACTCGAGATGGAGGAGCGGAGATCGTCGGGTTGCTGCGGACCGGAAGCGCCTACTATGCCCCCGCCGCTGCCACAGCGCAGATGGTCGAGGCCATCGTGCGAGACAAGAAGCGGGTAGTTCCCTGCGCGGCGTACTGCGACCGTGAGTACGGCGTGGGCGGGTACTATGTGGGCGTGCCGTGCGTGCTGGGCGCACGAGGCATCGAGCGGATCCTCGAGATTCGGCTTACCGAGAGCGAGCGTGCGGCATTCCAGAAGAGCGTGGAGGCGGTCAAGGGGTTGGTGCAGCGGATGGCCGAGCTGGTGGCCCCTTCGGCGGATGCGTGCGCGCAGCGCTAGCGTGCGGCCCTCTGCAAAGCTCTGCGACAACCCACATGACCGAGAACCACGGAAGTTTTTTCTTGTCGGACAGGGCGGGGGCTCCGGTTGACATTGGCGGGCGGGATGGAGTAGAGTCTGGTTTCCATTTGCCCGTCTCGCCGGACGACCCGGGGAAGGCGTCCGGGGATTGCCGTGTTGCCGCAATCCGAACATCGACCCCTCACTGCCTGTCCTCCGTCATTTCGATCGACTGACGACTCGGGATTCTCGAGGAACCATGAATCGCTTTCAACCCGCGATCCGCCCGAAGCGGCCCGGCGTTGGTGCCGCGAATTCCTCTTCCTTTGCCCTGGAATCGGCCCTGTTCTCTCCGCCGGCGCCCGCGGCCGCCTGCGCGCTGTTCGCCCCCCAACACTACGAGCGGAACTACGCCTATCCGCTGATCGTGTGGCTGCACGAGGTGGGCGACGACGAGTGGCAGCTATTGCGGGTGATGCCGCTGGTCAGCATGCGGAATTACGTGGCCGTGGCCCCGCGCGGGATTCTGCTGCGCGACGTGACCGAGAAGACCTGCTGGGGATGGCGTCAGACCCCGGAGGCCGTCGACCAGGCGCAGCAGCATGTGTTCGATGCCATCGAATCGGCCGTCGCGAAATACCATGTGCATCCCCAGCGGATTTTCCTGGTTGGGGTGGGCGCTGGGGGAACGATGGCGTTTCGCGTGGGGGTCCAGTGGCCCGGCCGTTTCGCCGGAGTGGTGTCGATCGGCGGTGCGTTGCCCGACGCTTCCCATGCCCCCTTGAGTCAGTGGATCCACGTGCGTCGTCTGCCGGTGCTGTTGGCGGTGGGCCGGGAAGACCCGACGTATCCGCCGCGCCGGGCTTGCGAGGATCTGAGGTTGTTGCGGGCGGCCGGGTTTTCCTCGATCACGTTGCGCGAGTACCATCCCTGCGCGTATCCCTTGATTCCCCAGACGCTCCGCGACATCGACCGATGGATCATGGAGCTGATCGCGGCTCCAGCCGATGTGGCCGCCGTGTGCGACCGTCGGCCTTCTGGTTGAATGACCGGTCCGGCGTCCTGGTCGTGTGGCCGTTTCGAGGCACGCCGGTGGTATGGACGCCCCGAGGGGCGACCCCGTTGGGTCCCCCCATGCAGACGGCGGACCGCTGGCGTCTCCGTCTGGGGGTACGTTCGGCCGGTTGGGTGGGCCATTTTCAGGTTAGCGCTTGAATGACAACGTATCGGGGCTATAATTAACTGACTGACTGGTCCGTCCGCCGTACACGCCATGACCCACACCGTTTCTCACCGCCGGCTTGGCCGACCCGCGGATCCGCAGCTTCGCCAGCGACGCGAAGAAGAGATCCTCGATGCCGCCGCCCGGTTGTTCGCCGAACGAGGCTTTGCCGAGGCGAATACCCAGCTCTTGGCGGACTCGTTGGGCGTGGGCAAGGGGACGGTCTACCGGTACTTTCCCACGAAGCGAGCGTTGTTTCTGGCGGCGGTCGATCGGGGGATGAGGCGGTTGAGGGACTACGTCGACGCCTCGGTGGAAGGCATCGACGAGCCACTCGATCGGATCGCCGCGGCCACCCGGGCGTATCTCGAGTTCTTCGCCGGCCATCCCGAATTCGTCGAGCTATTGATCCAGGAGAGGGCGCATTTCAAGGACCGGAAGAAGCCGACGTATTTCATCCACCGCGAAGCGAACGCCGAGCGGTGGCACGAGCTGATGCGGAATCTCATTGCGCAGGGCCGCATTCGCGACCTGCCAGTCGAGCGGATCACGGAAGTCGTCGGCGACCTTCTCTACGGGACCATGTTCACGAACTATTTTACCGGCCGGTCCCGCTCGCCCCGGGAACAGGCACGGGACTTGCTCGACGTGGCGTTCTTCGGGGTCTTGAGCGAGTCGGAGCGGAAGGCACGTATCGCCGAAGGCGAGTCGTAGCGGCGTTCGCCCACGATGGCGCCTTAGGCCATTTCTCGGGAGCATTTCATGTCGGAAAACCGCAAGCGGCCTCGCCGTGTGCTGCTCGTGTTGGTGGGCTTGGCAGTCCTGGGCGCGACCGTCGTATTGCTGTTCAACCGGTTCGGCTGGGCGGAACGCGACGTCTCGGCCGGCGACTCGGCAGGGACCGCCGCGGGCGCGGCCGCTCCGGGGGCGGCGTCGGCCCGCGCGGCGAGCGTCACCGTGGCTAAGGTCAAGGTGCGCGAGGTGCCTCGCAAGGTCGGCGTGGTCGGCACGTTCTTCGGCTACGACGAGGTGACCGTGCACGCCGAGGTGGCCGGCCGTGTGGTGCGGGTCCACCACGACGTGGGCGACACGGTGCGGCCCGGCGATCCGCTGCTGGAGATCGACCGCACCGACTACGAATTGGGGTTGGAAGAGACGAAGCGGGCGTTGGAACTCGAGGCCGCCCGGATCGGTCTGCCCATCCCCCCGCCCGAGAAGTTCAATCCCGATGCGATCCTCGCCATCCTCACCAGCGGCAGTTTTGACGTGGGGAAGCTACCCACCGTGCAGCGGGCGAAGGATCAGGAAGACCTGGCCAAGATCCGGCTGGAACGCGCGGAACGGCTGCGCCAGCAGAACACGATTCCGCAGGAAGAACTCGACCAGCGTCTGACCGACCACCAGGTCGCACGGAACACGCGGCTCCAGGCCGAGATGGACGCGCACGCCGTCGTGGCCGGCATCAAGCACCGTCTCGTGCTGTTGAAGATCGCCGAGAAGAAGCTGGGCGACACGCGGCTCGTGGTGCCTTCGCCGGCCTTTCGCGGCGAAGCCGTCGCGCACGATCTGCCGCCCGAGCAATACGAGTACGCCGTGGCCGAGCGCAAAGTGGCCGTCGGCGAGATGCTCAAGGACTCGCCCGGCAGTTCCACCGCCGCCTTCGAACTGGTGATGGACAAGGTGCTGAAGCTCAAGGCGGACGTACCCGAACGCTATGCCGGGCAGGTTCGGGTCGGGCAAGAGGTCGAACTGCGTGTGGAGGCGTATCCCGATCGCACGTTTTCGGGCAAGGTGCGCCGCGTCAGCCCGATGGTCGACCGCACGAATCGGACCTTCGAGGTCGAGATTCGGGTCGACAACGCGAAGCGGGAGTTGAAGGCCGGCGGGTTCGCCAAGATCGACATCCTGGTCGGTAAGGACCAAGACGCCTGGACGGTGCCGGTCGAGTCGATCGTCACGTTCGCCGGTTCGACGAAGATCTTCGTCGTGCGCGACGGCAAGGCGCATGCGATCCTCGTCGAGCGGGGCACGGAAGGCCGCGAGGCGAACGGGGCCTCGCCGGGGGATCTTCGCGGGATGTGGGTCGAGCTGGTTCGCTCGGCCCGTCCCGAGCTGCGCCTCGACGACGACATCGTCGTCACCGGCCACGAGAAACTGGCCGAGGGCGTGCCCGTCAAGATCCGCGACGTGCCGCAAGCCGAAAAACCCTAGTGTCGCCATGCGTCCTTCGTGATGCGTGATTCGTCCTTTGCCATTCTTCCGGCCGGAAGCCAACCGAGTCGCCCATGAGTCTCTGGGACCTGTGTATCAAACGTCCGGTCTTCACCGTGATGCTGGTCTCTGCGCCGATCGTGCTGGGATTGGTCGGCCGGAGCCGTCTGGGCGTGGACCTCTTGCCCAACGTCGAGATTCCCGTGGTCGTCGTCACGACGACGCTCAAGGGGGCCAGCGTCGAGGAGATGGAGACGAGCGTCACGAAGCCGTTGGAGGAGATCATCAACACGGTTTCGGGGATCGACGAGCTGCGGTCCACGACCAAGGAGGGCATTTCGCAGATCGTGGTCCAATTCGTGCTCGAGAAGGATCGCGATGTGGCCGCGCAGGAGGTCCGGGACAAGATCTCGACGGTGCTGGCGCGCCTGCCCGTGGGAACCGACAACCCCATCATCGACAAGTTCGACTTCAACGCCTCGCCGGTGATCCAGATCGCGGTCGCGGCCCGGCGGCCGATGCAAGAGATCACCGAAATCGCCCGCAAACAGATCAAGGAGAACATCGAGACCATTCCCGGAGTCGGGGCCGTGATCATCGTGGGTGGGCGGCAGCGGGCGGTGAACATCGATATCGACGCCGACAAGCTGGCGGCCTACCACCTGTCGATCGAGGAGGTGCGCAGCGCCCTGTTGCGGCAGAACCTCGAGCTGCCCGGCGGCCGCGTCGACCAGGGCACGCGCGAACTCGTGTTGCGCACCATGGGGCGCATCGAGACCACGTCGGGCTTTCTCGACCTGATCGTCGCCAACCAGAACGGTTATCCGGTGCGGATCCGCGACATCGGGCGGGTGGTCGATTCGTTCGAGGAACCCCGCGGTCTGGCACGGCTCGACGGGCGCAACGCCGTGAGCCTCATCGTCCAGAAACAGTCGGGGGCCAACACGGTCCAGGTGGTCGACCTGGTGCAGACGCGACTGGCCGAACTGGGCGAGGTCCTCCCGCCGGACGTCGAGACGATGGTGGTCAAGGACCAGTCGAAGTTCATCCGCCTGTCGATCCACGAGCTGAACTTCCACCTCGTCATCGCCGCCGTGCTCGTCGCCCTGACGATCATGCTCTTCATCCGCGATTGGCGCACCACGATCATCGCCAGCCTTGCCATCCCGGCCTCGATCGTCACCACCTTCGCCTTCATGTATTGGATGGGCTACACGCTCAACAACATGACGATGCTCGGGCTGATCCTGGCGATCGGCATCGTGATCGACGACGCCGTGGTGATCAACGAGAACATCTTCCGCCATATGGAAGAGCGCGGCTACACGGCCCTCAAGGCGGCCGCCACCGCCACCCGCGAAATCGCCCTGGCCGTCTCGGCGACCACGCTGTCGCTGTTGGTGATCTTCCTTCCCGTGGTGTTCATGGGCGGGCGCGTGGGACGGTTCTTCAGCAGCTTCGGGGCCACGGTGGCCTTTGCCATCCTCATGAGCTGGTTCGTCTCGTTCACCATGACCCCCATGCTCTGCTCGCGGTTCTTGAAGCGCAAGAAAGGGCACGGGGCCGGCAGCAAGGAGAGCCTCGTCTGGCGGGCGATCGACCGGACGTACGGCGGGATCCTTGCCTGGTCGCTGCGGCACCGCTGGGTGATCGTCGCCACCTCGGTGGCCCTCTTGATCAGTACCGTGCTGCTGTTTCGGATCGTCGGGTTCGACTTCCTCCCGCGCGACGACCAGAGCGAATTCGAGGTGGCGATTACGCTGCCCGAAGGCTATACGCTCGACCGCGCCGATCAGGTGTTCCGCGAGATCGAAGGCCGGATCGCCGCGCTGCACGGCGTGACAAACGTGTTTTCGACGATCGGCGATACGACCGGTCGCGTTTCACGCGGCCAGGGCGACGTGACCTCGGGCATGATTTACGCCCGGCTCGTCGATCTCGAAGAGCGGACCCGCAAATGGTACGACCCACAATTCTGGATCCAGGGCATCTTCCGCACGCCCGAGCCCGACCCCCGGTACTTCACCCAGTTCGAGGTCCAGCGCGCGGCCCGTGCCATCATGGCCGATTACCCCGAACTCCGCTCCGCCGTGCAGGACTCGGCGGTCGTTTCAGGCGCCGGCTTCCGCATGTCGATGATCGATTTGAACCTGCGCGGCCCCGACCTGGCGAAGCTCCAGGAGTACTCCGAGAAGATCATGGCCTGGATGCGCCAGCACCCCGAATACGTCGATATCGACACGAGCCTGTCGCTCCGCAAGCCCGAGCTGCGCGTCAAGATCGACCGCGAGCGGGCCTCCGACCTGGGCATTCCGGTCCAGACCATCGCCTCGACGCTCAACGTCCTCGTCGGCGGCGAGCCGGTCACCAAGTACAAGGAACTCGACGAGCAATACGACGTATGGCTTCGGGCCGAACTCTCCGCGCGCGACCGGACCGACGCCATCGAGCGGCTGATGGTCCCCTCGCCGAAGGCCGGGCTGGTGCAACTGGCGAGCCTCGCTTCGCTCGAACCGGCCCGCGGGCCCGCCACGATCGACCGGTTCGGCATGCAGCGCCAGGTGGTCATCACCGCGAACCTCGAAGGCGGCAAAGCCCTGGGCGACGCCGTGCGCGACCTGAGCCAGTTCGTCGACTCGATGAACCTCCCGGCCGATTACCATTACGAGTTCATCGGCCGGGCCAAGGCGATGGGCGAGTCGAACCAGAACTTCCTCATCGCGTTCTTGACCGCGTTCTTGTTCATGTACATGATCCTCGCGGCCCAGTTCGAGAGCTTCGTCCACCCCATTACGATCCTCCTGGCCCTGCCGCTGACGCTGCCGTTCGCCCTGGTCTCGCTGATCCTCTTGCGCACGAACCTGAACCTCTACGCGATGTTCGGCCTGTTCATGCTCTTCGGGATCGTCAAGAAAAACGGCATCTTGCAAGTCGACTACACGAACGTGCTGCGCCAGCGCGGGTTGCCGCGCGACGAGGCGATCCTCGAGGCGAACCACACCCGGTTGCGCCCGATCCTGATGACCACCGTGATGCTCATCGCGGCGATGATCCCCATCGCCCTGGGCCAAGGTCCCGGTGCGGCCAGCCGCGCGAGTCTCGCCAAGGTGATTCTGGGCGGGCAGACGCTGTCGCTGTTGCTGACCCTATTGGTCACGCCCGTCGCCTACTCGCTGTGGGACGACCTGAGCTGCGTTGCCGCGCGCGTGGCCGGCCGCGTCCGCGGCGAGGAGCCCGAAGAGGAAAAGGCCCCCGGCGATCTGCCCGCCGAGGTCGAGGGCGAGGAAGAGCGCGTGATCGAAGAGGTGGCGTAGCCGCGTCTCGTTGCGCCACGCGGTGACACCAGGCCCCCCCTGTCCTTTGCTCCCCGCGGAGATATAGAATGGGACGTAGGGCGAACGCTGATCGCAGGGAGACCGCGCGCATGGCTACTGTCGT
>DYLT01000559.1 GCA_020721945.1 Blastopirellula marina
TCTGGGGGGAATCTGGCTCCCCCCACGGTTGGGGGGCTGGGGGGGCGATTTTCAGAGCAGCAGATGTCCATGCCGCGCCCGGCGCCACGGCGGATGAAAACGCCCCCCTCGCCCCCCAATTCTGGGGGGAATCTGGCTCCCCCCACGGTTGGGGGGCTGGGGGGGCGATTTTCAGGACAGCATTCCCCGGCGTGGGAGAGCCTGTTGGGCGTGATGACTTCAGTCGTTCGTCGCACGGTGGGGCGACTGAAGTCGCGACGGTGAGCCGATCACTTTTACGCCGGCTTGCCGACAGCCCGGTCCAGGTGATGACCGATACAGTTGTTTGGGGCGCATTTCCGGCCGAAGATGGCGTGGGGTGGGACCTGGCCCTGCATGGGCCGCGCGCGCCTGCGCGTCTGATCGCCCGAATCCTGATCCTGGCGCCGGGCGCGTACGACCGGCCCATCCCGTTTCCCGGCTGGACATTGCCCGGCGTGATGACGGCCGGCGGCGTGCAAGCATTCCTGAAAGGTCAGCGGATCGCGCCAGGCCGACGGTTTCTCTTGTCGGGAACCGGGCCGCTGCAAATTGCCGTCGGTGCCGCTCTTATCCAAGCCGGCGCCGAGGTCGCGGCGATCCTGGAGGCCGCCCGGCCAGGGCTGCGCGATGTGCGTTACGCGTCGGCGCTTTGGGGGCAATGGAGCCGCCTTGCGGAAGGGTTCGGGTATGCGCGAACGCTGCTGGCGGCCCATGTACCGTTTCGGGTGGGCTGGTCGGTGATTGAAGCGCGCGGCGATGGCCGGGTCGAGGAGGCGGTCATTTGCCGCCTGGATCGAGACGGCCGGCCTATTGCGGGCCGCGCCGAAACCGTGGCCGTGGATACGATCGCCATCGGTTACGGCCTGATTCCGTCCACCGAGCTATCGCGCTTGCTTGGCTGCGAGCATGAGTTTTTGCCGGAGCGGGGCGGTTATGTGCCGCGACGTGACGCTGAGATGCGCACCAGCCGGCAGGGCGTCTTTGCCGTCGGGGATGGCGCAGGCATCGGCGGTGCAGAACTGGCGATGATCGAAGGACGGATCGCAGCCATCGCTGTGGCCCGCGATCTGGGGCGGTTATCTGACGCCGCAGCGCAGGCCGCGCTGCGGCGGGAACAGCCCGGCCTTGCCCGTCAACGCCGTTTCGCAGCCATGCTCGGCGCGCGGTTCACTCCGGCAGCGGGACTGTACGAGTTGGCGCACGACGACACGATCATCTGTCGCTGCGAA
>DYLT01000254.1 GCA_020721945.1 Blastopirellula marina
ACAGGCACGTGGTTCGGCCCGCAACGAGCCGAAGAACGTGCGTGTCGCCAGCTCGTCAACGGTTACCGTCGGCCCGTGATGGGGCTTCGGGTTGGTATGGGCTCTGGGGACCTTGGCATCGGGATGAGCCCGGCCGGGTCGCGCCGAAGCGCAGAATAACGCCGCCGCGATCCCCGAGGGAAGCGGCGGCGTCTCAGAATCATGCCTCCCGTCGCATTGCGACCGGATGCGTCGCTGCGAGACGAGCGAGGACCTGGCGTGCTGAGCACAAGCCGTCGATGGTCCTGGCTCACGCGAAAGGGTTGGCACCTCCGTCGGAATAACGATTTCGGGAGGCCTGATTGTGTCGCTTGGTCCGGAAATTCTATCGGCACGACCGGCAGACCGGCTGCGGCCGAAATCGGGGGAAAAACCGGGACGGGGCACGCACCGCGGCCGGCGTCTCGGTCACCACGTGGTCTATTATAGCTCATCGGGCCCGAGGGACCAGTCCGATTCAGCGCTTTTCCTCGACCCAGATATTTCGGTATTGCACCTTGTTGCCGTGGCCTTGGAGGAACAGGGCGCGCGGGCCGGGGCCCTCCTTTTTCCGGCCGGGGCAATCCTTGGGCAGCTCGACGTGGTCGTGGATCGTCACCCCGTTGTGCTGGACCGTCACCCGCGCGTTGGCCGTCTTGTTGCCCGAGTCGTCGTACGTCGGACCCGTGTACTCGAGGTCGTAGGTCTGCCACACCAGGGGCGGCAAACACAGGTTCACGTCCGGGGCCTTCAGGGTGTAGAAACCGCCGCATTCGTTGTTCTCGCCGGTCAGCCCGAACGAGTCGAGCACCTGGCACTCGTAGCAGTCGTGGATATACACCCCGCTGTTCGAGCGGCCCTGGCCGCGCGCCCGGGGCATGTACGAGAGCATGAACTCGAGGTGCAATCGGTACTCGCCGAACTTCTCCTTGGTCTCCGCATCGCCGACGAGGTACCCGAGCGGGCTGACGTGGCCCGACCGCCAGTTCTCTTTGCCTTCGTTCGGGCCGCCGTAGAGCAGCTTCGCGCCGGCGGGTGGTTTCATGCCGAGGGTGGGGCTCTTGCGTTCGGTTCGCTCGAGCGTGGCCTTGCCCTTGCCTCCGGCCGCCAGCGAGAGCTTGCCGCGGGCGATCGCGCCTCGGAACCCTTGCCCCGTGACCGCCACCGCGTCGCCCTGGCGTTTCGCGTCGAGTTGAACCCGCGCTTGGCCGCGTTTCCATCCCGCGCCCGGCAGTCCGCCCTGGAGTACGTAGACGTGGAACTCCCCTTGCCCCAGCGCGACGACCTGCGCGCCGATGGCCGCCGCGGACTCGCCGAACAGCGTCCCCTCGCCGACGTACTCGCCCTGAATGGCGAAGTCGGGGTCGGCCTTGGCCTGTTCCGGATCGACGATCTCCTCGGCCGCCATGCAGCCGGCGGCCAACCCACAACAGACCAACCCGATCCCAGCGACGATGCTTGCGATGCGACTCATGGAAGGACCTCCCGATGGGCAACCGAGCAGGACGAATGGTGGTTCAAGGACCGACCAACAGCGTATCGCTCGGAATGGGGCCGTGCAAGGGGCCAAGGCCCGAAGACCCGCCGGGCTTACACCTCCACCACGAGCCCAGGGCCGAGGAAGACCAGCCGGGCCGAGACCCGTTTGCGCGGCAGGCCGAGCCATTGCGCGGCCGCGCGGCGGTAGGCTTCCAACTGGGGTCGATAGACCTCGGTCCGGGCGGAGATGGCCTCGGGGTCGTCCGCCGACAGCGTGTCGGTCTTGAAATCGAGGACATCGCCTCCGACCACGCGCCCGGCGTCGTAGAGCACCACGAGGCGATCCATCTGGCCGCTCAGCAGCGTGTCGCCCTCGCGGAGCGCGAAGGGGCGCTCGCGGTGGACCACCCAGCGGGGTTCGCGCACCTGGGGACCGGCGTGGACCGGGGTGACCGCCGCGCCTCGGGCACGCTGCTGGTAGGTGGCCCGCGTCAGTGCCGCGCGGACCGCCGGTCGGGCCAGCGCCTCGCGGAAGGCGGCCAGAGAGGCCGTCAGATCTCGTGGGCGACCAGACAACCGCTCGGCGACTTGGCCGAGGGTCGCGTCGTCGGGCACGCCGTCGTCGAGCCATTCGATCTGCTCGAACCACGCGTGCATGAGGGTGCCTCGATCGAGCGCCTCGACCGCCTCCAGGCGAAGGCGGGCAGCCAGGTCCACCTGCCCGCCGCCTTCCAGCCCGGAGGGGCTTCGCCGGTCCCATCCGCGTCGAGAGCGTTCGGGCAAGGGGGCCAGCTCGATCGCCGCGGGCGCCCGGCGCTCGCGTACCGTTGGCGGGGCGACCGATTGCCGCGGCGCGATCCTGCAAAACCACTGGGGGTCGCCGTGCTCGTAGGCCGCCGTACCCGGCGTCAGCGGTCCGCCGTCGGTCAGGGCCGCGCGCAACACCCCGGCCAAGGTGGCGTGGAGGCTCCGCTCGTTCTCGGGCGAGGGCGCCACGACGAGGTGCAGCGCGTGGATCGCCCGCGTCATCGACACGTAGAGCAGGCACAGCGACTCTTCGACGACCCGGCGCTCGTGGTCCGCGAACATCAGGGCAAACTCGGGCGGCAAGAGCGATTGCAGGTCTTTCGATACGTAGCGGAGCACACGATCGATGTCGCCGGCCGGCCCCGCACGGCCCACCACGGTCAACGGCGTCTGGCCCGTCAAGCCCACGTCGAGTTCCGGGAGCACGACGATATCGAATTCCAACCCTTTGGCCTGGTGAATGGTCATGACGCGCACGTCGGCGGGGCGAGGATCCTCGATCCGCTGCTGCCGGACCACGCGCACGAAGTCGTCCACCCGCAACGTGGCCGCCGGCTCGTACCGGTACGCCAGCTCGACGAGCTGAACCAGGCGGCTGAGGTCGCGGGCGTCGCAGGAAGGCGCCAGCGCGCGGGTCCAGCCGTCGAGGGTCGGGCCGTAGCCCTCGTCGAGCAGCCGGCGCCGGAGTTCCCGGGAAAAACACCACGCGGCCCGGTCGTCGTCGTGCGACGGTAGCCCGACGATCGCCCCCAAGGGCGATCGGGCCACGTGGAAACGGGCTCGGGTGTCGCCGGGGTGATCGCCCAGCATCAAGGCCGAAAGGACCAGTTCAACGGCGGGCGAATCGGTCAGCGGGTTGCCGCCTTCTTCGCTCGCCTCGACGTGCAACCGGCGCAGCTCGTAGATCAGCCGCGCCACGGCCTCGTTCTTCCGTACGAGCACGCCGACACGGAAGCCCGGCGCCTGGCGGCGCAGCTCGGTCACCAGACCGGCCGCGTAGCCGCACGTGACCGCCGGTTGGGACTGGCCCTCCTCGGCCTTCGGGGCAACCGCCAGGCGGCAATACCCGGGCAAGTCGGCCCGCGCGGTCGTGTGCTCGGCGAATCGCCGGCTCCATCGTGCCGCCGCCTCGCCGTACCTGGCGAGGACGCGGTTGGTTTCCAGGCTGCCGAAGATGCGATTGACCGCGTCGATCACCGCCTGGCTGCTGCGCCGGCTGGTGTTGAGCGATTCGGCTTGGAGCCCCGGCAGTTCCTGTTCCAGCGCCTCGAAGATCTCGGCTGATCCGCCGCGCCAGCCGTAGATCGCCTGCTTGACGTCGCCGACGCAGAAGAACGACCGCCGCGCTGAACCGGCGACCACGCGATTTGCGAACGGGCGCAGCACGCGCCACTGGAGCGGCGCGGTGTCTTGGAACTCGTCGAGCAAGAGGTGGGCGACGTGCCCGTCGAGCCGGAACACCACCTCGTCGAGGCGTTGGCCGACCGAAGCGACCGCGAGCCGCCGTGTGACGTCCTCGAAGCGCAGCGCGCGGTGTTCCATTTTGAGGCGCTGGTAGGCCGCGTCGAACCGCTCCAACAGACCGCGTGTGGCCACGGTCTGGCCGGCGATCTGCTGAAGCACCATGGCCCGGCAGTGCCGTACCAGCGTCTCGCAAAGCGAGGCCACCGGCTTGGGGATGGGCCGGTTGTAGAACTGCCGGGTGTCGTCGACGATCTTCGCGCCGAGTCCCTTGCGCAAGAAGCCCAACCAATCGCCCGCCTCGAGCGCGGCGATCCCCGTGTCGCGCGCCTTGGCCAATCGCTTGTCTGGCCCGCAATCGCAGGCGGCCAGGGCCTCGAGCGCCCGTTGGAATTCCGCCGCCGGTAGCGGGGCTGGCCGGGGTAGCGCGTCCCAGGCCTCGGCCGGGGCCTCGAGGTATTCGTTATACAACTGGCCGACCAGGGTGTGGATCTGGTCGCTGACCGGGCGCGCGGCTTCGCCCTTGGTCAAGCCGTGCATCAGCCGCACCGCATCGCCGGTCGTTTCATCGCGAAGCATGGCGCGCACCGCCTCGCCGCGCAGTTCCGCATCGACGATCTCGTCGACGATCTGCCACCCGGGTGGAAGCCCCAGTTCGAGGCTGAAGCTGCGGGCGATCTGGAGGAAGAAGCTATCGAGCGTGCCCACGCGCAGGCGGTGGAGCCGGCGCACCAGCCCGGCCAGAATCGCCAGACACCGCGGCCGGTCAAGCCCGCGCGCGCCGAGTTGCCCGGCCAGGTCGCCGAGCTTTCGCTGGTCGCATGCGGCCTCGGCCAGGCGCAACAGCACGCGGGCGAGGATCTCGCCGGCCGCCTTGCGCGTGAAGGTCGTCGCCAAGATCGAATCGAACGGCTCGTCGGCCAGGAGGAGGCTCAAGAACCGGTTGCTCAACTGGAAGGTCTTCCCGGTCCCGGCCGACGCTCGGATCACCAGATGCGGCAGATGGTGCAACTCGTTACCCACGGGTCCTGCTCCTACGAGTCTTCCTAGGGCTCCTCGTCCTCGCCCTCGGGGCCGAACTGCGCTTCGAGGCAGATGGCGGCGAATTCGTCGAAGAACGCGGGCGGCGGGCTGGCCGGCGGCCAGAATCGCTCTTGCCACAACGCTTCGACGACCTCAACGGCCGCGTGGTCGGCCGATTCGAGCGTGGCCTGGTCCCAATCGGCCAGCGCCTCGCCCGTCTTTGATGTGTCCTTCGGCAGCACGATGTATCCGAGCCGGACGGGCTCGGAAATGCCCATCCCCTTGACCAGATGCCGGTAGAGCGGCAACTGAAGATCGATCCACTCGCCCGTCTTGCGATGGATCTTCTCGGGCGTGACGGCCGCATCGGCGGTCTTGTAATCGAAGACGATGCGCTCCCCCGACGCCGGGCGCACATCGATCCGATCGATCCGGCCGCGCAGGTACATGCGATTCGAGCCGACCTTGAGGTACGCGGCCTGCGCGCCGGGGGACGCCTCGACGTGTTCGATCTGCCAGCCTTGCCCTCGCCAGTTGGCTTGCCACGCGGCAAACGCCTTCAGGCGCAGGCGGAGTTGTTCCGCCTGGATGCGCACGGCCGCCAGGGGGGCGGGACCGTGCATTTCGGCCAGGACCTGATCGAGCCCCCGGCTCAAGCAGGCGAAGATCTCGTCGGGGTCCGCCGAGCGGGCCACCTCGCTGGCGCCAAACGCCCGGAGCACCTCGTGCGCCAGCGCGCCGAAGGACCCGCCGTCGAGTTCCTCGGCCGAGTCGTCCAGCGCCCCGAGGCCCAATCGGTGGCGCAGGTAATAACGGTAGGGGCAGGCCAGGTAGTCGCGGAACTCGGTCACCCGCATCGACGTGACCCGCTCGGCCAGCTTTTCCGGCCGCGGAACGTCGAACACCGAACGCTCGCGCCCCGGCAAGGGGGCACCGGGCAAGGGGGTTGCCGGCCCCGGCGCCTCGGCGGCCGAAAACAACCGCACCGTGCGCCGAGCGGCCGTTTCCGCATCGCAGGCCAGCAACAGCCGGCTGGGCGTCAACGGATCGCCCGACGCCGACCGGCGGCCCCCAATCAGCTTCAAACGCTCGCGCGAGGCTGCCAACACGCTCAGGGCATAGGCATCGCGAGCGTAGCGGCGGTCGCTGTCGTCCAGTTCGAGTTCCGTGCGCAACTGGTTCGGAAGGAACAAATCGGCGCGCACGGCCGAAGGCACGATTCCCTCGTTGAAGCCCGTTACCACCAGGGCAGGGGCATCGTCCAAGGGCAGCTCCAGCCATCCCAAAAGCTCGATCGCCCCGCGCAGGGCGGCGGCGGCGATCGCCTCGCCCTCGACCTGCCGGAGCACGAGGCGGATGGCCTCGGCCCCAGACACGCTCGGTGCCAACTCGGCCGGAATGGCGCGCAGATCCAAGACCGCGCTGCGGATGCGTTCGCACGCCGACAGCACGGTCCGGTCGGGTTCCGCCGTGGCATCAAGCGGCCGGGCGCCGAACACCGCGGTCAACAGATCGAGCATCGGCTGCCCCCAGGCTGGCAACGGGCGTGAACTTCCCCGCAAGCCCGCCAACAAGTCCTCGACGGCCCGATGGACTCGCTCGATGGTGCGGCGTTCCTCGGGTGGCCCGAGCCACGGGCCGTCGACCGTGTAGGGCATGTGTTGCCCAATGTAGGAGTCCAACTCGCTGAAGTAATCACCCTCGAGGCCCTGGGCGGCAAGCCAGTCCTGGACATCCGGATGCCGCACCAGGGCGGCCAGGGTGGCAAACCGCCGGTTCGTCAGGTGTTCGGCGGCGGCGGCCAGCAGGCAACACGGCGCGGTGCGGCCGATCGGTCGCCCGGCCGCGCGGTGCGCCGCCACGCCGCATTGGCGCAAGTACTGTTCGAGAAAGGGCACAACCTCGGGGTCGGGCACGCCCACGGTGATCTCGTCGCCCGCGTAGCACCCCCCATAGCCCGCAATGGTCCGCACTGCGGCGGCGGCTTGCTCGGCCGGACCAGCGACCCATTCGATCTGCGCGTCGTCGATGCGGATCGGCAATTCTTGCCAGGCTGCCGGCCGGAGGCACCCGTACTCATCGAACCGGTCGGACAAGTCGGCGGGGGCCAGGACGAGGGCCGTGGTGCGCCCGGCGATCTGGTCGAGCAGTCGCCGCTGGACGCGGTTCAGATCGACGGTGCCGGCCAGGACGACGTCGGATCGCGTTTGGCACTCGCGCTGGCGAACAGCGACCAGGCGGGCGGTCTGGACGTCCCACAAGTCCAAGCGGTCCAGCGTCTCCAAGTACCGCCGCTGGACGGTCGCCAGCGCCCGCCACCGCGGCGACTCGCAGAACCCCTCTACGCGGGGGCCTTTGGTTTCCACATCAACGAAACTTAGCCCATCGGCGGCCAATTCGCGATGGACGCGCGCGAGCATCTCGGCCAGGGCCAGCCAGGCGGGCAAGTCGCCGGTCGCCGGCGTGGCGGGAAGGAAGGGTTCGACTTCTTTCGGTTTGCACTGGCGCAACGCCTCGATCCACGCCAGTTGCTGCGTCAGCTCGTCGGCGAACGGGCGTTTGGGGACGTACAACAGCTCGGGCAGCCGGCCGAGCGTGACGATCTCCGGCGGCGACAGGACCGTGCCGCGCTGGTCGGCGCAGTCGACCAAGATCTCCAACAGACGCCGGCCCGCCCGCGCCCCCGGCACCACCACCGTGACGCCCGACAGGTCCCACGCGTGCGGGCCGGCCCACCGCTCGATCAGATACTCGGCCACGCGCGCCAGCCCGGGCCGATTCCATCCCAGGAAGATCCGTTGGAGGGCCATTTCGCCCCGCCTCCTCGACGGCGTTTCGCAGTCAGGGCCTGAACGACCGCACGCGGGTCAATCACGCCCATTAGTGAACATCCGTGCCATAGTGTACCTCATGCCGGCGCCTCGTGGGAAGCCCCTGGCCGGTCCGGCGCGCCAAATGGCCCCCCGCACGCAAGCCGTCACGAAGCCTTCGGACCATTCTGGGGCGCGGGCAGGCGTTGGAAGGTGCGCATTCCGCCCGAGAGGTTCCGGACGGAAAACCCATGCTGGCGCAGAATTCGGCTGGCGTAGTACGATCGCTGGCCCACGCTGCAATGGACCCACAGTTCGCGGTCGCGGGGAAGCTCGCCGAGTCGTGCCCGGAG
The DNA here is from genome assembly GCA_020721945.1 of Blastopirellula marina. Taxonomy (GTDB): domain Bacteria; phylum Planctomycetota; class Planctomycetia; order Pirellulales; family Thermoguttaceae; genus JANLFZ01. The sequence continues at coordinate 7,952 of DYLT01000254.1, forward strand.
TTCGCCCAAGGGGATGTTCACCGCGCCGGGCAAGGCGCCGGCGGCTGCCTCCCAGGCCGTGCGG
>DYLT01000560.1 GCA_020721945.1 Blastopirellula marina
AGTGGAACGCCCTCAAGAAGGATGACGCCGAAGGCGAGCTGTCGCCGCTGGCGCTCGCCCTCGAAGAAGGCCGCGCCGAAGGGGCCGGTGAGATCGTGGCCTTCATGAAAGACAAGATGAAGAACGAGGGCGACATCAGGGCCGCGGAATGGCTCGCGGATCGCATCTACAAGATCAACAAGGGCGACGGCAACAACGAGGACGCCCCGCGCGTGCTCATCCAGATCAACGCCGCGCTGTCGCCGGAGGAGTACAGCCGTGTCATCAACATCAACGACCACGACGCATAGCCGCGCCGCCCGGCGGTCCGCCGTCCTCGCCCTGGCCGTCCTGCTGCCGCTCGCCACGCAGGCGCACGCGGAGGAGCCGGGCCGCTACTCCGCCTTGGATACGATCCGCCGCGCGCAGGTCGGCACATTCTCGCCACGCCTCGCGCCGCCCGTTCGCGTAGTGCCAGCGGAGCCCCGGGCCGGGAAGCCGGAGCCGTCCCGGTTCGAGCGCATGGACTGCCGCCCGGACCCCAGCCGCCCGCTGGAAAGGGCCATCGTTTGCACCCCGGAGGGGACTTTACTTTTTCCTGTAAGCCGCTGATATACAAGATAAACTTCTTGCCGCGGACTGGATCGGGGCCTTATACTTACTACCAGTGTGGTCATTGTTGCGACCGCACGTTGATAGTGGGAGGAGCCCCGCTGGTTACGTGCTTCGGGCCTCTCCCGGTTGTGATAACTGAGACAGGAGCCCGACATGGCAACCATCGACTTCAACACCGTCCCTTCCGGTGTCGCGCTCAACGAGGAGCGTGTTCAATATCTGAGCGACCGCGCCGCCGAAACGGCCACAGCCTTCTCTCGCAAGATCGAGAAGCTGCAAGCAGCCGTGCTCGAAGCCCGTGACCGCTACTCCCGCGAGGCTGACGAACTGATCGCCTCCGCCACGCCCGAAGATCGCGCCGCCGCGCGCGCATTTGCCAAGAAGTCCGCCGCCAACAAGGCCGCGAACCTTCACCGCCAGCTCATCGCCAGTTCCGAGCCGGAACGCGCCGCGATGCTCAAGGGCCTGAAAGGCTATGCGGATGAAGCTGCGGCCATCGCCGCCGTGTACACCTCGCCCGCCTCGATGCTGGGCCGCGTCGGCTTGGGCGACCCGAAGCGCACCCAATACCAGCTCCAGCTCGAAGGAGCCGGGCCGGTCGAACTCGAAACCGCCGCCCGTACCGCGATCATGACCGGGGACATGGTGC
>DYLT01000255.1 GCA_020721945.1 Blastopirellula marina
AGCTGCTCGGCGCGGCGGCGGAGCAGTTCCGCGAGGCCCAGGACGCCTTGGTTCGGCAACAGGAGCTGCGCGAGCTGACGCCGTTGGAGCGGGCCATGCTGCGGAACTGCTACTTCGCCCTGGGCGACGTGAACTACGACCTCGGCCAGTACGACGCGGCGATCAAGGCCTACGGCCTGGCGATCAGCCGCTACCAGAACGCGCCCGAGGTCTTGGAAGCGTACCTTCAAACCGCCCGGGCGTACCGGCAATTGAACCGGCCTCAGGATGCCCGGGGCACGATCGAGCAGGCCCGCGTCGTGCTGGGCCGGATGAAGCCCCAAGCGCCGTTCGAACAGACGACGAACTACACGGCGCGGGAGTGGGCGCAGGTTCTGGCCCAGGCGGCCGAGGTGGAATGAGGAAGGCCCCATCCTCCATGACGAATCCCGTTGGCGGCTTCGCAAAACCAGGCACGCGACCATGAGTGCGTTCGACACCGACTTGCTGAGCGATTGGATCCGGCGGAAACACAACTGCCTACTGCACCTGCGCGACCTGGGCCGGCGCCAGCTCGAGTTGGTGCGCGACGGGGGGATGAGCGAATTGCTCGACGTTTTGGCGGCCAAGCAGCAGTTGCTGGTGGAACTCCAGCGCGTCGAGCGGGGGTTGGATCCGTTCCGCGGCCAGGACCCCGACGCCCGGCCGTGGCGCTCGCCCGAGGACCGCCGCCGGTGCGCCGAGCAGTTGGCCCGGTGCGAAGCGTTGTTGGCGGAAATCGTCAGCCAGGAAAAAGAGAGCGAACGCGACCTGTTGCGTCGGCGGGACGAGGCGGCGCAGCGGCTTCAAGGCGTGCACACCGCGGCCCAGGCGCGCAGCGCCTACGCCGGCGCCGTCCAATCCGCTTCGTCAGGCCTCGACATGACCAGTTGACGTGGGGGGGCAGGATTCCTCCTGCCCGACACCCGTGAACCATTTGTTTTCCCCAGCGCACGAGTTGAACGACCGGTGGCCGCTCGACGAGCTGCCCCGCGACGACGTGGTCGCGCGCGGCATGGCCCTGGATGCCAGCGCCGATCTGGCCACGGTGCTGGCCGCCTGGGACGCGGCGACCGGTCGGCTTCAGGAGACCCACGAAGCGCTTCGCAACGAGGTTCAGCGCCTGACCGACGAGCTGGAGGTGAAGAACCGCGAGTTGGCGCGGAAGAACCGGCTGGCCGATCTCGGCCAGATGGCGACCCACGTGGCGCACGAGGTCCGCAACAGCCTGGTTCCGGTGACGCTCTACCTGAGCGTGCTCCGGAGGCGGATCGCGCACGATCCTGAGGCCCTCGAGGTGCTGGGCCGGATCGAAGCGGGATTCGCGTCGTTGGAGTGCACGGTCCACGACCTCTTGCACTTCACCTCGGATCGGGATCCGCAGTGGTGCCTGTTCGACGTGCGGGCGCTGATCGACGAGGTCCTGGCCTCGGTGGCGCCGCAGATGTCGGCCCAAGACATCCGCGCGGTGGTCGAGGTCCCGGCCGAACAGACGGTGGTCGCCGACCGCGACATGATGCGCCGGGCCCTGCTGAATCTCGTGCTCAACGCCCTGGACGCCATGCCCGAGGGTGGCACGCTGGCCGTCTCCGCCGCCGAGGGGCCGGGCGGCGTCGAGCTGCGCGTGGCCGACACGGGCACGGGGCTGTCGGGCGAATCGCGACGCCGGGCGTTCGAACCGTTCTACACGACCAAGCCCGGCGGTACGGGATTGGGGCTCGCGATCGTCTATCGGATTGCCGAGGTGCATGGCGGGGAAGTTGCGGCCGAAAACGCCGAGCGCGGCGGGGCCGTGTTCACCCTCCGCATTCCCAGACCAACCAAGGAGGAGGCTGCCGCATGACGCCTGACCGCAACGCGCGGGGCTCGGTTCTGGTCGTCGACGACCACGCGGACGCCCGTGAATCCATGGCCTTTGTGCTCCGCCAGGCGGGGCACCGGGTCGAGGGGTGCTCCAGCGCGGCCGAGGCCCTGCACCGCATCCAGAACCAGCAGTTCGATTGCATCGTCACCGACCTCAAGATGCCCGGCATGAGCGGCATCGAGTTCATCCTCCAGCTCGAAGAGCGGCGCTACAAGGCCCAGGTCGTCATGGTTACGGCGCACGCTTCGGTCGCCACGGCCGTGCAGGCCATGCGTCACGGGGCGTTCGACTACATCGAGAAACCCTTTGACGCGGAACAGCTCGAGGATTTGGTGGCCCAAGCCGTGCGGCACAGCCGGCTGGTGCGCGACGAGGCCGGCGCCGCGGGCGGGCCGGCGAGGCCTCCTTCCGACCACCAGCCCCCGGTGATGATCGGCTCGGGGCCGGCCATGCAGGCGCTTCGGGCGAAGATCGACCTCGTCGCGCGCACGGCGGAGACGGTGCTCATTTTGGGCGAGAACGGCACCGGCAAGGAACTGGTGGCGCGGTCGATCCATGCCCTGAGCGATCGGCGTCAAGGCCCCCTGGTCAGCCTGAACTGCCCCGCGCTGTCGGCCCACCTGCTCGAAAGCGAGTTGTTCGGGCACGAGAAAGGGGCCTTCACCGGGGCCGACGCGGCCCGCGCGGGCCGTTTTGAACGGGCCGACGGCGGCTCGATCCTCCTCGACGAGGTGACCGAGATCGAACCCCCGCTCCAGGCGAAACTGCTCCGCGTGCTCCAGGAGCGGACCTTCGAGCGCGTCGGCTCGAGCGAGACGCGGCGGGTCGATGTGCGCGTGCTGGCCACCACGAACCGCGATCTCCGCGCCCAGGTTGACGCGGGCCGGTTCCGCGAGGACCTGTACTTCCGCCTGGCGGTGCTGCCCATCCACGTGCCGCCCCTGCGCGACCGGCGCGAGGACGTGCCCGAACTGGTCCAGCACTTCCTCGCCCGCGCCGCCACCCGTCTGGGTCGCGACCCCTGCTCGCTCGACACGTCGGCGATGGACCTGTTGATGAACTACCACTGGCCGGGCAACGTGCGCGAGTTGGAGAACCTGATGACTCGCGCGAGCGTCCTGTCGACCGAGGGCCCCCTGGGCGCCGACGAAATCCGGCGATGGCTCTTGGCCGACCCCAAGGCTCCGGTGCCGGTCGCCGGGCCGGCGACCGCCGGCATTCCCGTGGGCTTGAGCCTCGAAGAGATGGAACGCCGGCTCATCGAGGCCACGCTCGAACGGTTCGGCGGCCACCGCGAGAAGACGGCCAAGGCCCTGGGCATCGGGGTGCGCACGCTCTGCGGCAAGCTCCGCCAGTACGGGTACGCCCCGCGGGCGAAGTTGCTGGCCCGTTCCGCCTGACCCCCAACCGAGGAGGACAAGGACAAAGACAAGGAGCAATCCAAACGGCAAAGTTCGCCCGTCGGATTCGGCAGATCCTGCCGGTGCGCGACGATCGCCCGCGGTCCCCGCGCGACGGTAAACCCGAGGGTTTGGGCCGTCGCGGGGAAACCACCGTTGGGAAACGCCGGTTGGCCGCCGCATCGTGGCGATGGCACGCGAGTTGCTTGGGAACCATTCACGGCGACTGTCCTCTTCGGGCGTGAAGAAGACAGGCACGTGTTGCGGCCCGCAAGGAACCGAACCACGCGTCATGCCCTCGCCTGGGCGCACGAGATCGGCAAGGCAAGAAGGTTATCGGCATGTTCGAGGGCGTCGTTCAGTCGAGTTCGATTCCGGTCTTGGAACAGGTCGTCCGGTTCTCGCAGGCCCGGCACACGGTGCTGGCCGGGAACCTGGCGAACCTCCATACGCCGGGCTATCGCGTGCGCGACTTGTCGGTCGCCGATTTCCAGAACCGGCTGAAGGACGCGATCGCCGCGCGCGGCCGGCCGCAGGCCGGCGTCTCGCCCGGCATGCGCGCCGACCGCCCGGACGTTCGCCTTGCCGAAGTCGCCGAAAACTCGAAGAGCATCGTCTACCATGACGAGAGCAACATCGCCCTGGAAACCCAGGTGACCGAGATGGTGAAGAACCAGTTGCAGCACAATCTGGCCCTGTCGATCCTGGCCAGCCAGTTCCGGTTGCTCCAGACAGCCATTAGCGAGCGGGTGTGAGGAGTGCCATGTTTCCTTCGCTCGACATCAGCACCAGCGCCTTGGTGGCCCAGCGGGTCCGGATGAACGCCATTTCGGGCAACCTGGCGAACTTATCGACGACGCACAACGAGGCGGGCGAGGCGTCGCCGTACCAGAAGCGCCACGTGGTGTTTCAGACCGACGAGAGCGTCGGTGCCCGGGGAGCGGCGGGCGTCAAGGTGGCCTCGATCCGGATCGACGACACGCCGCCGCGCCTGAAGTGGGATCCCGGCCATCCCGACGCGATCCAAACAGGCCCCAACGCCGGTTACGTGGCCTATCCCGCCATCGACATGATGACCGAGTTCACCGACGCCCTGGCCGTGGCCCGGGCTTACGAAGCGAACCTGGGCGCCATGGAAATCGCCAAGGACCTCGCCCAGCAGACCTTGAGGATTCTCGTCTGATGAACACGATTCACCATGTGGCAACCCCGACCGCGCTGGCGGTGTCGGGGCCTGGCAAGCCGCAGGCCGCCGAGCCCGGCTTCAAGGACTATCTGCTCCAGTCGCTGGCCGAGGTCAACGCGATGCAACAGCAGGCCGACCGGGCCGTCGAGCAACTGGCCACCGGCGGCGAGGCGGACCCGGCCGAGGTACTGACCGCGGTCCAGAAGGCCGACCTGGCGTTCAAGATGATGCTCCAGATTCGCAACAAGCTGGTCCAGGCGTACCAGGAAGTGCAGAACATCCGGGTGTGAGCGTTTGGTGAGGTCCAGGGATGGATTTCCTCAACAAGGCGATGGCCCAGGCTTCCGACCTGTTCCGCTCGATGAGCGTCGGGTCGCGGATCACGGCGGGGCTGCTCCTGGTGGCGATCGTCGTGAGCCTGACGTTCCTTTTTCGCGTGCAGGTGGGCGGGCCGAACAGCTATCTCATGAACGGCCAGCACTTTTCCGCAAGCCAGTTGCCGGCGATGGAGGCCGCCTTCGGCGAGGCGAATCTCACGGATTACCAGATCGACGGCGCGCAGATTCGCGTGCCGCGCGGGCAAGAAGCCAAGTACATGGCCGCCCTGGCCGCCAAGAACGCCCTGCCGCAGGACCCGCTCGACTACCTCGACCGCGCGCTGAACGACAACCCGCTCCTCTCCGACCGCCACCAGCGCCAGGCGAAGATCCTCCTGGCGAAGCAGCAGACGCTCGAGGCGATCTTGAACGAGCTTCCGGGGATCGAGCGGGCGCGGGTCATCATCGACCAGGAGGAGAAGCCCGGCATTGTCAAGTCCAAGGACAAGACCGCCTCGGTCACTGTGAAGGCCGCCGGCAACGCGCCGCTCAGCGACGACCAGATCGTATCGATCCGCCGGCTCGTGGCCAGCAGCGTGGCGGGGCTTTCGTATGAGAACGTGGCCCTGACCGATGTCAACACCCATCAGACCCACCGCGGCGGCGCCGACAGCCCGTCCAGCCTCGTCGAAAACCGCTATCGGGCGCTGCGCCGGCTGGACGAGAAGGAGTGGGAAGAGAAGATCCTCCGCGGTCCGCTGGCCCTCGTGCCCGGGGCCACCGTCTCGGTAACCGTCGAGCTGAGCAACGAGTACTCGAAGCGCGAGCGGCGGGTCGAGCACGATCCCAAGAAATCGACCGCGATCCAGACGACCGAGAAGTCGCGCACGCGCACCCAGGAGGGCGCTGCCACGGCCGGGGTGGCCGGCTACGTGGCCAACCAGCCGGCCGCGTTGCCGGCGGCCAAGGGCAAGGGAAACCGCGAGGACGAAGAGGAAACCGATCGCCAAGAGGTCAACGCGGTGGGGACGTCGGAGACGGAAGTCGTGACCGAGGGGATGACGCCCACCCGGGTCGTCGCGTCGGTCCAGGTCCCCACGAGCTATTTCGAGATGGTATGGCGCGAGCGCAACCCGGCCGAGCCCGGCGCCCAGCCCAAGACGCCCACCGCCGCCGACCTCGACAAGATCCGCACGGAAGAGATCGCCAAGATCCGCAAGTCGGTGGCGGTGCTCTTGCCGGCCGCGCCGGGCGTGACCGACCCGAACGAACTGGTCACCGTGACCGAGTTCCAGAGCATTACCCCGGCACCGCTTGCCGAGCCGCAACTGACCGATCAACTGATCGATTGGCTCGTGCAGTCGTGGAGCACGTTGGGGTTGATCTTCCTCGGCCTGGCCAGTCTCGTGATGCTGCGGTCGATGGTGCGGGCCGCGCCGGTCGAAGCTCGCGTTCCCATGGCCGCGCCGGCGCAGGCCGCTGCCGAGGAAAAACCCGCGGAAGAAGAAGCTGCCGAAACGCCCGAGGCAGCCAAGGCCCGGCGGCTCAAACGGTTCGCGGCGGACGGGATGTCGCTCCGCGACGAACTGTCGCAACTGGTGGCCGAGGACCCCGATGCCGCGGCGAACATCCTTCGCACCTGGATCGGAAACGCGAGCTGACGATGAACGCGCAGGTGAAGCACCCCGGAATCCGCAAGGTCGCCATCTTCGTGGCCGGCCTGGACCGCGCCACGGCCGACCTCGTCTTGGAACAGTTCGCGCCCGACCAGGCGCGGCTCATCCGGCAGGCAATGGTCGAACTCGACGAGATCGATCCGAACGAGCAGAAACGGGTCTTCGAGGAATTCCGGCGCGAAGGGACCGCGGGGCGGCGGCCGGCCGCGGGCATCGACCTCGAAGCTCCGCCGGTGGCCCCCCGACGTCCTCTGCCAGCCGCCCCTTCCGAGACCTCGCCCCCTGCCGCGCCGCCGTTCTGTTTCCTGCGCGAGGCCGAGGCCGACAAGTTGGCCAAGATCCTCGCCGGCGAGAGTCCCCAGGTGACCGCCCTGGTGCTCTCGCACCTGCCGCCGGAGCAAGCGGGCAAGGTGCTCGTCCGTCTGAAACCCACCGCCCAGGCCGAGGTCATTCGGCGGCTGGTCGACCTCGAAGAGACCGATCCCGAGATCCTCCGCGAGGTCGAGCGCGGGATCGAGCAACGGCTTTCCGAACTGGTCCGCGTGCAGCGCCGCCGGGTGGCGGGCATTTCCGCGGTCGCCGGCATCCTCGAGGCTGCGGACCGGCCGATCGGAATGCAAATCCTCGACAACCTGTCGCGGTTCGACCGCTCGCTGGCAGAGCGCCTCAGCCCGCAGCCCCCGCGCCTATCGTTCGAGGACTTGCTCGCGATGGACCGCGCGGCGCGATCGACCGTGCTCGCGGCGGCCGAGTTGGAACTGGTGGCCCTGGCGCTGATCGGCGCGCCGCCCGAGTGGACCGATCGCATCCTTGGCGCCCTGCCCGAGGCCGAAGCCCAGTGGGCGCGCGACGGTGTGGCCCATCTCGGCCCGGTGCGGCTGAGCGACGTCGAGAAGGCGCGCCGTCGCCTGGCCGACCTGGCACGGCGTCTGGCGATGGAGGGCAAGATTCCGGTTTCCCGCGACGAGGGGTACGCCTCACGGGCCGCGTGAGGCCGATGGACGATAGCAACGCCTCTCGCCCCGCGAGAGGAGGACACGACCGAGTCAACGTGCAGTAGCGTCTTGTTCCTATGGCGAGTGTCATCAAAGCCACCGATCGCAACCGCGGCGTCCAAGGCGTGGCGTTCAACTTCGACGACATGGCCGCCAAGGCGAACGACTACCTCGGCCGAATCCGGGCCGAGGCGGGGCGGATGGTCGCTAAGGCCCATCAAGAGGCCGCCGCGATCAAGAAGCAGGCCGAGGCCGAGGGGCGCCGGGCAGGCCAGGCGGCCGTCGAGCAGATGGTCCAGAACCAGCTCGCCCGGCAGTTGGCCACCCTGCTGCCGGCCCTCCGGCAGGCGGTCGATGAGATCCGGCACGCCAAACAGGCTTGGCTTACGCATTGGGAACGCAGCGCGGTCCATGTGGCGGCCGCCATCGCCCGAAAGGTCATCCGCCGTGAACTCACCGAGCA
>DYLT01000256.1 GCA_020721945.1 Blastopirellula marina
TGCGAACGCCGCACAAACCCGGGCCTCGTCAATAGCGGCCATGGTAGTATCGGCGACAACACCTTGTAACGCCCTGCGCGCGTGATTCTCGGTGTATTCGCCCCCCCCCGCAAGAAGAGAGCGCGAAGGGAAGCGCGTGCGTCAGTGCTTGTATGGCATGATCTTCCGTCGTTTCCTCTCCACCCCAATGATTTCGCGTGTTGGCAAGGTTGCTGTTGCCCCGAGCTCGCCTGCGACGTTACCTTGCTCAAGCTGCGGCGGTGTGGCTAGCGCGGTGGTTGCCGCGGATCGCCGTCTTACCACACCGCAAAGCGAGGAGTCGATAGCGCATTGGCGATCGTGGACATGGAAACCGCACGGCGCGAGGCGTCGCATTCGTGCCGGTTCGCGTGGGTGCGAAGCACTCACCCTACACGGCTACATGGCTGGGTTGTTTTCTCCGGGGGGATGTGCGGGTATATTGCGGGCGTGGTGGAGATCGGTGCTGCGGCAGGTCTGCCCTCAGGCCGCGGATGAAGCGCTAGATCACGCCACCACGAAGGCGACGAGAGGGAAGCGGCAACGAAGTTCGCGACGACTCTGGGAGGTTCATCTCATGCGCAGCTTCTGGATTCTGGCGGCCGTGGCAGCGGGCGTCTGGGTGGCGCGAGAGGCACTGGCCCAACCGCGGGAAAAGCTCGACCGGGGGCTGGTTGCCGTGCAGGGCGAGCCGGGCAGGGTCTATCTCTCGTGGCGGCTCTTGGCGAGCGATCCCGACGAGACTGTCTTTTATGTCTATCGGAAGCAGGGCGGCCAGGCGGCCAAGCGCCTCGGCAGCGAGCCCGTGCGGCGCACGACCGATTTCGTCGACTCGGCCGCGCCCGCGGCCGGCGAGGTGGCGTACTTCGTGCGCCCGGTGGTTCGTGGGAGGGAAGGTCCTCCGTCGGCCGAGGTCCGGCCCGCGCGGTTCGCCGAGAAGCCGTGCCTCCGATTCCCGTTGCACGAGAAGGGCACGACGTTCCAGAAGGTGGGCATTGCCGACCTCGACGGCGACGGTTGCTACGACTTCGTCATCAAGCAGCCCCGCGACAATATCGACCCCTACGAAAAGTACTGGAAGCCCAGCCCCGACACGTACAAGCTCGAGGCCTACCGCCACGACGGCCGGTTTCTCTGGCGCCACGACCTGGGTTGGGCGATCGAGCGGGGCATCTGGTATTCGCCCTACGTGGTCTACGACCTCGATGGCGACGGCCGGGCCGAGGTGGCCGTGAAGACGGGCCAGGGCGATCCCCGCGATGCCGACGGGCGCGTGCAGCAGGGGCCGGAATACCTGAGCATCCTCGATGGGCGCACGGGCCAGCCGGTCGCGCGGGTCGATTGGCCCTCGCGCGCGAACTTCCCCTCCTACAATTACGCCTCGCGGAACCAGCTCGGCGTGGCCTACCTCGACGGCAAGACCCCTGCCCTCTTGGTCGCGCGCGGCACCTACAACTACATGGTGCTCATCGCCTATCAGTTCCACCAGGGCAAGCTCCGCGAGCTGTGGCGGTGGGACAACAAGAACGCCCCGAAGACCTTCTGGGGCCAAGGAGCGCACTGGATGCACTGCGGAGATGTCGACGCCGACGGGCGCGACGAGGTGGCCTTGGGCTCGGTGATGATCGACGACAACGGCAAGCCGCTGTGGACCACGGGCCTGGGGCACCCCGACCACGTCTATCTGGGCGACCTCGACCCCGAGCGGCCGGGCCTGGAGATCTATTTCGGGATCGAGCCGCGCCGCAAGGAGAACGCCATGTGCATGGTCGACGCGCGCACGGGCAAGATCCTCTGGGGACACCAGGAACTCACCCAGCACATCCACTCGTCGGGTCTGTGCTCCGACATCGACCCCAAGCACCCCGGCAGCGAGTGCTACAGCGGCGAGCGCGACTTTCCCGACAAGCGCTGGCTGCGCGATTGCAAAGGCAACGTGCTTGCCACGAAGGACCTTGGCGGCCTGGCCCCCCGCGCCGCCTACTGGGACGCCGATCCGCAGCGCGAGCTGGTCACGGGCGGCCGCATCGCGAAGTACCAGGGCCAGACGCTTCGGCCGCGCATCGAGGGCGACGTGATTGCCGTCGTGGACCTCCTGGGCGACTGGCGCGAGGAGATCCTCACCAGCGTGCCGGGCGAGCTGCGGATCTACACGACGACGATCCCCGCGGCCGACCGCCGCACCTGCCTCATGGAAGACCCGATCTACCGAACCGACGTGATCCACGCCGCGATGGGCTACGACCAGGTGCCGATGACGGGCTACGACCTGGCCACGGGCAAAGGGCGTTTCGGACCGCGGTGACTGGCCCCAGGGCCGATCGCCGTCTTTGGCGGGTCTTGCTTGCCGTCGGCCGGCGGGCTATAGAGGGAGTCGTGGCGTCGATCGGCTCCGGTCGCCGACCCGGCGGCTGCGCCACGAACGCGATGGGCCTTGGCGGCCCGATCGCTGGTGATGCTTCGCCGGTCGGTTTGACGTTCGAGGGGGTCGTCGCGTGGTGTCGCGATGAGCGGCGAGCAGCTCAAGCTTTTGATCGAGGCCGACCATCCGATCATTTCGATCGAGACGCCCGACGAGCCTCGGGCGGTGCGGATGGTGCGCGCCGTGGCGGCGTCGATGGGAGCGCCGCTGTACGAGTGGTCGGTGACCGAGGGGCTCGTCTCGGCCCCGCCGGTCCCGCCCGAGGTCAAGGTCGAACCGGGCAAGGTGGCCGCGGCGCTGCGGCACGTCAAGCAGGCGGGCAGCCAGGCCATTTACCTGTTCAAGGACCTCGGGCCGCACTGCAAGGATCCGCAGGTCGTGCGTTTGCTGCGCGATCTGTACTTTAGTCCCGACAGCCGGCTATGGAGTTTGGTGCTGGTCGAGGGGACCTCGCTGCCGCCCGAAATACGCCGGCTGACCGTGCCCTACGACGTGGCGTGGCCTTCGGCCGACGAATTGGCCCAGGTGGTGCGCCAGACGTTTCAGGAGGCGCGGCGGCGAAGCCTGGTCGAGATCGAGGCCAAGCTGACGGCTCGCGAGATGGAACAGCTCGTGCAGACCTTGCGCGGGCTGACGACCGACGAAGCGGCACGGATCGTTTCCGGGGCGATCCACCACGACTGCGTGCTCGACGGGTCGGACCTGCCGCGGATCATCGACGCGAAGCGGAACCGCCTGGGCACGATGGGCTGCCTCGAATCGATCTCCGCCGACGTATCGCCCGACGACATCGGCGGCCTGGCGAACCTCAAGCGGTGGCTCAACCAGCGCCGTGGGGGTTTCAGCGCCCGGGCCCGCGAGTACGGCCTGGAACCGCCGCGGGGCATTCTGCTCTTGGGGGTGCAGGGCTGCGGCAAGAGCCTTTGTGCCAAGGTCGTGGCCTCGGCCTGGCGCATGCCGCTGTTGCGCATGGACCCGGGCGTGCTGTATCAGAAGTTCATCGGCGAGAGCGAGGCCCGGCTGCGCGAGTCGCTTGCCCAGGCCGAGTCGATGGCCCCCGTGGTGTTGTGGATCGACGAGATCGAGAAGGCGTTTGCCTCGGCGGCGAGCGAATCGGCCGACGGGGGCCTCTCGCAGCGCATGTTCGGTACGCTCTTGTCGTGGATGCAGGACCACCGCCACCCGATCTTCCTGGTGGCCACGGCCAACAACATCGGCCAGCTTCCGCCCGAGTTGATGCGCAAGGGCCGGTTCGACGAGGTGTTCTTCGTCGACTTGCCTGGCCCTGCGGAGCGCGCGACGATCTTCGCCATCCACCTGCGCAAGCGGCGGCGCGACAAGGCCCGGTTCGATCTCGGCCGGCTCGCGGCGGCCAGCGAGGGGTTCAGCGGCGCGGAGATCGAGCAGGCCGTGGTCTCGGGTCTGTACGCCGCGTTCTCTGAAGGCACCGAGTGCTGCACCGAGCACATTCTGGCCGCGATCGAGGCCACCAACCCCCTGTCGGTCGTGATGCGCGAGCGTGTCGAGTCGCTACGGGCCTGGGCGCACGGCCGCTGCGTGCCGGCCGATTGACCCTGGGGTATCGCCCCAGCCCGAAAACGGTGGCACGCCCTGGGCGATCACTCGAGGGTGGGCCGCGCAACAAGGCCCTGAAGCTGGGCTTCGCCGCCTTCCTTCTCGTAGACGCCGTAGAACATCGAGCAGCAGTCGAGCCACAGCGTGATGCGGTGGAACTCCTCGTCCGAGAGCTTCACGTCGTAATGGCCTTGCTCGAGGATCTTCGTCAGCTTCGCCGCGCGCGCGCCGAACTGCCCGGGGTTCGTCCGCAGGTTGTTGCCGTAGTCGGTGAAGGCGTACGGCAGCAGGCTGTTGTACGAAGCGTACCACCGGCGATGAATGGGCTCGCGCGCCAGGTTGATCGGCTTCTTCGGGTGCTCGGCGTGGCACTTGACGCAGTGCCGGTCGAGCACGGGCTGCACGAGTCGCGGGTAACTGAAGGGAGCCGAGCCGTCGACGTCGGGCCGGAGGGTCGACGGGGCGCGCCGCAGCGCCAACAACTCGCGGTTGCCCGGCAGCGGGGCGCGGTGCTTGCGCTCGTGGCACCCCTGGCACACCAGGTGCTCGCCTTTCTGAAGGTACGTCGCCGAGCGCATCGACTGGATCGCCATGCCGCGCTGGTCGAGGGCCTGGAAAAACAACTCGCGGTTGGCCGGTACCGTGAAGTGGGCCGAGCCGTCCTCCTCGACCGGGACCGTGCCCAGCACGTGCCGGACGGGGACCACCGAGTCGCCGGCCAGGGCGATGCGCGCTCCCGTCTCGTGGGGCGGACCGCCCGAGGGCACCGACATCGGCAGCACCTGAAGCACGCGCAGGGCCTTGATCTTCGTGCCGGGCGGCCACGGCTTGAGGCTGTCGTAGGTGTTGATGACCGTCAGGGTTCCCTGGCCCGGCTCGGCCGGCGGCACGCCAGTGCCGGGGGCATCGCGGAACGGCTTGACCAACGCCGGCGGAACGGGGGGCGCCGGCCGCGGGACGAGCGGGATGGGGCTCAGACAGGCGATCAGCGGGTCGCGGTAGATCAGCTCCTTGTTGCCCCAGGAGTCGACCAGGTAGATCCCGTAGTTGCCCGCCATGCCCGGCGCCCCACAGGCCATCGTCGTGTCGTAGACGCACAGGTAGTAGTCTTCGCTCAAGGGCCAGGCCGTGCCGTAGGCCTCGCGCCCGCCCTGGCTCTCGGGGAAGCCGACGTCGGGCGTAATACGCTGGATCGGGCCCATCGCATCGTCGTCTTCGACCCGGGGGTCGATCAGGACCAGGGAGCCGAATGCCTGGCCGTGGTGCGGGGCGGCCGTGGCCACGAACTTCGACGAGCCGGGGATGACGCGGCAATCGAGTTCCATGTCGGGCCGGGCGTTGCGCGGGGCGAAGTTGCCCTGCACCGCGCGCGAATCGCGCCCGTCGAGCGACGTGATCCAGGGATGGTGGGCCGTGCAGCCGAAGCGGTCGACGTAATCCCATCGCGTATACAGGATGCGGCCGTCGTGCGTCACGCTGGGATGCCATTCGTTCGTCTCGTGGACGCTCAAGGCCGTCATGTCGGTGCCGTCGGCGGCCATGTCGTACAGCGTGTAGGTGGGGCACACGCGCCCGCAACGCAGATACCCTCCGCGGCGCTCGGTGATAAACGCGATCCGCCCGTTGGGCAGCCAACAGGGGTCGAAGTCGTTCCACGTTCCGTCGGTCAGTTGCTCCAGACCGGTGCCGTCGGCATTGACCTTGAAGAGGTGGTAGCATCGGCCCTCGTCCCAATGGCCGCGGCTGGGGTCGGTGTGGTGGCGGTGTCCCCTGTCGCCCTTGCACTCGACGTAGGCGAAGAGGATCGTCTTGGCGTCGTACGACAAATCGGGCGAGAGGAACGAGCCGCCCTCGTGGTCGGGGCCGCGCAGATTGCCCACGCCGTCGTAGGCCAAGGGCGGCGGAATGCTCTGGCCACCCGCGAGCTTCCGCCCCTTCAGCCGCCCGCGCTGGACCACCGCGTCGGCCAGCAGGTCGCGCACGCGCGGCTGGGGGCCGAAGGCGTCTTCCAACACGTAGAGGCCACCGCCCGGCTGCGCCGTGATCCCATAGTACTGGTCGCACATGTGGTCGTAGACGGCTCGATGTCGCTTGATGAACAGGATCCGATCGAACGCCAAGAGCGGATTGGCAAACGCGATCCGGCGGCGCACGCGGCAGACCTGCTTGAATAGGGCCAATCGGCCGGCCCGATCGGCGACGTCGATCTTCTGCGATTGGTCCCGAAGTCGAGCCAACGCGGCTTCCGGGGCGCTTAAGTCGGGGGCCTTGGGCATGCGTTTCAGGTCGGCCAGCAAGGCCGCGGTCCGGCGCAGTACCACGTCGACCGGGTCGCGGTCCGACTTCAGAATCAGCGCCTCTTGCCGGAACGTCTCGCCCGCCACCCGCTCGAACTGCGCAATGTTGCGCACGTCGTGCTGGAGCGCCGCGAACTGGACTTCCAACTCGTCGGGCAGCTTGCGGGTCGCGCCGGGAAGGCGCACGACCACCGAACTGCGGGCGCGAAACACCACCCCGTCGACCAGCGGGCGCAACTCGGCGATCGAGGTCCACGGGTTGCCGGCCACCTCGGACATCGCCCGCAGGCGCAGGTATCGCCCCTTCTGCGCGGCCGGAAACTTCACCACGGTCTGGCCGGTCTGGCGCGGGAGCGTGCCGGCGACCACGGGCTTGCCGAGGTCTTTGGAATCGTTGCCCACATAGCATTCGTACTGCGCGATCGTGCCGTTGCCCGCGCCAGGCCGCGGCAAGTAGCCGAAACCGGCGATCTCGTACACGGACCCCAGGTCGACGAGAATCTCGTGCGGATGGCTCGTCTCATACGCCCGGAAGTCCGTGTGCCACATCGTCTCGGGATCGCCGTCCATGGCCCGGTGCCCTTCGTAGCGGAACGACTCGCTGTCGACCTGGACCTGGACGTACACGATCTTCTCGGCCGCGGTTCCCGCCGCGGCCCAAACGAGAAGCCATGCCAGTGCCGCCGATTTCCCGATCTTCATGGTGGTCTCCACGATGCGAAGCTCGAACGGGGGCCACCGGCGAGTCGCACGCAAGCGATCGCGGGGCAGATCGTGGCGAGAAGCCCCCCCGCCAGGACCGGGCCCCATTCTAATCGGACGACCAAGGCGTGCCAAGCCTGGCGCAAAGGGCCATCGGGCGGGCAACCGTCCCACGGGGGCCAATCCCCTTTGCCCGTCAACGGGGCAGGCACGTCGTTCGGCCCGCAAGGGGCCGGAAAACGAGCCATTCCCCAGCCGGTCCACGGCGACTCATGCGATCCCCGCAAAGTGGTGCATCTTGAACAAGGCGCCGCCTTGCTCGCGTTTGACCCCGTAAAGGAACTTGCGCGGCCCGTACTCCTTGGCGCGTTTGCCCTGGCGCTCGTAGTACGTGTACGCGGCTTGCGTGAGAAACAGGCCGTCGGGCTGCGCGGCGTATTCGGCCTGCCGGCTCGAAATCTCGCCGACCAGGCGGATGAGATCCTTGGGCCAAAGGCAAATCACGGTGTTCACGTCCACGGAGCGGGCCTGATAACGGCGCTCGGCCTTTTTCTTGGCCTCGCGCGCCTCGTCGCGTTTGCCCAATACCTCGACGTGATCGATGAGGAACTTGTACGTGAAGTAGTTGAGTTGGTAACTCATGGCCGTGCTCCGAAGCCCCCCCGCGCTTCCGGCAACCACCGCAACCGTTCACCGGATAGGCCCCCTTCACGCCCCAAGGCGACCGTCCCCTTGTCGGGGGCTTCGCCGCGACAATCGAGACAATCTCCATCAACGCTTGCCAAAGACCGAAGAGACCGCCGGGAAGTGCGCTCTCTTCCCGCGGCCTCTTCGGCTCCCCCGACCGCCCTGAACCGGCTCAGTTACCCTTGTTCTTGACCAGGTCCCAGTTGGCCTTCA
>DYLT01000257.1:0-2521 GCA_020721945.1 Blastopirellula marina
ATGTCCGCACGGGAGTCATCGATCAGAACGGCACGGTGAAGTTCGACGTGGTGGTGACCAACCAGGGCACCGAGCCGATGACCCACGTGACGCTCTCGTGCCGCTTCGACCCGGCGTTGCTACCCAGCCGAGCCACGCCGGACCACCGCTACGACAAGGATACGAACAGTTTGAGCTGGACGCTCCCGACACTTCGGCCGCGCGATTCGCAGCGGCTGGAAATGGAGTGTACCGCGGTCCGGCCCGCGGCCAGGGCGTGCAATCGGGTTTACGCGAAGAGCCTCCAGGGCGATTCGGCCGAGGCCGAAGCGTGCGTCGAGGTCCGCGCGGTCCAGCCACCCGCTCCGACCGGACTGACCATGAACATCGCCAGCCTGGCCACGCCGGCCGCCGTCGGACGCGAGTTCTCGTTGGTCGTCCAGGTAGCCAACCGGTCGCAGTTCCCGGAGGAAGACGTCACGCTGACGGTCCTACTTCCTCCGGAGTTATTGCCCGTCCGGCTGGGGACGAGCGGACCGGCCGGCCCCCCACGCATCTTGCCGCACTTCGACGGCCAGACGATCCGGTTCGACCCGATCCCCAAGGTTTCGGGGGGCGAGACGCGGACCTACCGCATCCAGGTGCAGGCGCAGAAGGCCGGCGACGTGGAGGTCGAGGCGCGGCTGACCAGCCGCGGCAAGCTCCAGCCGATCGTCCAAAGGGCCGTTCAGGCGATCATCCCGCGCGACTGAGGCGCGCCGGCGCCACCGGCCCGTTTCGGGTTGGTCGCCTATTCCTCGGCGACGAAGCGGTAGTTGAGGACCCTCGGCCCATTGAGTTCCTCGGCCTGAAGCCACAGGGTCTTGCCGAGCAGTTCCTTTCCGTCGGGAAGGCGGTACACGCGCAGGTCGTCGCCACGCCCCAGATTGACGATCTGCGTCGAAAGCCTCCGGCGTTCGGGAGCGAACAACTGGCAACGGAAGCTTGCCGCCTGCGTGCTCTCGTTGATCAGGCGCTGATGCACCTCGAGTTCGCCGGCAGCGTTCAATTGGGTCGAGATTTCCACACGCACCTCGTCCAGTCCCACGGTCACGCGGCGCCACGCGCTGAAGCGGTACGGCCGTCCGGCGTGCAGCTCGAAATCGGCGCGGATCAGGTGCGACCCGCTGCTGACATTGACCGGCAGCGTAATCTCGAACGGCTGCTGGAGTTTCTCGCCCGGCATCAAGCGGAACCGGGTGCGTCGAGGGCTCAGCGTCCACTCGGCAGGCCCGGAAAGCTCGACGGTCCCTTCGACTTCCTGATCGAAGCGGTTCCTTGCCTCGAACAGGTTGGGGTGCCGCCGGTCGAAGACACTCGGCAGGGACGCCTTCGCCAACGTGAAGTCGATCTGCCACTGGATGGCGGCGCGGTCGAGGCCGGTGACCAGAACGGGCACGGGCCCCGCGTCGATGCGTTGGCCGCCCGAGATGCGCATCGCCGGAGCGCGCCGCCCCCACAAATCGCTTTGCCACACGTCGTCGCCCAAGTACGCCTCCTCGCGCACGGGTTGGCGGTTCCAGACGACCATGACCACGTCGCGCCCGCGCGAAAACACCTGATTCGAACTTCCGTGCGGGAGGGCCACGCTGCCTAGCGGCTCGGCCCCTCCAAGGGCCAAGGCCAGCGTCCGCCAGGGCAGGAGCATCTCGCCCGGCGTGCCGTCCGGATGGACCAATCCGCGCTCGGGATCGAACGGATCGGGAACGCCGATCCCCTCGGCTAGCGCCGTCTTTGCGGCCACGATGCGCTGGGCCAGATCCGCGGTCCGTTCCGAAAGCGAGTAGATCGTTCGGGGCAGCGGCTCGATGACCACCCATCGGCGCACCCCAAGACGCCGGGTCGCGTCAAGATACCGGGGAAGATCCCGGTCGGTCAGCGGGGGATCGGCCGACATGACCAGAAAATGCCACGGGGTTTTGCCCTGCGTCGCCTCCGGGGGCTCGTGCATCCAGTTCCATCCGATTCCCAAGTTCACATCGCGGCCGAGGCGTTCCATCTCCGACTTCACCCGGCGGACCGAGTCAGCCAAGCCCGGCAGCCCCACGAAACTCGTGTCGCGGTCGTAGCCGAGCTGCCACCAACGGACCTGCGCACCCAGCCGGGTCAACGTGTGCTCGATCGACGGATACCACACTTCCGGTCCCAAGCTGAAGACGTCGGCAGCGCACCGCGGCTTGGACGGATCGAGTTTGGACCGCACATCGTCGGGCGGATGATCCAAGAGCCCTACGATCTCGATGCCTTTGCCGCGCAGTCGGTCGCAAAAATCGACGACCTCCTCGACCTGCCGGTCGGGCGTGTCGCGGTTCAGCCAGAGTGGGTACTTTACCCAACTGGCCCCCGACTGAACGACCAACTCGGACAGCCTTCGCAACCCCAGCGGCCGATCGCCGTTGGGCAGCGTCCATCCGAACTCTCCGCCCGGCACTCCCTGGCGGGGTTCGATCATGGCCAACGTCAACTCGCGGCGATGCACCCGGCCGCTTTCGGCGGGCATCGA
>DYLT01000257.1:2537-7904 GCA_020721945.1 Blastopirellula marina
AGAAGCCGGCCCCGGGAAGGGGCGGCTTCCACTCGACCGTGCCGACCAGACTCGGCAGCCCCTCGGGGCTTCGTGCCGCCTTCTTCGGTGCGTCGATGACGAAACGGCGATCCGTCCCGGCGATCCGGCTGCCGAACGGATCCAATAGCTCCAACGACAGGGAATTGCCCTTGGGCGACAGGCCGGACGCGGTGCACGTGACAAGCACTTGGTCGGCCTCAACGAACAACCCCAGCGGCGCGTTGGCGCTGAGTGTCATTCGGGGAAGGCGTCCCAACCATACGTCGGCAAAGGCGGCCGATCCCTTCAGGTCCGCCCGCGAGGCCGGCTCCAGATGAAGTCCCACGATGGCCCAACGGGTCTGCTCCCCCTGCGGCGAGACCGGACCCAACCGGATTCGTTGCCATGGCGATGCGTCGCGGACTTTTTCGGACTCGAATCGGGCCACAACTTGCTCGCGATCGTCGAGCAACGTGAGAGAAACCCACGCGCGATCGTGAACCAAGTTCTGGGTCTTGACATACGCCTCGACGACGAAATCGTACCACGGGGCGGCCGGAATGTTCGGACTCAGTGCCACGGCCCCCCCTCCATCGAGTTCGATCGTCAAGGCCCGCGCCCCAGCCGGAGGCTGGGCGTTCTCGATGGCGATCTTGACGAAATGCGGGTATCCTTGGCCCTGGCGTCGGCGCCAGCCATCCGGCCAACCGTCGTAATCTCGGTCCTGCGATTCGTCGAAGGTCGCGTGAAAGACCTCGGTCGCTTCGGGATACCGCCCCTCGATAGACGCATGCGCCTCGGCCGCTAGAATCAAGAAAGGCAGGAGGTAGTGCATGACACCCCGCTCTTGGAGTCCGCGATGAAACTCGCCCTCGAACTGGCTGGCTTGCGCATGCCCTTCGCCAAAGCCTTGCACACGACGGCCGAGCTGGGGGTAAACGCCGTGGTTATCGATGGCCGGGGCGAGGTCTCTGCCACCGGGCTTTCCCGCACGGGCCTGCGGCAAGTGCGCAAGATGCTGGGAGACTATAACCTGCGGGTTGCCGCGATCGGCTTCGCCACCCGTCGTGGGTATGCCACCGAAGCCGACCTGGAACGGCGCATCGCTGCCACCAAGGCCGCGATGGAGTTTGCCTACCAGTTGGGCGCTCGGGTCGTCGTTAATCACATCGGCCGCGTGCCCCCGCCGGATTCGGATTCCTGGAAACTGATGGTCGAGGTGCTCTCCGACCTGGGGCACCACGGCCATCGGGCTGGCACCCTGCTGGCAGCAGAGACCGGCAGCGAATCGGGAGAGGATCTCAGACGACTTCTGGCTGCACTGCCCGAAGGAAGCCTTGGCGTGGCCTTCCACCCCGCCAAACTCGCGTCGGCCGGTTTCTCTCCTTCCGATGCGCTTGCCGCGCTGGCGCCGTGGGTGGTCCATCTGATTCTGGGCGATGCGCGGCATACCCCCTTATCAGGTGGTGGCGTCCAGCCTGCGGCGCCCTTGGGCGATACCGATCTTCCGAACCTGCTGGCCACACTCGACGAGCATGGGTTCCAAGGGTATTTCGCGGTCCAACCGCCCCCCGACGAGGACCCCCTTCCCCGCACCGCCGCCATGCTCGAGTACTTGCGAAACCTGTAAGACCCAGCGGTCGCGCCCACGTTCGCGCTCATCGAACTCCGAGTATCCCAACCCACCGAACACGTCTCATGATCGCTATTGTCGACTACGGTATGGGCAACCTTCGCAGTGTGCAGAAGGGATTTGAAAGGGTTGGACATCCGGCGCTAGTGACCAGCGATCCCGCCGCCATTCGGGGCGCAACCCGGGTCGTCCTACCCGGCGTGGGGGCTTTTGAAGACGCCATGGCCGAACTCCGCCGGCGCGAACTGGCACCGGCCGTGGTCGAGGCGATCGAATCGGGCAAACCCTTCTTGGGAATCTGCCTGGGGCTGCAAATGCTGTTCGAGCGAAGCTACGAGAATGGCTGCCATCGCGGACTGGGAGTACTCCGTGGCGAAGTTGTGCGATTCAATATTCCAGAGGAGTATGCGATACCCCATATGGGCTGGAATCAACTGACGATTCGGCACCGCTGTCCGATACTCGAGGGCCTGCGGGACGGCGCGTACACGTACTTCGTCCACTCCTACTATGTGGTGCCGGATGATACGGAGGTGGTAGCCGCGACCACGGACTATCCCGAACCCTTTTGCTCGATGGTATGGCGCGACAACGTGGTTGCCACGCAGTTTCATCCTGAGAAGAGCCAGGCCAATGGCCTCAGGATGCTGAAGAACTTCGCCGAGTGGCGCGGCCAGTGAGGGACCTGGCCGACCTTGCAAGCCCGCTTGCGGTATGTAATATTACCCGTTTTGTCGTGTCGTGCGCGGGCGGTTAGGAGCGGTTTGGAGTGCAAATCTGGCCGGCGATTGACCTTCGCGGTGGCAAGTGCGTTCGCTTGAGGCAGGGAGACTACGGTCGCGAGACGGTCTTTGGCGAGGATCCTGCCGCGATGGCTCGTCATTGGGTCGACCTCGGGGCGGAGTGTCTTCACTTGGTCGATCTGGACGGCGCTCGAGATGGGCGGCCAGGCAATCTGCCTTCGGTCGAGTCGATCGTCAAGGCGGTTCCCGTACCCTGCGAGTTGGGCGGGGGGATCCGCACCGAGGCGAGGATTCGGCACCTGCTCGAACTGGGGGTCGCCCGCTTGGTCCTGGGCACCTCGGCACTTCAGAAACCCGAGTGGTTTCGCCAGATGTGTCGCACCTTTCCGGGCCGAGTGGTGCTGGGCATCGATGCTCGGCAAGGGCGGGTGGCGACCCACGGTTGGCTCCAGACCAGCGAGGTGGCCGCCGTGGACCTGGCGCGCCAGTATGACGACGAGCCGCTGGCCGCGCTCGTCTATACCGATATCGGCACCGATGGGATGATGGCGGGCCCCAACGTGGCGGCGATGGCCCAGATGCGTTCGGCCGTGCGCCTGCCGGTGATCGCCTCGGGAGGCGTGACCAGCATCGACGATGTGGCCCGGCTGGCCGCGGCAGGGCTGGCTGGCTGTATCATCGGTCGGGCATTGTACGAAGGGACCATCGAACTGCCGGCGGCCCTCCGCGCCGGCAGGTGTGCATAACCACTTCGAGAGCAAGGAACGTTTCATGGCAACCACCCCCGTCGAAGTCATCCGCAACCTCGCCTTGTGCGGCCACAAGTCGTCGGGCAAGACGACGCTGGTCGATCGCATGCTTACGTCCACGGGCATGGTGAACCGGCCGGCCAGCGTGGACGACGGCACGAGCATCTGCGATTTCGACGAGGAGGAGAAATCGCACCGGTACACGATCGAGGCCACTCCGGTCTTTTTCGACCACGCCGGCAAGCGATTCCATGTGCTGGACACGCCGGGCTACCCGGACTTCATCGGGCAGACGATCGGGGCCCTGCGCGGCGTCGACACCGCGGTGATCGTGGTCAACGCGCAGTCGGGCATCGAGGTCAATACTCGCCGCGTCTTCGCCGAGGCGCACAAGGCGGGGCTTGGCCGGATGCTCGTGCTGAACAAGATGGATGCCGAGAACATCGACTTTTCGGCCCTCTTGGAGAGCCTCAAGGAGATGTTCGGACCCGAGTGCGTCCTGCTGAACGTGCCGCTCGGCGTGGGGGCCGACTTCCGCGGCGTGGTGGGGACGCTCGAACCTCCCGGGGATACGGCCGGGGCCTTGGTCGATCCGGCCGCGATTCACGAATCGCTCATCGAGTCGATCGTCATGGCCGACGAAGAGGTCATGAACCGGTACCTCGAGGGCCAGCCGCCCGGCAAGGACGAGCTGTCGCGCTTGTTGATCCAGGCCGTTGCCGAGGGGTCGCTGATTCCCATGGTCTGCGTTTCGGGCAAGACCGGCGTGGGATTCGGCGAGATGCTCGAGGCGCTGGCCCTCTGCGCGTTGCCGGCCACCACGATCCGGCGCAAGGGCAAGAAGCCGGACGGGTCCGAGGTCGAGGTCCAGGCCGACCCGGATGGCCCGCTGGTGGCCCAGGTGTTCAAGACCCGCATCGACCCCTTCGTGCAGAAGCTGAGCTACCTCCGCGTGTTTTCGGGCAGGCTCGTCAAGGACACGATGGTGCCCGTCGTCGGCGCACGCAAGCCCGTCAAGATCGCGCAGTTGTTCCAGGTCCAGGCCAACGAGACCCAGCCGATCGACGAGGCGGGCCCGGGCGCGATCGTCGCCGTGACCAAGGTCGAAGAACTCCAGACCGGTAGCTCGCTGGGCGAGATCGAGCTTCCGGCCATTGCGTTCCCCATCCCGATGGTCAACCTTGCCGCGGCGCCGAAGAGCCGTGGCGACGAGGCCAAGGTCTCGGGCTCGCTCGCCAAACTCGCTCAAGAGGACTCGACCTTCCGCCGCGAACTCGACGCGCAGACCAAGGAGATGGTGATCTACGGGATGAGCGAGTTGCACCTTCAGATCCTGCGCGAACGGCTCAAACGCCGCGACAAGGTCGAGATCGAAACCAAGGAACCCAAGATCCCTTACCGCGAGACGATCCAGGCCAACGGCGAGGGCATGTACCGGCACAAGAAGCAGACGGGCGGACGCGGCCAGTTCGGCGAGGTCCACATCCGGATGTTCCCCTTCCCCGCCGGAACCGTCCCTGAGGAGTTCGCCACCAAGGCCCGTTTCCCCTCGATGAAGGAGTTCCACTTTCACCCGGAACACAACTTCATCTGGATCGATTCGATCGTGGGCGGGACGATCCCGGGCAACTTCCTGCCCGCCGTCGAAAAGGGCTTTCTCGACCGCATCGTCCGAGGCGTGATCGCCGGCTACCCCGTGACCAACGTCTGCGTCGAGGTCCATTTCGGCAAACACCACCCGGTCGACAGCTCCGAGCAGGCCTTCAAGACCGCCAGCTCGATGGCCTTCCGCAATGTCTTCAACCTGTGCAAGCCAAGCCTTCTGGAGCCTATCGTGAAGCTCGAGGTCACCGTGCCGGGTGACAAACTGGGCGACATCTCGAGCGATATGTCGGGCCGGCGGGGGCGCGTGCTGGGCATGGACTCGGCCGGCGGCAACCTCCAGACCCTCATCGCCGAGGTGCCCCTGGCCGAAGTGACCACCTACGCCCGGGCCCTATCGAGCATCACCGGCGGCCAGGGCAGCTACACCATGGAGTTCAGCCATTACGACCTAGTGCCGGGCAACGTCACCAAGGAGATCATCGAGAAGGCGCACCTGGAGGAGGAAGAGGAAGAGTAAGAGTAAGAGGAAGAGGTATCCGTTCACGGGTATAGAGGATTATACCGCGAGGAAGCAGAGAGATCGCAGAGACGCGAGGTGAGACCGCGTTACGGGCCCGCGGGCAGGAGTGAGGGCGAG
>DYLT01000258.1 GCA_020721945.1 Blastopirellula marina
CGGATGATTTCCTCGGGTTTCTCCGGGTCCGGGGCCTCGCGGTTGAACTTCAGCACGATCGAGATGTTGTTCGCCGCCGCGAAGGCCTCGACCTCACGCTGCACCTCCTGATAGGCCTGATAGTAGATCTTCGCCTCGCGCTGGAGAAATTCCTTGCGCTGGAGCTGGACCTTCGTGTCGAGCTTGCTGCGGAACTCGAACACCTGGGTCTCGAAGTCCTTGTACTCCTGGGTGCCGGCCTTGATCCGCCCCAACTCGTCCATCATGTTCCGGAGTTGATCGCGCTCCTTCTTAATCTGAGCCTCGGCCGCCTCGACATCGGCCTGAAGCTCCTTCATCCGGGCGCTGAAATAGGGGTGCTCCTTGAACACCGCCCCAATGTCGATCAGCACCACGTCCACGCTCGGCGCCGCCGACCGCGAGGTCGCTGGCTGCGCGGGGGCAATCGCGGCCGCCAACGCGACGACCAGCAGACCGCCGAAGGCAACGACCAAGAGGCGAGATTTCTTCACGCTAGCGCTCCTTGCCGAAAAAGCCGTCTTCCTTGACCTGGCGTTCCTCGACTTCGCGAGGAAACGGCGCCGAGAAATCTACCCGGCACACGAGAAATGCTCGCACGTGGGACGGTATTCTGCCCGTAAAGACGGTTTCGGTAAAGACCAGTATTCGAGGATACCTCGGGAAGGGGGTCTGTGCCAAGCCTGAAGGTCGCCGATCGCGCCGGCGACTGCCTCGTTTTTCGGCCCGTGGGCGATACGAACAACGTGCCTGTCCCCTCACGTGCGCGGTCGCGCATGCGGATTGCCTCCCAAATCGGGCGGACCTATACTTCGATCGCCCGGCCGGCGGGCGATGCCGGGGTCGCGCACCTCGGGGCTTCCTTGTGTCCGAATTCTCCACCCTTCAGCGACTTGGCCGACGAGACCCCGCATGAAATCCATCGCCTCACTCGCCACGTCCGTCGCGCTTTTCGTCATGTCGGTCGTTGCGGCGGCCGGCCAGCCTCTTGAGGCCCCGCGTGCCGCTCGTTCGGTCCACCTGGCCTACGTGGCCCCCGAAGCCACGGCGTTCTACAACGAAGTCCTCGTCGAGAAATCGGTGCCTGGCAGCTACTTCATGGCCTGCGGCTTCCACCACGGCTACTTCGGTATCCAGGAACTGTCTGGAGGAAAGAAGGTCGTGCTCTTCTCCGTGTGGGATCCAACCCAGGGGGACGACCCCAATGCGGTGGCCCAAGAGCACCGCGTCGAGGTGCTCTACCAGGCCGACGAGGTGATCGCCAGACGCTTTGGCGGCGAGGGCACCGGCGGCCAGAGTCTCTTCGACTACGACTGGAAGGTCGGCCAGACCTACCGCTTCTTGGTCCAGGCGCGCGTGATGGAGAAGAAGACCGCCTACGCGGCCTGGTTCTATCTGCCCGAGTCCAAGACCTGGAAACACCTGGTCACCTTCCGCACTCGGACCGGCGGCGACCGCCTCAAGGGCCTCTACTCGTTCCTCGAGGACTTCCGCCGCGACGGCCGAAGTGCGACCGAAGTGCGCCGGGCGGTCTTCGGGAACGGCTGGGTTCGCACGCTCGCGGGCCGCTGGGAGCCTTTGGTCAAGGCCCGGTTCACCGCGTCGGGGGCGCCCTGGGAAGCCAAGGACACCATCGACGCAGGCGTGGTCGAAGGGCAGTTCTATCTCCAGACCGGAGGCGACACGCGGACCACGACACCCCTGAGGACGGTCCTGGAGCGTCCCGCCGGAAAGGCCAGCCCGCCGCAAGGGCCCGACGACTGACCGGAGCGGGTCGCGGTGGTGACCGGTGCTGCCCGAGGTCAGCCACCGGTTGCGCGATCGCTCACTCGACCCGGCAGATGAAACACTTGAGATACTCGGTTTCCGGGCAATGGACGGCAACGGGGTGGTCCGGAGCCGCGCCCCGCTGTTCGAGTACCTGGACACGCCGCCGGGCCTGTTGCGCCGCGCCCAACAGCACGTGGAAGAAGTCGTCTCGCGTGACCAGCCCCGAGCAACTGCATGTCACGAGGATCCCGCCGGGCTCGACCAGGGCCATTCCCAGTCGATTGAGCCAGTGGTAGGCCCGCAGGGCCTCGTCGAGGTTTTTTCGCGTGCGGGCGAACTTGGGCGGGTCGAGCACCACGCCGCCGAAGTGTTGGCCTTGTGCGACGAGCGCCTGGAGGCGTTCGAAGGCGTCGCCCGTCTCGAACCGCACGTTGGCCAGACCGTTCCGCGCGGCGGCGGCCTTGGCTTCCTCGATGGCCTTCTGGCTGGAATCGATGCCCAGGCACTCCCGCGCGCCACCCATCGCGGCCGTCAGGCTGAAGCCGCCGTGGTAACAGAACCCATCCAGCACGCGCTGGTCGCGGAAGTACCGGGCGGCGGCGCGGCGGTTCTCCCGTTGATCGAGGTACAAGCCGGTCTTTTGCCCCTCGGCCAGGTCGATCTCGTCGCGCAGGCCGCCGTCGACCACGCGGATTCTGCCGGCGGGCGGTTCGCCCCAGTAGGGCCCGTCGCGCACTTCCATGCCTTCGGAGCGGGCCATCGTGCGTTCGGTGCGCACCAGGATGCCCCGCGGCCGAACCAACTCGGCGAGGATGGGCACGACCACGGCAAGCCGCTTCTGAACCGCCAGGGCGGTCACTTGGATCGTGAGCCAGTCGGCGTACCGGTCGACGATGAGACCGCTGAGGCCGTCGCCCTCGCTGAACACGAGCCGGCAGGCTCCCTGGGGATCGTCGTAGCCGATCCTCCGCCGCAAGGCGAGGGCCGACTCCAAGCGACGCCGCCAGAAATCGTCGTCGATCGGTTCGCGGCGGTTCCAGGAGTAAAGGCGCACGCGAATGCGGCTGCGCCCGTTGTAGATACCACGCGCCACGAACTTCCCCTTGTCGGTGACGAGATCGACTTCGTCGCCGTCGGCCGGACCGCCGATCACGTGATCGATCGAGGCGTCGAGCACCCAGGGGTGCTGCGTCGCGAAGGCGCGGACCTTACTCGCCTTGAGGACGACTCGCGGGGCTTCGTGCGGTGGGTGCATGGAGTGCGTCGGGGTGCCGCCTCGTGCGGCTAGGGCTTCTTGGCGGCAGGCTTCGGCGACTTGGCGGCTCCGGTGGCGCGCAGGTACTCCTTCGCGGTAAGCAGTCCGTCGCGGTTGATATCCAATCGC
This sequence comes from Blastopirellula marina, assembly GCA_020721945.1. Classification (GTDB taxonomy): domain Bacteria; phylum Planctomycetota; class Planctomycetia; order Pirellulales; family Thermoguttaceae; genus JANLFZ01. The sequence continues at coordinate 3,173 of DYLT01000258.1, forward strand.
GAGAACTCCGCGATTTGCGAGGGCGTGGCCTTGGGGGCGTATTCCGAGAGCGAAAGCTGGCCATCGCCATCGGCATCGCGCTGACGGAACCAGTCGGGAAGTCCCGGAGGCAGACGCCTGGCCGGCACGTAGAATTTCGTCTCGGGAGGTGGTTTGGGCAAAACCGGTTCCGCCCCCGTCGCCGGCTTCGTTGCGGGGTCGTCCGCGGCTGAACCGGGGGATTCTCCGGGCGGGTTGGCCGCGCCCGCCGGCAGGCCGGTACGTAACGCGGCGCTCTTTACGCCCTCGGCCGGCTTCACCTCATCCGAGGGCGTAAAGAGCGAGACGATTTCGGCCGGCGCCCCAACGGTCGGACGGAGCAGGCGCAGCCGGTGTCGCTCGGCGTAGTCGGCCACGTGGCGCGCCAGCTCGTCTAGGGTGATGACCCCGTTCTTGTCCGCATCGGCCTGGCGGGGATCGCCCCGCATCGACGCCCATTCGCCGGGCGTCAACCGGCCGTCGCCATCGGCATCGTGGGCATGGAGGACCCGCTGGGCGTAGCGCAGCAGCTTGGCGGGAATGGCGTCGGACGAGGGCGGTTGGGGCTCCGCCGCGCCGGCCAGCGGGACGGCCGAGCTGAGCAGAAGCCAGGTCCACAACCAGTGCGGCGAAGGATGCATAAGACGGGCCTCCGTCGGGCATGCCGAAAGGGCGACCGACATCTGAAGGATCGCTCGTTATCCCAGTTTTCCTATTTTAATGTGAGTGTGCGCAAAATAGGAGTATTGGGTAATTTTTGTTTCGGCTCAACTCGTTCAAGAGTATTGACCCATCGGGTCATCCCGCTATAATCGGCCAGGAGACTCGCGTCCATTGGACATGAATGCACGGCCCTTTGTCAATCCACCATTCAGTGGCCGTCCCACCTGATTTACCCTGCCTTACCTGAGAATCTCGCGGGCCCACGACGGCCTTCGCGGAAAATCGCCGGAACAGAGGGAATTGTCCTCGCCGGATCGTCCTGAAACGTGGACGTTTCGGCCTGACCGCCCGTGTTTCTCGCCGATTGGCAAGAACGGATCGAGAACGCCAGAGAAGCAAGGAAGCTTGGCCGGCCGCCGCCGGGCGGCAGGCGGGCTCTGACGGTTACACTCCAAAGGCTCAGGCTCAACCCCCGATGTCCATTGCCCACACCTTCACCTCGAAGGCGCTTCAGGATGCGCGCCTTTCCTCCGGCCGGGGCATCTCGACTGGAGAGGTCAGTCTCAGTCAGCTCGCGGCTGAACTCGGGTTTGCGACCGAGACGGAGGATGATGCGCTGCGTGCCGTTGGGGAGGCGATGGGGCTCGAAACGGTCGACTTGGGCTCGGCGAAGGTCGATCCGACCGTTTTGCTCGATTTTCCCGTGAAGCTCATTCACCGCTACGGCGTATTTCCTCTCCGCCGCGAAGAGGGCACGCTGGTGGTGGCCATCGGCAATCCGCTGGATCTCCATGCCCTCGACGCGGTCAGTGCTGCGGTGGGGGTCAGTGTGACCCCGGTGCTGGCCCTGCCCAACGAACTGGCCCGGCTGATCAAGACCCATCTCGGGGTCGGCTCCCAGACGGTCGACGGCCTGTTGGCGCAGCAAGAGGACTCCGAGGTGGAGATGCTCGAGGAGATCGAGTTCGACAACTCGGAGGCGGCCGAGCAAGCCCAGCAAGCCTCGGTGGTCCGGCTGGTCAACGAGATCCTGGTCGAGGCGGTGGAGGCCCGGGCGAGCGACATCCACCTCGAGGCCCAGGCCCGCGGCATGAAGATCCGCTACCGCATCGACGGCGTCCTCCAGAAGCAGCCCGTGCCTCCCGAGATCAATCGCTTCCAGGCCGCGATCCTCAGCCGCTTGAAGATCATGGCGAAATTGAACATCGCCGAGAAGCGCGTGCCGCAGGACGGCCGGATCAAGCTCAAGGTGCATGGGCGCGAGGTCGACATCCGCGTCTCGATCATTCCCATGCTCCACGGCGAGGGCGTGGTGATGCGGGTGCTCGACAAGGACCGCATGCAGTTCTCGTTGCGCGGCATCGGGATGGACGAGGCCGTCTATGCCCGGTTCTCGCGCCTGATCAAGCTCCCCCATGGCATCATCCTGGTCACCGGGCCGACGGGTTCGGGCAAGACGACCACCTTGTATAGCGCGCTGAACGAGATTCGCGACGAAGAGACCAAGATCATCACGACCGAGGATCCGATCGAGTACCAGCTCGAGGGGATCAACCAGATCCAGGTTCACACGAAGGTCGGGTTGACCTTCGCCGCGAGCCTGCGTGCGATCCTCCGCCATGACCCCGACGTGGTGCTGGTGGGCGAGATCCGCGACCTCGAAACGGCCGAGAACGCGGTGCAGGCGTCGCTGACGGGCCATCTCGTGTTCAGCACGCTGCACACCAACGATGCGGCCGGGGCCTTCATGCGCCTGATCGACATCGGGGTCGAGCCGTTTCTGGTCTCCAGCACGGTCGAGGGCGTCATGGCCCAGCGTCTGGTGCGAGTGCTCTGCCGCGAGTGCCGGCAGCCGTATGTTCCGCGGCGGGCCGAATTGCCGACGGACTTCCCGTTGGACGAGTGCCTCCAGCGCGGCGAGCGGGTCTACCGTGCCGTGGGATGCCGGCGTTGCCGGGGCACCGGGTATTCGGGCCGCGTGGGCTTGTACGAACTGCTCGAAGCCAACGACGAAATCCGCCGGCTGACGTCCGAACGCACGCCCTCGCACATCGTCAAGGAGGCCGCTCGCAAGGCCGGCATGAAGACCCTCCGCGAGGATGGTTGGCTGAAGGTCCGCCGCGGCATCACCTCGATCGACGAGGTCCTCCGTGTGACCAAGGCCGACTGACGAAGGACAGCTCATGCCCGAGTTCCTCTATACCGCCCGCAACCCCAGTGGCCAGGACGTGGTCGGGACGATCACGGCCAGCGGGAAGCGCGAGACCTTGGCCGCTCTGGCGGAGCGCGATTTGTTCCCGCTCCGGGTCGAGCCGGCGCGCGCGCGGGCTAGGGCGTGGCAGCCTCGGCGGAAGATCAAGTCCCAGGCCGTTGCCACGAACCTCCAGCAGCTTGCCGATCTGCTTCAGAACGGCGTGCCGCTGTTGAAAGCGTTGGATATTCTCGCGGCCCAGGCCATCCCCCGAGAACTCGGCGAGGTGCTGGCCGACGTTCGCGACCAGGTGGCCGAAGGGACGCCGCTGGATGAAGCCTTCGCCCGGCACCCCCGTGTCTTCGGCGAGTTGACCGTGAGCATGGTGCGGGCGGGGGCCGAGGGGGCGTTCTTGGAAGACGCCTTGAAACGGACGGCCGACTTCCTCGAGCTCCAGGAGGAGCTGAAGTGGCGCGTCGTGGGGGCGATGACCTACCCCGCCATCCTGGCCGTGGCCGGCGCCCTGGTCACCGTGGTCTTGATCGTGTTCTTCGTGCCGAAGTTTGCTGCCCTGTTTGCTCGATTGGAGCAGCAGGGGGGCGGGCTGCCCTGGGCCACGGTGGCCCTCTTGAGCCTCAGCAGCTTTCTTGCACGCTACGGACTCTACGTGGCCGCGGGCCTGGCCGGCGTGGTGGTCTGGCTTAAGGGCGCGATCAAGACCGAACGTGGCCGGCGCATCGCCGATGCGTGGAAACTGAAGATCCCCGTGGCGGGAAGCATCTTCCTGAACTCGGCGGTCTCGCGGTTCTGCCGGGTGCTGGGCACGCTGTTGCGGAACGGCGTACCGCTGCTGCGCGCGATGGAGATCAGCAGCGAATCGGCGGGAAACAAGCTCTTGGCCCAAGCGATTCAGGCGTCGGCCGAGAACATTTCGTCGGGCGAGACGCTGGCCAAGCCGCTGGCGCAGTGCGGCCTGATCCCCCGGCCGATCATGGCCATGATCACGGTCGCCGAGGAGTCGAACAATCTCGATGTGGTGCTGGTGAACATCGCCGACGGCCTGGACCGGAAAATCGCCCGGCAACTGGATATTATGGTCCGGCTGGTCGAGCCGATGCTCCTGTTGACCATGGGCACCGTGATCCTGTTCGTGCTGGTGGCCTTGCTCTTGCCGGTCTTCGAGATGAGTGCCACGGTGGGCTAGGCGAAGCCGAGCAGCCGGGTCACGCGGCGGAAAACCACAAGGCGCGCGGTACCGCGGGCTGCGGAACGCGTCGCCACAACCCGTATACCCTTCATGCCCTACGAGGAGGACCCTTTATGAGACAGACCCGCACTGGACGCGCTAGCCGCGGCTTCACGCTGGTGGAAATGTTGGTCGTGCTGGGCATTCTCGTCGTCCTGGTGTCGCTCGTGGCCCCGCGGATCATCGGGTCGCAGAAGAAGGCCGACATCAAGGCGGCACGGACCCAGATCGGGCTATTCAAGAACGCCCTTCAACGGTACGCGATCGACGTGAAGTCGTTTCCCACGACCGAACAAGGGCTCCAGGCCCTGATCGAGCGCCCGGCCGACCTCGACGAAAACGTTGACGGCGAATGGCCTTATCTCGACGGCGCCATCCCAAAGGACCCGTGGGGAAACGACTACCAGTACGAGTACCCCGGCACGCACACGAACGTCGACGCCCCCGAGATCTGGTCGTTCGGTCCCGACAAGGAGGACAACACCGCCGACGACATTTGCAGTTGGGATCGGGCTTCGACGGAGGAGGGCGTCGAGCCGCTGACGGACACCGAGACGGGCAGCGAGCCGAGGTCAACGCGCACCACCACGTCCACCAAGGGCTCGG
>DYLT01000259.1 GCA_020721945.1 Blastopirellula marina
CCTCGGCCGCCTCGTCGAACGTGCGGACCCTGAATGCAAAGGGCCGCTTGATCGATGCCAGCCGATCGACCCGCTGCGGCTGGGCCTGTTCCTTGGCCGCCAGCACCGCCTTTTGGATCCGCGCGAAGGCCTCGTGGGCGGTGAGGTTGTAGGCGTGGGTCGAGCCGCTGGCGCCTTCGAGAAACGCGACCGTCCCGCCCAGTTGCCTTTCGAGGGCCTGGGCGGCCATGCCGTAAAACGAGGGCGAACGGACTCCGCCCTGGAGCGTGCCGATGCTGTGGGTCGAGTGCCCGAACAAAAGGGCCTGCATGGGACCGGCCGGGCTGCGGAACAAGAACACCGGCAGATCGGGGTCGAACGGCCCGGTGGGGCCCACCGCGTCGTCGCGTGGGCCGACCCAGTAGATCGTGTTGTCCTTCAGCAGCAGGCGGCTGTTCATGCCCACCGTCTTCTCCTCGCCCAGCTTGAAGGCGAACTCGCTATCGGCAAGCCGCTTCTGGGCCTCGGCGACGGCCTGGGCGATGCCCTCTTGGAGCCGCTTGCAGAAAACGTCGCAGGGGCCATAGGCATGGACACGCATCGTGCTCGGCGCATGGTGCGTGTGCGTGGCGTGGACGAGCACATGGGCCGCCGGGATCTTGCACGACGCTTCGATGCGGGCCACGACCGGGTCGACGAGATCGCGGCAAAACATCAGCACGTCGCACGAGACGATCGCCAGCGGCGATTCACCCGGGCGCTGGAGGACCACGGCCGTGGCGCGCAGTTGGCCCTCTTGCCCCTTGGCGCGGCCTGCATGGATGCCGCCGGCGATGGGCATCGAGTCGTCGGCCTCCAGGGCGACGGCCGCGGCCCCGACCCGCAGCTCCGCCGCCTCGATCAGGCCCCGCGCAAACCCGAGCACAGCGCCGAGGCAGAAAACCCGCACCACCACCCCCTGGGCCAACGCACCAAACCCAGCCAAACTCAACCTCTCCCAAGCAAGCGCAACGGTGTGCCGTCTCATGGCGACCTCCTCGTGCAACGGATCAAAGCAACCTCCCCGCGTTCACCACGTGGACCGCCACAACGGGACCCCGGAGCCGAAGTCAATCCCCGTGTCGTTCATGGCGAACCCGCAGGTCACGGGCACGGGCGATCGGGCCAGGAGCTTCACGGCGATCCATGCCCGAAGCAACATGCGGGTCATGGTTGGGGCTTCTTCGGTGGTTCGTCTTGCCAGACGTTGGCCGTGCGGGCCTTGAGGTCGGGCATGGGAGGCAACGGCGCGCTGGGCGCGGGCTCGTACCAGAATGTGGCCGTGGACCAGTCGTCCTCGGTCTCGGCCAGCCCGTTCTTCCAGGCGATCTGCTGGATCGTGATGCGGGCCTCTTTCTGCCAGGCGATGGGGTCGGGCAGGTGCCAGCGGTACATCGAGACGAAGTTCTTCTGGTCGAGGCTGCACCCGTTGTACAGAAACGGCGTCTGCTGGACGCCCCACGAGAGGCCCACGTAGTCCTCGCTGCCGGTGCCGACGATCGTCGGCAGGTCCTTGTCGCCGTCCATATAGACCTTGATCTCCCCTTCGCCCCACCATTGCCCGGGATGCCGGTTGCGGATGCCGATCACCGCGCCGACGTACCGGCCTTTCTGGGTGCGCCGAGGCAGCAGCTCGAAGTCCTTCTTCGTGGTCGTGGGGTTCTCGCGGCGGAACAGCACGTGCAGCCGGCCCACGTCGTCCGGGTGCTTGTCGCCCAGCGTGTACGTCAATTGGTAGAACAGCGGCACCTGCTTCGGGCTCTCGTTGGTGAAGGCGAATCGCGCCCGTTGGGTAAACGGCATGGGCAGCCAGAGGTTCATCCCCGCGCGCGCCCCGACCGAATGGACCGCCGAGTGGTACGGCATGACTTTGCCGTGGGCGAAGCCGAAGAAATCGCCTAGCGGGCATTCGATGCTCGGGTGCTCTTGCCCCTCCCACCAGGCGCGGAGGACCAGGCTCCGCAACGTGATCGGGTCATGGTGCGTGGTGATCCAGAGGTGGCGGATCGTGCCGGGGCCCTCGATATCGCAGAGTTGGACCGTCTCGCCGGGCTGGATGTTCCGCATCGGTGCCCCCTTGCGCCCCGGTCCCAGGTTGCTCGCCGCCGCCCCGCCCGCGCCCGGTGCCCCCGTCGGGTTCTCGAACGAAATCGACCGCGAGACCAGCCCCGTATCGAGACGGAACGGCTGGTGGATGACATCGGGGGGATCGGCAACCGCCGGCCCACCCGAGAACAGCCCTGAGGCCAGGGCGACCCATCCGAACACTCCAAGGACGTGGCGCATGGCGAACCTCCCAAGGTCTTGCAGGTTTCCCGCCGTCGTTGTACCACATGCGCCAGGCGGGGAACAGCCGGTCAACCGGTCTCGGCGCGCAGGCGCTTCAGACCCTCGTGACACAGGTCCCCGAGGGGACAAACCTCGCACCTCGGACGGCGCGCGGTGCAGAGTGTCCGGCCGAGGCGGATGAGCTGAAGGTGGAACTCCAGCACGCGATCGGTTGGAACCCGCAAGGCCAGTTCGTCGTGCGCCTTCTCGGCAGTCGTGCCCGGCGCAATCAGCCCCAGGCGCCGGCTGACGCGATGGACATGCGTGTCGACCGGCAAGACGGGCATCCGGCAGGCGAACAACAGCACGCAGGCAGCGGTCTTGGGGCCCACTCCGGCGAACTCCCTCAAGTACGCCCAGGCCTCGGGCACGCTCCAAGACCGGAGAAAGTCGAGCGACAGCTCGCCTCGCTCCTGGTGGATCTGGCGAAGAATCGCCTGGATCCGCGGCGCCTTGACGTTGGCGAGCCCCGCGCGACGGATGGCCCGGGCGATTCGCCCAACCGGCGCGGCGCGCACCGCATTCCAATCAGGAAAGCGACGCCGGAGTTCGTCGAATGCGGCAGCGCTATTGGTATCGGAGGTGTTTTGCGAGAGGATGGTCGCGATCAACTCGTCGAGCACGGGTTCCTCGGGCGGCGGCTCGACCGGCCCAGAGTGCCGCGCCAGGCGCCGGCACACGGCAGCCGCTTTGCGGCGAATCGAGGCTCGGTCGGAGGACGGCTTGTCGTGCATCGACACCACGTGACGGATCTGTTGCGGGTCCACGGGGCGGAAAGCCTTGCCGAGGTTGCGCATGCGGATACCCGGCTCGAATGGAGGCACCCGCGCGACGAAGTCGGAAGTACCGCATGGCGACACTGCAAGGTGGTATTGTAATTCGGTGGCGCCAGTCGGGAGGAGGGCACCATCGGCTGGGGCGGCATGAGCCGCCGGAGGGGTTTTCCGCGGAGGAGCCGCCGAGAAGGGTGGCCGCGGTCGGGGCATAAAAATAGTGCTTCCGATTGCTTGCCACGGGGGGGGAAGGGGATGTACAATCGGCGATAACGGGGGAGGATCGAGGGAAACATCCTGCCTCGTCGTTTTCCCTTCTTATCACCTGTTTCCTGATCCAGGAGCGTTTCTCATGAGGCCCAAGCTAACTGAGGGGAGCCCGCGTGGACCGAGCCGGCGAGGGTTCACGCTGGTCGAGCTGTTGGTGGTGATCGCCATCATCGGCATTCTCATCGCGTTATTGTTGCCGGCAGTGCAGGCCGCGCGCGAGGCGGCTCGGCGGTCGCAGTGCGTCAACAACATGAAGCAGATTGGTCTGGCGCTGCACAACTACCACGACAAGCAGTTGATGTTCCCGCCGAATATTATCCTCGGCGCGCCGAACAAAGAGCAGTCGCAGAACGGCGGCGTGCTGCCTCGGGCGCATCACCACACGTGGCTGGCGTTGATTCTGCCCGAACTCGAGCAGAAGCCCTTGTACGACCAGATCAACTTCCGGCTGCGGGCATGGGGTCAGCCGCACGTGGCCGTGTCGATTCCGGTGCTGCGATGTCCGTCGGACTCGGGCTTCGGCGATCCCTCGGAATCCCACAACATCGCGTGGACGGCCTATGCCGGTTCGGAAGGGTATCACTGGTGGCCCACGGCCGTTTTGGGGAACTGGGCTCCGTGGAACAGTTTCGGCATCACCCAGACCGGCGACTATTCGGGCCTGTTCACGCACGGCCGGTTCTTCAAGATGTCGAACATCACCGACGGCACGTCGAACACCGTGGTGGTGGCCGAGACCAATTCCTGGGCATATTACGGTGGGCCGTTCAACACGTCGGGCACGGGTAAGCCTCGCGTCACCCGAGGCGCCGCGGTGTTCCGCCCGGCTTTCCTCGGCTGTTCTCACGGCGGTTACCCGACCGACGAGGGCGGCACGCCGCGATTCGCCGACGTGGACGATTCGGGGCCGAAACGGGCCTGGACGTGGTTCCGAGCCGCGCCCCATGCGTTCAGCCCCAGTTACCTCTGTGCCTGGGGAATCAATACCGAGTGGCCAGGCGCCAGCGGGCTCCATCCCGGCGGCATCAACGCCCTGTTGGGCGACGGATCGGTGCGCTTCATCAACCAGACGCTCCAGTACGGGGCATGGCTGAAGCTCAACGGCGTGGCCGACAACGCGCCGCCGCCTCAGTTCTAGTAACCCTCGGAGGATTTGCACTGATGCGCAAGATCGCAGGCATGATGATGGGACTGGTTCTGTCGCTGGGCCTTGCGGGCCTGGTGGGGTGCGGTGGGGAAGACCCGGCCAAAAAGCCAGGCTTCCACACTGAGACGCTTTCCGACCCTTCAGCCGTGATGAAGCAGATGAAGCAGACCGGCGATCCGAAGGGCAAGCCCTTGGCCACGGAGCCCGCGACGCCTGCCGCCGCGAAACCCAAGTAGTCGCCCCGGTGCGGGCGGACCTTGGTCGCCAAAGCGCCGCCCTATTGCGACGAGGCAGCCTGCCGTGACACAGGGTGCATTCTGCCAAGAGAACCCAGGATGCAACCGCACGCGGCAGGCTGCCTCGCTTGGTATTCTCTGGCGCGGTGGTCGTGGGAGCTGGATCGCAGCCGGTGCCGCGATCGTGATCTTGGCGGTGCTGATCTGGGCCTGGCGCCTTGCCCGGTTTACCCCGGTCGATGGCCCGCGCCCGGTCGCCTCGCTGGCCGCCGAGAACACGGCGCAACGCGAGGCCTTCGTCGTGTGCGACGGCCTGTTGGAGGATTTCCCGCACGACGCCGACGCCCTGTCGCTGCGCGGGGCTCTGCTCTCGGCATGGGGCCAGACGGACGAGGCGCTGCGCTCGTGGGAAGCGTGCTTGCGCCTGGACCCAGCCCACGCCGCGGCCTGTGATGGGATCGGCAAGACCGCGCTGCGCGCGGGCGATTTCGAAAGGGCGGCGTCGATGTACCGGCGCGCGGTCGCCGCCGCGCCGGGGCAGGCTGAACCGAGTCTCGGGCTGGGTAGGGCCCTGCTCGAAGGTGGACATCCCGACGAGGCCGTCGAGGTACTCCAGGGCCACGTGGCGCGCTGGCCCGACTCGCCCGAAGCCCTCCACCTCTTGGGCGAAGCCTATCTTGCCGTGCGCCGCCCCGGCGATGCGAAGAAGTGCTTCGAGCGCGTCGTCCAGGCCAAAGCCGCATCGAGCCGCACCTACTACGGGCTGATGACGGCTTGCCATCGTCTGGGCGACACCGGAGCCGCCCGACGCTACGAAGACGAGTTCCGCCGGCGCAAAGCGCAGGAACGAACCGTGGCCGTGGCCGACCGCCGCGACCACTGGGACGAGCGTTCGATCGAGCGGCGACTGGCCGACACGTACCTTGCGGCGGCGGGGGTGTACCAGTCGCACGGCGACGCCGCACGGGCCATCGCCTATTGGCGCCAGGCCGCCGCGGCCGACCCCACGCACCTCGAAAGTCGCCAGTTGCTCGCGATGGCGCTTGCCCATACCGGCGCGCTGGACGAGGCCATCCGCGCGACGGAGGAACTCCAGCGGATCGAGCCGCAAAACCCCCAACACTGGTTGGTGGCCGGCCGGCTTCACGCCCAACGCGAACGCTGGGATGCGGCCGAAGCGTCGCTCCGCAAGGCGGTCGAGCTGGCGCCGCGCCAGGGCGAGTTGCGCACCTGGTTGGCCTTGGTGTGCGTGCAGTCGGGGCGCGATCCCCGCGAGGCGGTGCGTCTGGCACGCGCGGCCGTCGATGTGGCCCCCACGGTCCAGAACTACTGCCTCCTGAGCGAGGCATGTTCGCAGCGCGGCGACCGGGCCGGGGCGATCGAGGCCTTGCGGCGGGCGAACGCATTGGAGCCCGGCAACCTGGCCGTCCAAGAGGCGCTCCGCCGGCTCCAGGAGGCTTCGACAAAACGATGAACCTCGGGAAGATCCTGACTTGGACAGGCGCGGCGATCTTGGCGGCGTGCGTTGCCGCCGCGGCGCTGTGGTTCCGTCCCGCGCAAGGCCCCATCGTGCTTTCCGACGTGACCCAGCGCAGCGGCGTCGAGTTTTGCCACACCGACGGCAGCGGCGGCCGGAAGTACATCGTCGAGACCGTCACCGCCGGCCTGGCCACCTTCGATTACGATGGCGACGGATGGATCGACATCTACTTCCTCAACGGGCGGCCCCTCGAAGGAACCCCGCCGCCTGCGGAGCCTCCCAAGAATCGCCTCTTTCGCAATCTCGGCGGATTTCGTTTCCAGGACGTGACGGACCAGGCGGGCGTGGGCGACGCGGGGTATGGCCTCGGCGTGGCCGTGGGCGACTACAACCACGACGGCCTGCCCGACTTGTACGTCTCGAACTTCGGCCCCAAGAAGCTCTATCGCAACAACGGCGACGGCACCTTCTCGGATGTGACCGACACGGCCGGCGTCGCCGACGGCTTCAAAGTGGGCGCGGGGGCCTCGTTTCTCGACATGGATGCCGACGGCGACCTCGACCTCTACGTGGCCAACTACGTCGATTTCTCGTACGAGAACCATGTCACGCGCGTGTGGGACGGCTTGCCGATCTACCCCGGCCCGGTCGAGTTCACCCCCATGCGCCACACCCTCTATCGCAACAACGGCGACGGCACGTTCGCCGATGTGAGCGTCGAGTCGGGCATCGCCCAGCATCCAGGCACCGGCATGGGCATGGTCTGCGCCGATTATGACGACGACGGCGACACCGACGTGTTCGTGCTGAACGACGTGTTCGGCAACTTCTGTTTCCAGAACGACGGGCACGGCCGATTCGAAGAGGTCGGGCTGCGGTGCGGGTTCCAATTCAACGGCGGCGGCATGGAGCTGGGCAGTATGGGCGTCGATGCGGGCGACTACGACAACGACGGCCGAATCGACCTCTTCCAAACCTCCTACCAGGGCGAACTCTGCGTGCTGTTCCGCAATCTCGGCGACGGAACGTTCGAGGACGTGACCACCTCCTCGGGCGCCGGCCAGGGGTCCCGCAATAACGTCAAGTGGGGTTGCGCCCTGGTCGACTTCGACAACGACGGCCACCGCGATCTGTTCGTCGGCATGGGCCACTTGCACGACAACATCGAGGTCTACGACAAGACGAGCACCTACGAAGCCACCTCGGTCCTCCTGCGCAACCGCGGCGACGGCACGTTCGCCGACGTGTCGGCCCAGGCGGGCACGGGCCTGCGGGTGAGAACCGTCGTCCGCGGCGTGGCCTGCGACGATCTCGACAACGATGGCCGCGTCGATGTGGCGATCCTCGCCTCACGCCGGCCCGCCCTCGTCTTGCGCAACGAAACCCGCACGCGCCACCACTGGCTTCAGGTCTCGTTGCGGGGCGCCCGGTCGAACCGCGACGGCGTGGGCGCCCGGGTGCGGGTGGTGGCGGGCGATCTCGAATTGGTCGATGAGGTGCATAGCGGACGCGGCTACCAGAGCCACTTTGGCAGCCGGTTGCACTTCGGGCTTGGACCCCACCCGC